>JAKAQW010000242.1 GCA_021819525.1 Actinomycetes bacterium
CACATCTACCGGGCACTGCTTGGATTTCTTACCGGCCACGTCCTCAACGAGCTCCAAGAGCTCGTCGAGGCTCCCGACGAAGTCGACGATCTGCTGCGGCTCGGCCTCCACCGGCTCCCACTCGCCCAGTTCCCGCTACTGCGCAGCCTCGCCTCGACCCTCGCCCACTACGACGGCGCCGCAGAGCTCGAACGCGGCCTCGACATCCTGCTCACCGGGCTCGAGGCCACGCTCGACCTCCCGACGTGGGGTGCCCACCCCGCCAAAGAGCCGGCACCTTGAACCCAGGCCTCCCACCCGGCCGTCGGGGCTGAGCTGAAGGTCTTTAGGCCAGTTGCTGCTCACTCGAGCATCGACCTCCCTCGGGCGTACGGCGTACGACGGCGATCCCGGACCCGCAGGTACCGGTGCGGACACCGACAGGTCCGCGGAGGTCAAGGTCGCCAGCCAACGCTCCAGCTCAGCTACCTGCTCGTCTCGCACGCCCAGCACGTCATCGAGGCCCCGGGGCCGCCACCTGATCGAGGCCGGGCTCCTCTTGGTCAGGCACGAGGTCGGGCGCCAACCCGAGCGCGGTGGACGGCTGGGTCGACCCCAGGCAGCAGCGACGGAAGCACTTGTCGTGCACGAGCACCAGGTGGCGCAGGGTCAGCACTGGCGACCACTCGTCGGCCACGCGCTGATGCTCCGAGCCGCCGGGTGCTGGCCGTCGTCGTCGAGGACGACGGCTTCGAGGAGGCGGCCGGCTCGGTCAGCGCCGATGTAGAGGTCACGGTCGCCCTGATCGAGCACCCCGATGGCGTTGCGTACTGCGTGCTCGATGTCGTGCTCGATGTCGAGGTCGACGACGCCGTGTTCACGGGCGTCGTCCGCGATCTCCACAGGTGCAGGTTACCCTGCCCCGGTGTTGAGGGCAGGTTACCCTGCCCTCCGAGGGGGCTCCGCCGCCCGGAAGGGGATCGTCGGCCGGGACACACTCGGGAGGCGTGGCGGCAACGATGCCTTTACTCGTGCCATGGTATAGTAAAGGCCATGGCGCGAGTGTCTTCCAAGAACCAGGTGACGCTCCCGGTCGCTGCCTTGCGCGCCGCCGGACTGGAAGCGGGCGACGAGGTAACGGTCCGACCGATCGGTGCCGGCGAGATCGTCATAGCGGCTCGGGGCTCCCGGGTGCGTCGCCACGCCGGTATCGCGACGGGAATCTACGAACCTGGAGAGCTTGACCGGTTGCGAGACGAGTGGGATCGCTGATCCTTGACGCCAGCGTCCTGATCGGGCTGCTGGACGACGCAGATCCTCACCACCAGCGCGCCGTCGATGACGTCGAAGCCGCTGACGAGGCGTCGGCGGAGCTCGTAGCCCCGGCCAGTGCCTACAGCGAGGCGATGGTGGCCTTTGCACGTGTCGACCGCATCGGTGACGCTCGTGAGGCGATTGCTGCGATGGGGATCCGCGTGTCACCCCTCGACGCCAAGACGGCCGAGCGGGCCGCGGAGCTTACGGCCCGTCACGGCAACCTGCGTCTGCCTGACGCGATCGTCCTGGCCACCGCCCATGAGCTTGGCGGGGGCCTACTGAGCTACGACGAACGGCTCGCTCGCTCTGTGAGTGCCGACGATGGGTGAGCGCGCCCAGTTGGGGATCCCGATCTGCGACACCTACGGAGCACCTCTCTCTCGTCGGCGCCGGATCGCTTCGGTTTGTCGTGTGTGGGATCCCTTTGCCGGCGGTTGGTCCCGGGTCGGCGGGCGGGGTTTACGACGCTCTTGCCCGATACTCCTCTAGGGCATCTTCCGGCACGTGAGCGATGCCGTCGACCATCTCGTAGCGAAGCTTCTGCTCATGAATCAGCCGAAGGAGCTCTTTGGTCGGCACGTCGAGGCGCCGAGCCGCTTCAGAAGCTCTGAGCAGTTCAGATGGCATCGGAACCTCCCTGATCAAAGCCGAGTCTACGACTCAGCCGCTGGATCTGATCCTCGACTTGGGCCAGAACGGACAGGTGGTCGCTGCCGATGAGGATGTCCCTGGCATCTTCCAGCGTCGCCAGCAGGTCCAGCGCCTGCTCGAGCGTCAGTGCGACCTCACCGGGCGGCCCCGCCGTCGGTTCATCCTCCACTGGCCCTCCTCGTTCAAGACTTTCCAACGGCGGTGACGAGTCTCGACTTCGGTTGTGACAATGGCTCCCTGTGCCCCCTGTCCGCGAGCGCCAGCGCCACTGACCCCTGCCCCCGAAGTGCCGCTTCGGGGCGCCCGGGTCGAGCCGCCTCCGTACGGCCGATCCGTGCGAGCGCTGAGGCTTCGCTCGGGCAGCGAACCTGGCTCAGGTCAGTGCACCTGGCCCGGCGGTGACCACGCTCTGGGCAGAGAGGGGCGGGCTTCCCGGCCCGCAGCGAGGGCACCCGCTCCGTCATCGCAGAGCGTTCGGCTTGGCGGACACCGGCGGTGTCTCACAGCGGTATGACGGGGGCGCCTGCTATTGTCATACGGCATGGAGGATCGAGTGTGGACATCACAGAGATCGAGATCGATGACGGCAACGAGGAGCATCTCACCCGGCATGGAGTCTCGATCGCGGAGGTGCAGCAGGTCCTGGCTGGTGACCCGGACATACGGCGCAACCGCAAGGACCGAGCCGCAACGCACGTTGCGCTCGGTCAGACCAACGGCGGGCGTCGCGTGATGGTCCCGCTCGTCGACAAGGGCAACGGACGGATCAGACCCATCAGCGCGTGGGAGGTAGGGACGTGACCGACTACAAGACGAGGGACGATCGGGCAGCGCTCGAGGAGGACTTTGATCGGTTGCCTGGTGAGCAGCGCAGCCCGACGGGCGAGGTGTCCACGGTGGTCTCAGTACGGCTTCGAGGAGATGAGCTCTCCATCGTCGAGCAGGCCGCCAGCGCTGCCAACCTGCCCCTTTCCACGTTCATGCGGCAGGCCGCCTTGGGCGCCGCTGGTTCTCTCGATGTACGCGCCGTCACCGCCCGGGTGGAAGCCATCCAGAACGAGGCCCGCAAACTCGCCGCTCTCCTCCACGGCGACGCTGCCTGACCACTGCTCCGCAGGTGGATCGTCTGCTGAACGCGGCTGCAGTTCATGTAGCGCAGAGCTTGTTCCTGTTGGGGATCCTCCAGCGGGCGGCGGAGCCCCCTCGGAGGGCAGGGTAACTTGCCCTGAACACCGGGGCAGGGTAACCTGTACCTGTGGAGATCGCGGACGACGCCCGTAAACACGGCGTCGTCGACCTCGACATCGAGCACGCGGTACGCAACGCCATCGGGGTGCTCGATCAGGGCGACCGTGACCTCTATATCGGCGCTGACCGAGCCGGCCGCCTCCTGGAAGCCGTCGTCCTCGACGACGGCGACGAGCCAGGTCGAGCTGGCCGATGCCGTGGCCGATGCCCGTGAGCACGGCCATACGTGGGCTCAGATCGCTGCCATGGTCGGGACCAGCCGGCAGGCCGCCCAGGAGCGCTACGGGGAACCGGCTGAGCACCCGTAGGACGATCCCGATGTAGGACAGGCGTCAGGTGATGAGCTTGACCGGTAGGCCGGCGTCGATCGACCACGATGCTCACCCACGTCAGCCGAGGGCTCTCCGCTGCGCTCGGCGTGGACTTCACTCTCACCATCACCCCCGAGGGTGTGCGTCTTCGAGAGCCTGCATGAGAGGCGGAAGTCGTCTCGTCTCACTGGCCGATCGCCCACTGGGACTGGTTGCGGTCATGATCGCCGGCCCTCCGCGGGCTGCTCAGGACTCCTCGGAGAGATCCGGTCCCTGGCCGCCCCGGATCCGTTCGGCAGCGAGTCGGTAGATGGCGTGCTCGTCGCGGACACCGATGGCCACCACGCCCCGGGTATCGCGGCTGATGTCGCCGTAGACGAGCCGAAACCTTCGGGTTGGGCTGCCGGGAACGTCGAACTTGACGCTGGCCAGGCCCGTCAGGTCACCGCTGACGCGTCGGTCACCGAGTGCCTTTCCGGTCACCCGGCCGTGGGCGAGGTCGTCGAGCGCCGTACGGGCGGCGGCGACTGCCTCTGGCCCGTAGGCGGCCAACGCCACCAGGTCGTCCGGGACAGCCGGGTGGGCGGCGAGCCGGTAGCGAGCTGGCTTTGCCCGGCGAGTCACTCCTGCCTGGGCTTGGAGGCCTTCTCCTCGGCCTCCGCTAAGGCCGAGTCAAGGTCCTCCTCGCTGAGCCACGGGCGGCGCTCGGCAAGTCGTCGCCGAGCCAGGTCGAGGTCCAGCTCGTCCTCGGCGTAGGCGAGCAGCTTCTCCCAGGTGGTGATGGGCACGAGCACCGCCTGGGCGCGGCGGTGCGAGCCGAAGAAGACCGGCTCGGGGTCGCCCGCGTCGAAGCGCTTGGTGATTTGACCAAGGGCGGCCCGGACCTCGCTCGTGGGGACCACTGTCTCTGCCATGACCTCAGGATAACAGGAAGTTGTACAACTTTCTGACCGACAGTGCCCGCTTGGCGATCCCGATCTGCGACACCTACGGAGCACCTCTCTCGTCGGCGCCGGATCGCTTCGGTGCCGACGTCGGCTAGGGCACTGAGCAGCTCCCGCACGGCGAGAGGGACGCCGGGATGGGGCCGGATGCGATGGAGGAGTCCAGCGATGCGGGGCGGGGCTCGGCCTGCTCCTGGTCCGAGGCGTACCAGACGCCGGTCCCTTGCCGACGGTGATAACGGCCGTCCGTGGTGGCCGGATCAGCGAAGGACAGCAGGGGGAAGCGGGTAGCTCCCTGGTGCCAGTCGCCCGCGCGACGAGCAAGGGAGGCCGGCAGGTCCTCCCGGACGTCGCAAGTCTCGAGCAGACGATGTCACCTCGAGCCGGCGATCCGGGTCACGGCGCGGTTGGGGTACCGGACGCCGTTCGTGAGCGGTAGGGGACGGGTTGTCGAGCTCAGACGGAGATGTCGAGCATGACCGCGATCGTCTCCCGGATTT
>JAKAQW010000049.1 GCA_021819525.1 Actinomycetes bacterium
CGGGGAGCACGGCTGTCTCCAGCCCTGCACCATCGCACCGCCGCCACCAGCCCTGCGCTCCCGACCGCTTTACCCGCTGCTCCTCGTCATCGGCAGTCGGGTGCCACCGAGGGGTCGTCCTGCTACGTGTGAACGGTCATCCAATGTCCGTCCAACGGTCAGATGGACATTCCGGAGCCTGACCCGGGCAAACGCCCCAAGTGGCTGACGCCCAGGGTCAGGGTGCGGTGGCCGCCGCCGGCGGGTTAGGTGGCAGGTTGGGCGCCGGCGGTGGGCTGGGCGGCGGCCCGGACCCCATCTGTTGGCGTCCTATGAGGCGCAGCTCGACGATCTTGTTCACCATCGGGAACTCCGGATGGGGGCCGACGCCTGAACGGGCCACCTCGGCGGCCATCATGTCCACCAGGGCGCCCTGGGTGGCGGCCGGAGTCTGCCGCCAGATGTCCTGCACACGGAGGAAGTAGTCGCGATAGTGCGGCCAGCGGTTCCCGGACCCTTCGTTGTCGACAACCGGGAAGACCTTCGGCAGCAGGAAGTGGCAGAACTTCGACGTGAACACCGGTGATGCCAGACCCCGCATCGGCTTGATCTCGCCGACCAGGTCGGCGAACGGCCCGACCTGCTCCCAGGAGACCGCAGTGATGGCGCACCCCGCATACGGGTCGCAGTGCCGGGCCCAGGCGTCGATGATGGCCTGTCGGCGAGCGACGAACCGGGCGGTCACCTCCTCGTAGGTGGCGGGCCGCAGCGCCACCCAGTCGTGCAGCCGACGCCGAAATGGCACCCACCAGGCGTCGCTGAACGTCCGGGGCTCCTGCCCCCACTTCTGGTAGTCGGCGTTGTGGAAGTCCGCAGGCCAGCCGACAGCCAGCTTGCTGCGCCAGAAGGCGACGCCAGCCTGCAGCTCCGCCACCGCACCCGCCGACCCGCCCGCCGACCCCGCGCTGACCATGTGCCCAGTTCTACCGGACCAGCATCCCGCTTGCCGGGGTGCCGGTCGGTGGGCCATCGGCCTTGGTAACGCCCAGGCAGTGGCAGACGCCTGTCAGGGCGCCGCCAGGGCCCGTTCGAGCTCGCCGCGCAGCTGCCTGGTGCTCCGGGCCGGTGGACGGCGTTCAGGTACCCGGCGGTGCGCCGCATCGGCTCGGTGAAGCGTTGGGCGGCGACGACGTAGGTGAACGCGCCGTCAGCCAGGTCGGCGCTGAGTCGCTCGGTGAACGGGCCGAAACGGTTGGGTCAGCCGCCTTGCCAGGCCTTCTCCTTCCGTACGGGCCGGATGTAGAGGCTTCCTCGCCGCTGCGCGCCGGTTGCAGGAATGAGAGTCTGAAGAAGGTGGTGGATGCGGCGGACGTTGGCCTCGTCGTCGGTGGTTCAGAGGACCGTGTCGTCAACCATGAGTGCGTAGGTCATGGCCGGGTTGTACGACGGCACCAGGTTTGGTTACAACCCCCACCCGAGCCGGTCCTCACGTGTGGTGCCGTTGGCTATGGGACCTGGGTGAGGACGCCGTCCATCATGAGCTGGCGGAAGTGGCGGGCGAGGCGCCGCGGTACCGGCCCGCCGCGCACCAGGAGGCCGAGCTCCATGTTGGCGTTCATGGCGTGGCCGGTGAGGTTGCCGCTGGTGACCAGCGCGGTGTGCTCGTCGGCCAGGGCGGCCTTGGCGTGCATCGACCCATGCTTGCCGCCGGGGAGGAGTGGCCGCTTGTCGGCCGGCCACTGGTAGAAGGAGACCTTCCCGGCCAGCTCGGTGAAGGCGGCGGCCGCCCCCGGGCCCTTCAAGGTGCCGCCGTCGGCCCCCCCGGTCTCGAGCACCAGGCGCACGTCCACCGCGCTGGCTGCGGCGGCGGCCAGCGCCGCGCTGACCTCGGCGATCTTGTAGGCGGCGAAGCTGACCAGGATCAGCGTGCTCCTGGCGCTGCAGATGACCTCGGCGAGGACTTCCGGGGTGAGGCGGACTGGCACCTCAGGGGTGGCGGGTCCCGTCCAGACCACCTCGATGGCCTGCGACGCCCGCACCCGCTCGACGGAGTCGGCCGCCGCACGCAGCGCGGTGGCGACCGCCGCGCCGGGCAGGCCCCCGCTCTTCTCCCAGGCCTCGGCGACTCGGCGGGCGTGTCCCCGGGCGACGGGCGTGGGGACGGCCGCCGTGGCCGCGGCGCGGGCCGCCGGGCCGGGGCTCTCGAAGGGCCGGATGGTGGCGGCCAACTGGTGGACCTGGGCGGCGGGCAGCACGAGCGCGGCCTCACGCACCGCGTCGGCCAGCGCGTCTCCGCCAGTGCTCATGCGACGGACAAGGTCATGGGCTGAACGGGAAGGCGATGCCGACCTCGGCAAGGGTCTCGACCATCGTGGTGCGATCCAGGTAGCGGTTGCCGCGCTCGCAGCTGGTCTCGGGGAGGAAGAGGCACGAGTGACAGGCCGCCGCGTGCAGGACGGGGTCGGCCTCGCCGGGTACATGGCTGGAGCACAGCGGGTCCGACGAGCAGAGCTTGGCCCGCTCGAGGGCGGCGCCCAGCGCGCGGGCGAACTCGTCGGGCTCGGCCAGGGCGACAAGGCCGCCGAGGGTACCTTCGGAGTCCGGGGCGGCGGTGTAGAGCAGCACGCCGGCCATGGCCTTGGCCGGGTCGTCCGCTTCTCGGGCGTAGATCCGCTCGCGGATGGAGGCGACCGAGTAGCCGCATTCGAGGGCGAGCTCGTTCACCAGCGCGTGGGAGAGCGAGTGGAGCAGCACGTAGCGCTCGCCGGGCCAGCCGGCGTTCACGTCGGTGAGGCCCCGGCGCCGGCGCCACTCCTGGTGCGCCTCGCGCAGCGCCTCGAGGTGGTCCCCGCCGGCGACGGAGCTCTCCCAGGCCCGCACCGCGTCCTCGTGGAGGCGGACGAAGACGCCCTCGCCGCGGACCTCGGCGGCCGGCACCCAGTTGACCTGCTTGCGGGCCAGCGGCCCGTAGCGGACGACGCCCTCGACGTCGGCGGCCACCCCGGAGTCCGGCCCGTCGACGCGGGTGAAGCCGCAGAGGGCGACCACCTCCCGCAGGCGCTCGGCGGGGACCACGGTGAGCTCGGCGAACCCGGGAGGCTGCGCGGGCGGCCCGAGGCGGAAGTCGCGGGACTCCGGCGCCTGGTGCGGGGTCACGAAGACCGTCCACTCCGGACCGAGGAGGTCGGTCTCCTCCCCTGTCTCGGCGATGCCGGCCCGGCGCGTTTCGATGGCGGCCCAGACCGCGGCAGGGTCGAAGCCGGCCAGGCGCTTCAAGTCCGGGACGGCTTTCAGGGCGAAGGCCAGCATCTCCGGCGAGGTGACCGGGGCGTCGGCCGCGTCGAGGGTGGGCCAGCACTCGGCGACGGTCTGCTCGAGGGAGTCGGCGCTCACCGGGATGGAGAGCACCGTGCGCGTCGCAGGGAACCAGGCGTTGGAGGCTCCGAGCAGCATGGGGCGGACCTGCTGGGTGCAGCCGTCTGCGTCGAACTGCCGGAGATGAGCGTGACGGCCCCGGCAGCGGGGCAGGATGGCGGTGGCGTTTTCGCCGAAGGCGGCGGTCATCACGACCTTGGCCCCACACGGCACGCAACTGACCAGCATCTCCGTGGACCGGGCGCCGGCGCCGATGTCGCGGGCCTCGAGGCGCCAGTGAGTCGCCGGGCAGGTTCCGCCCGTGGTTCGGTGGGTGAACTCGACCCAGGGGAACTCGTCGATGTGGCCGTTCTGGCACGCCACGACGAAGCGGGCGGGAACGACGCTGGGCGGCTTGCCGCGTCCCTTGCTGCAGTTCTTGTGGGCGTAACGGACCTGGTCGGGGCGGAACGGGCTGGGCACCAGCTCGAGCAGTCCGGCATCCACCGTGGTGAGAAGGTTGCAGACCGTGCAGCGCATCCACCGGGGGAACGGGATGACGGGGACGCCCGTCCGCGCCCACTCCTCGAACGGGTTGCGGCTCTCCTCGAGCCACGGCGCGGCCTGCAGCGCGCTGACGTGTCCCAGGTCGAGGCCCTGGTCGGCCCGGATGGCGGCCAGGAGGCGCTCTTCGACGACTTCGGAGGCCCAGTCCGTCTTCCAGTCGTCGAGGCCGGCGACGATCACCGAGAAGTTGGGCAGGTCCACCATGGCGCCGACGCCGAAGGTGTACATGAGCTGGCTGGGCCGCACCCCGCCGACACGGCCCGGCGGCGCCTTCTTCGCTGCCGCCTTCGTCGCCGGGGTCACGGCGCCACCTCGTCGGCCACCTCGCCGGCCAGCTCCTCGGGCAGCTCGCCGTCCTCGGCCGTGACCACCGCGGCGGGAGCCGGGGTCCCCGTGCCGAGCTTCCACGGCGGGGCGTTGCCGAGGGTCCAGTCCTTCTCGTCGATGATGAGGTTCACGTTGGGTTCGGTCTCGCGCAGCGAGTTCGGCACCGCCCACAGCGCCCAGTCGCCCATCGTCGGCCCCTCGAGGAGCGCGGCCAGCGTCGGGGAGGCCGCGTAGCCCAGCATGGCGCCGCCCGAGGCGGCCAGCTTCTGCCGCTTCACCCAGTCGTCCAGCCGGGAGATGACCATGGTACGGACCAGGTCCCCGGTGACGGCCTTGCTGGAGACGCCCTCGGCCCTGCTCACCAGGCGCTCGACGACCTCGCTGATCAGGGGGTGGCCGGTCGCCTGGACCTTGGCGGCGCCGTCGTTGGGGTTCCAGTCGGCTACCTGCTCACCGTGCTGGCGGAGCAAGGCCACGAGCACGGCGCTGAGTCCCCGGTCGAGGGCCCGGGCGGCGAACGGCGTCACCGACAGCGCCTCGACGTGGCGGTAGAAGGTGGCGTGGTAGTGCTCGAAGGTCTCGTAGTGCGACAGGTCGCGGGGCCGGGCCCAGTTGTAGAGGGTGAGGACCAGGCCCGGGCCGGACGTGGTCCGGCCGACGCGGCTGGTGGCCTGGATGTACTCGGCAGTGGCTTTCGGCTGGCCCACCGCCACCATCAGCCCGAGCCGCGGGACGTCCACCCCGACGGAGATCATGTTGGTGGCCAACAGCACGTCGATGGCCCGCGGCGCCCCGGGAGCGGGGGTGGGGTCGTGGGCCACCGACAGCTCGTCGAGGCGCCCGGCGACCTCGCCGGAGCTGATCCGGCTGGTGAGCTCGCGCACCACCAGGCCCTTGCGCCGCTTGAGCCCGCGCTGATCGGCGCTGAACAGGCGGCTGCGGACGTCGTCCTCGACCAGGCGCTTCGCCGCGCCGAGCTCGCGCAGCGAGCTGAAGTACCCAA
Organism: Actinomycetes bacterium; assembly: GCA_021819525.1. Lineage (GTDB taxonomy): Bacteria > Actinomycetota > Acidimicrobiia > Acidimicrobiales > UBA8190 > JAKAQW01. The sequence goes on from JAKAQW010000049.1 coordinate 5,231, forward strand.
CCAGGGTCATCCACGGGTCGGCCTGCTGCTGGTACTTCTCGTAGAGGACCTGCCCGGCGGCCAGGGCGGCGGTGAACACCCGGGTCTCGAGCGAGGCCATGCGCTGCCCGGGGGCGCAGATCCCCACGTAGCGCCGGCCGGGGGTGGACGGCGCGGGGCGCTGGCGGGCGAAGAAGCTGTCCTCGACGTCGAGGACCGGCGGTGGGAAAACCTCGAGGCGCCGCCAGAACAGGGCGTAGACCTGCTCCGCGGCGCGCCGCACGGTGGCGGTGGAGGCGACCACCTTCGGGCGGACGCGCTTGCCGTCCACCTCCCAGCTGGCCAGCTCGTCGACGGCCGACTCGTACAGCCCGACCAGGGTGCCGAGGGGGCCGGCGATCAGGTGCAACTCGTCCTGGATGATGAGGTCCGGCGGCCGCAGCGGGTTGCAGGCGACGGTCTGGGCCGCAGGGAGCTGCTTGGTCTTGTGGTGCGAGTCGGCCTCCGAGCGGTCGCCGACGACGTCCAGGTCGGCCGAGCGGTACCCGTGGCGCTCACATCGCCGCGACAGGCGGCCGAAGAGCAGGTGCAGCGGGCCCTTGAGCGGCAGCTGGGCCCACTTGTCGGCCGTGGAGATGAGCAACCCGGGCAGCAGCCGGTAGATCTCCTCGTCAACGGTGAGCACCGGCAGGCCCTCGCCGCCCGATGCCGCGGCCGTGAACGGGCAGGCGCCCAGCGGGTCGCCGCAAAACACCAGCGTCCGCCACCGGTCGGCGTCGTAGCGGGCGTCGACGCCGGGGTCGATGCGCCGGCCGCACCACGGACAGGCCGTCAGCTGCACCGGCTGGGCGCTTCGCACCCGCTTGCCGGCCCGGGTGTCCTCGATGGCGGCCTGGGCCTCCTTGCCGCGGTTGGGGGTGAGCGAGGAGCCCACCCACAGCCCGATCCGAAACGGCGTGTCCCCCCATCGGGGGTCGCCGCCGACCTTCTCCCGGCGCAGCAGCTCACAAGCGCAGATGAGCGCGGCGGCCCGCTGGAACTGGTCCGCGGTGAGCAGGCGCAGCGTGTAGCGCATGAGCACGGCCACGCCCTCGCCGTCGTGGCCACAGACGGTGCCCTGCAGGCGGCGGATAGCCAGGGTGAAGGCGGTGAGGCCCAGGTACGCCTCGGTCTTGCCGCCGCCGGTCGGGAAGAACAGCAGGTCAACCAGCCCGGCGTCGGGGCTTCGTTCGGGGTGGGTGGGGTCGGCGAGGGCTGGCACGTTGAGCAGCACGAAGGCCAGCTGGAACGGCCGCCACGACCGGTTGCCGGCCACGTCGGCAGCCACCAGCGCGCTGTCCAGGTCGAAGTCCTCGTCGTCGGTGGCCCAGGTGGCGGTGGCCACCGTGTGGATGCGCTGCTGCCACATCGCCTCGTTGGCGAAGCGAAACGCCTCGGCCGCCTCAGCGTCGTGTTCGAGGACGTCGATGCCGGCGCGGATGCGGTCGGCGGCGTGCCGGGCGCTGACCAATGCCCCCTGGGCGGCCGCCTCGTGCCCGGCGAGGCCGTCGGCGCCCGCCGCGAGGCGGGCCGCCTGGCGGTCCAGCCACGCCTCGTAGGCGTCCACCAGCGGCTCCAGCGCCGCCCGCAGGTCGCCCTGGGCACAGGTGGCCAGCACCGACATGTCGAGGACGGCGGCTGCGAGCGCCGGCTCCTCCTCGACCGTCGGGGCCTCGGTGCGCGGCACCTCGAAGCTCGGCACCATGTTGGTCTCGAGGCGCACCGCCCTCGTCGGCACCACCTCGGCGGTGTCCTCCCCCGCCAGCACGGCGTGGACAGCTGTGGAGTGGCCGACGCCGAACTCGACGTGGTTGCGGTACTGCAGGTCGAGCAGGGCCACCTCGTCGTCGGGGTCGTGGCCGGCCCCCAGCTCCCCGCCCGCCACCGCCGCCTGCCTCCCCACGAACACCGGGGCGCCACCGGGGTGATCGACGGTCGGGGCCCGCAGGGTGAAGCCGACCTGAAACAGCCACTGCTCGTCGGAGTTGCGGTCAGCTGACTCCTGCTCATTCACCAGGAACACGCTGACCAGCCAGCACAACCCGCGTCGGGTGACCCGGCCCCGAACCACCACACCCGGATGCTCCCCTGCAACCGGGACCGGTCCGAAGCCACCGTCCGCCAGGGCGATGGTGACCGTCCCCTTCGACGGGTACCGCTGCCAGACCCGCTGCGGGCCACCGGCCGCCGCCGCCCGACCCGGCGAGGCCGGCAGCTCCGCCCCGGCCAGCTCCTCCGGCTCGCTGACCTCCTTCAGATAGGTCCCCCACGAGGCGTCGAGGACCAGTTCGCTGACGCTGTCGTCGACCACGCACGACACCCCGATCGACGACGGGAACATGGTCGCCTTGGCCGCCGGCGCCTCCACCTCCGAGATGTCCTCGGGAAGGTCGGGGGCGACGTCGCCGGACACCGCCGGCTCGTCGTTGCGTTCCGGGTCGACGCCCACCGTCCCCGCCGGCGCCAGGCTGCCGAGCATGTAGCGGTCCCGCACCGCCCCGTTCCTGGCCAGCAGCTGCTCGTCCTCTCCGCCTGCCGGGCCGAGTAGGTCGGCGACGATCAAGCGCTCGAACTCGGCGCGGATCTCAGCCGGCGCCACCGGCACACCCGGGAGCGGGTCCCGTGCCTGGATACTGTCGTCCACCGTCATGCGTCGTCTCCTGAGAAGAGGCCAGGCCCGAACAGCGTGTTCTCCCCCACCGTGGCCCCCGGCGCCGAACGCGCCACCTGCTTCCTGCGCCCCCTCCCCGAGCCCTTGGCCGGGGGTGGTGCGGCGGCCACCTCGGCGGCGTGACGCTCGTGGTTGAGCTCGACCAGCAAATCTAGGAACTCTTCGGAAATAGCAGGACTGATGGTCCAGCGAGCGCCAAGGCGCGTCTCATGAAATCCGTGCTCCGGAACAGCCGTCGAGAATCCATACGCCTTTTGGACGGAGATGTCCACTTCGGAGACTATGCGCCGAATGCGTTCGATCTCCGCGCTACGGTCTTCAGAGTTGTGGACAGCGTTTAACACTCGGGTGATTCCTCCACCAAGGGCTTGTTGCGCCGCCAGTACAGCCTCTTGCCAGACTTGTCCGTGTGCGACGGCCTGATTCACCGGGAAGGGGAATGTCTCCACTACGCTGCTGATCTTCATGACCAACGTAGTACTCAGCGATCCCCCATAGCGCTCGACCCAGCCAGAAAAGAATGTGGAGAGCAGGATCGTTTGTAGATCTTCTCGCCACTTCTCGAAGACCATGACCTTATTCGTATATGCCCATTGACTCGGAAGCTCCAACGCGAAGATGTACTTGCTCACCGCAGGCATGACGACGCAAGAGGGTGATTCTCTCACTACCCTGAATCCAGACTCCCTAGTATTCCAAAACGTCCACCAGCGTCTTGCTAATCCCTTATAAGATTCAAGGAGTTCAGGCGTCCGCGTTGGTTGCACTACTTCGCTGAGAAATGTTCGGACTTCTTCCGGGAGTATCTCCAGATCACTCCTCGCATAGCCGGTAAGGTCGATCACGTACCTCTTATGTATGCGCGGGTCAGATGACGCTAAGTCATCGCCCGAGACGTAGGGTCTGAATAAGTCAGGGTAGCGGCTGGTGAGCGGGTGGGTATCTGGGACGACCAGGGCCATGCCCCTTCCGTTATGAATACCCTCAAAACACACGAATGTGACGGCCAAACGATGCAACTGCGCCTTCGCTCCAGTCAGCCCCAGTGATGCAGAGATTTCGGGGACTTCCTGATCGTTGAGTACGTGCGTACCTTCCCAGCCTCCTTTCACTAACCACACTAGCGCCACAAAGACTGCCGCAGTTCCTGGCCACTTGCGCGATGACACCGCGCGGTATAGCGCAGCGTCGTCTAGCACGGTCGATTCCAAGAGGCTTCGGGAATCGACCTCTGTAATGCTCTGCGTAGCCAGCGAACCCACGAACCCGCCCTCGCGGGCGATCATGGTCATCCGCCATAGAAAGACCACGACCAAATCTGGCTTGCCCAGCTTGCGGGCGAACAAGCGCTCAAACAGCCGCTGGTAATCGGCGCCTAGGCGTGCCCTCCAGTACTTATTTCCCACGTACGGCGGGTTTCCAACAATGGCGTCGAATCCGCTTTGGTCGCTCGCAAGAAAGACTTCGGGGAAGGCCAGCGGCCAGTGGAGGGGCCGGCGCAGGGGTGCGCCGGTGGGCCGACCTTCGTTCAGCCAGGCGTCAGCCTGATCGGCCAGGGCAGTGAGCTGCTCGTCCCGGTCGGAGCCGTCGGCGTCGAACGCCTCGCGCACCTGCCGGGAGACGGCTGCCAGGCGGACGGTCTCGTCGTTCTTGGCGGCGCCAGCGGTCGAGAGGGCGGCGCCGACGACCAGGTCGGCGAGGACGTTGACGGTGCGCATGGCCCGGTAGGCCTGTTCGAGGAGGCGTTCCTTCTCCTCGGCGTGGCGGGTGTCCACGACAGGTGCCTCTTCGATGCGCCGTCGCAGCTCGAGGGCCTCCTTGACCAGGGGCTCCAGATCTCCGGCGAAGTTGAGGGGGCGAACGGCCTGGTTCGGGTCGATGGCGAAGTGGGTGACCTGGTCGAGGTCGGTGACGCCCAGGAGCGAGTCCCCGGGGCGAAAGGCGTGGTCGAGGAAGCTGAAGGGGCGGTCTTTTGCCATGGTGATGAGCCAGAGCGACAGCTTGGCCATCTCGACGGCCATGGGGTCGCGGTCCACCCCGTAGAGGCAACGCTCGGCGACCGTCCGCCGGGCCGCGATCAGGACGTCATCCACCTCGGCGGACGAGTCAGCACGGACCAGGAGCGGAGTGGCCCGTTCGGCGGCCCAGGCCTCGAGCAGTCGATCAGCCAGGTACCGGCACGCCGCGGTGATGATCGCCCCGGACCCGACGGCCGGGTCGCAGACCCGCAGGGCTTCAATGTCGGCCGAGGACTTGAGTTTCCACTGTTCCGGCGGGGCGCCCTCCGCGGGGCCCGGCGAGTAGACGAGGGGTTCGAGGGCGTAGCGGACGACTTCGTCGGCGAGCTCCTTGGTGGTGTACTCGGTGCCGGTGTCGCGGCGGTGCGACACCTCGGTGACGAACACGGACCCCGGCAGCAGCACCATCGGCAGCCCCCGGACGTCGTCCCGCAACAGGCGTCCGTAGCGCTGCAGGCGCTGCAGGAGGCCGTCGTCGTTGTCGCAGGCGGCCCGCAGCCGGCTGCGCAGACCGTCGTCGAGGGACGTGTCCAGGGCGTCGCGGACTTGCTTCTCGCTGCGCTGGGTGCGCTCGGCCAGCCATGGGACGAGGGCGCCGTCGCCCTGCTCGGCGTACAGCTCCAACTGGGCCAGGCTGGCCTCGGGCTCCTCGCCGGCCTTGCCGAAGAGGCCCAGCGTGACGGTGTCGACATACTGGGCGCCGTGGTCGAGGAGCCCCTCGTAGACATGGCCGATCTGCTCCACGTCGAGGCTGCGGAACGACAGCCGCCGCGCCTCGGTGGCCCCACCCTCGCGCATCTCGAGGATCTGCACGGCAGTGAGGATGGCCAGCATGGTGCGGTCGTCGACCGGGAGAGGCGCCGCGGCCGTGTCCCGCCAGGACTGGCCAGGCTCCCGACCCTCCAGGAAGGGGTAGCGGTCGGGGTCGAAGAGCCGGCCTCCGTAGGCCGGGAGGCGCAGCTGGTCATGGCTAAGGCCGCCGTGGACGGCCCGGAAGGTAGCGAGCAGGCGCGGCCAGGCGCTGTAGCTGTGCTCGAGGGTCTCGTCCCCGTTGTCGTCGGCGGCCTGGCGCAGCTCCTGGCGCAGGGTGGAGACGGCGTAGGAGCGGTCATACAACTCGTCGCCAAGCGGCAGCAGGCGGCGCTCCTCGGCGGAGAGGAGGAAGACGAGGCGCATCATGACAGTGCAGGCCGCCTCATAGACGTGGTTGGGGTTGAGGCCGGCCAGCAGCGTCCCGCCATGATCGCGGTTGGCGCGGGAGAACGAGGCGACGAGGAGCTCGACGGCCCGGCGCACCTGCAGGCCGAGCTGGCTGGTGACCTCAGCCTGGGCGGAGGCGGACTCGGCCAGCAGCGCCTCGAGCTGATCCTCGGCGACCACGGCGAAGAACCGGCGGGCGCCGAGCACCGAGGTGAAGCTGTCGAGGAGGGTCCGCTCGGCCGCTTCCGTGAAGACCGAGGCCACCCACGTGGCCCGACCGACCGGCCCGGTGCGCGGCGCCCAGACGAGGCAGAACCGGTCGCCATCGGTGACCAGGCCCAGTTGGACGCCGGTGGAGCGCAGGTGCGTGGCCATCCGGTCGACGGGGCTGGCCGCCCAGCGTTCGCCGGCCACGTGGGCGGCGAAGTCGGTCCCCGCCGGCCACAGCGAGACCAGCAGCCGGGTCCGGCTGGTCTGCGCCTCGACGACGGCGAAGTCGGGGCGCAGGACGACGCCATGCTCGGCGAGAGGGACCACCAAGGTCTCGGGGACCCCCTGGCCCTCACGCAGCGTCGGACCGAAGGCAAGCAGACGACGCAGCACCCACTCCACGAACCGCCGCCGCGACACGTCGTCGCGGCCGAGGCCGGCGACCATTTCACGGACCTCGGCGCAGCGGCCCGGCGGGGTGCGGTCCAGGCCGCTGGGCCACACCCGGCGCAGCACCGGCAGGGTGAGGAAGGGGCCGGTGGCGTCCACCAGGGAGAGCCAGTCGGCGTGGCGGAGGGTGACGCGGGTGCTCACCGGGGGCCTGCCTGGCGCCGGCCGGCGGTGGCGAGGGCCTGGTCGAGGCCCGCCTCGCACAGCCGTCGGGGGACGAGGAAGGTGATGGCGGCCGGGAACATGCGCAGGGCCTGGTCCTCGTAGCGAGCCCGCAGGGCGGCCTCTTCGCGGTCCATCTCGCCGGGGATGGCCTCGACCCTGGCCCGCAGGGCCTCGATGTCCCGGGTGAACTGGGCGCGCTCGTCGCGGTCGAAGTCGAACATGAGCTGCTCGGGCTGGTCGAGCAGGGCCAGCTCGGCGAGGATGCTGGCCTCGAGCTCGCCGAGAACCGCGCGCATGGTGGCCACGTCCTCTTCCACCTTGGTGAGCAGCGCCCGGGTGAGCCCGTCGGCCCGGTCCCCTGCCCGGCCGGCGAGGGCGCCGAGGAGGGGGGCCTCGAAGGCGGGCCAGGCTGCGGCCAGCGCCTCGCGGACGTGGGCGGGTGGCAGTTGGTCGGTGGCCGCCTCGAGGGCCCGGGCCAGCTCGCCGACGCCGTAGCCCTTCTGGCTGAACCGACCGGCCGCCACCCGGCCGCCGGCGACGATGAGCTCCTCGTGCAGTCGGTGGCCGCCCCGGCCGGTGATGACCAGACGGGCATGGGCGGCGATGACGAGCTCGCTCAGATCCGCGTCGGGGACCATCCGGGCGGTCACCCGGGAGAGGTCCGCCTCCCCCTCGGTGGACCAGATGCGGCTCCGCAGCAGCCGCATGGCCTGGGTGACGAGCGGGTGGCCGAGGTGGGCGAGTACGACGTCGTCGGCGCCGTCGGCGGCGACGGCGTGGTCGAAGGTGATGGGGCGGATCCGCTCGGGTTCGAGGCGGTCGGGGAGGTCGAGGACGGTGCGGGCCCAGCCGCCGGTGAGCTGGCCGACGGCGAAGACCGGCCCCGACGGGCGGCGGTCGGTCGGTGGGCGGTCCAAGGCCGCTGGGGTGAGCGACGGCTGGCGGGCCAGGTCCAGGCCGACGCGGACCACTTGCTCGACCGCGGCGGGGCTGAGCTCGAGCTCGACTCGGGTCCGCTTGAGCCGTTCGGCCAGCCGGGCCACCTCCTCGCGGAGGTTGCGCTCCACCCGCAGCACCCCGGCGCGGGGGCGTTGCTCGGGGCGGACGTCGACGGTGGCAGTACGGTCGCCGAGCATGTGGCGCTCCACCTGGGCGGCCAGCAGCGGCTCGACCCGACCCAGGTCCTCGCGGGCCTGGTTGAGCTTATGGGCCAGACGGCTCAGGAACTGCAGGTCGTCCTCCAGGCTGCCTGGGGGTGCGGACTCCCAGCCCGCCCCGATGAAGTGGTAGATCAACACCTCCGGGGAGGGCTGGAGGTGGCGATCGATCCGGCCGTTGCGCTGCTCCATACGCGCCGGGCTGAACGGAGTCTCCACGTGCACCACCCGATGGCAATGCAGCTGCAGGTCGATGCCCTCCGAGGCGGCGTCGGTGGCCAGGAGGATGCGAAGCGGGCGGCGCGACGGGGAGGTCTGGAACTCGGCCTTGATCCGCTCACGTTCGTCGGTGCGCATCCCGCCGTGCAGCAGCGCCACCCGATCGGCCACCTCCCCCACCGGTAGGCGGTCGACGAGAAGCTGGTGGAGGTACAGCTGGGTGTCGCGGTACTCAGTGAAGACGATGACCCGCTCGTCGTTCCACTCCCGGGCGCCGTCTGGGCCGGCGGGGCGACACGTGTCGTCCAAGAAGGCGAGGAGGCGCTCGGCCTTTGCGTCAGCCCTGGCCCGCCACTGCTCCGCCCAAGCCACCATCTCCTCGAGGAGGCGCCGCTGGGTCTCGTCCACCGACCCGCCGGCCTCGGCGACAGCTGCCAGGGCCTCTTCCACCGCCTCCTCGAACTCGGCCTCATCGGCCACGTCGTCATCCAGGCGGTCGATGGCTGCCTGGAGCAGGCGGCCGTCGCTGCGCCGCTCCCCCTCCGCCGCCAGAGTCCGCAGGTGCGTACCCAGCGTGCCGGCGAACGCCGCGGGTGAGGAGAACAGTCGCTTCTTGAGCAGCAGGGTGACGAAGTCGGCCGCCTGGCGGGCCGCCTTGTCCCCACCGGCGGCAGACAGGCGGGACTTCGTGTACCGATCGAGCAGCTGGTGGACCTGGCGCTCATGGTCAGGGTAGGTGACCTCCAGTTCCATGATCTTGCGCTCGGCGAAGCGGGGCGTGCCATCGGCGTTGGCCAGGTCCGGGTCGGACCGGAGGTCCGACTTGAGGCGCCGTACCATGGCCCGGCGCAGCGACACCTCGTTTGGGGTGACCCCCCGGGCGAAGCGCTGGGGATCGAGAAGCTCGAGCAGCGCCGTCCACGACTCTCGATAGCCGTTGTGCGGGGTGCCCGACAGGTAGAGGTGATGCTCGAAGTTCGGCGCCAGCTCCCGGACGGCCTTGGTGCGCTGGGAGTCCGTGGCGTACTTGCCCCGGCCGCTCGGGGCGACGTTGTGGACCTCGTCGATGACCAGCAGGTCGAACTCCCGGGGGTAGGTCGGCTCGCTTGGTAGGACGTCACGCAGCAGCGACATCGCCCGGGGGCGCTTGAGCCAGTCCATCGAGACGATGAGCCGGGGGAAGTGCTTCCACGGGTTGGCGGCCAGACCCCGCTCCCGGCGCAGGGTGCGGACCAGCTCGGCGTCGACGATGCGGAACTCGAGGCCGAACTTCTCCGCCATCTCCGACTGCCACTTGAGACACAGGCTGGCCGGGCAGACCACGATGACGGTGCGGACCCGGTGCCGGAGGATCATCTCCTGGATGACCAGGCCCGCCTCGATGGTCTTGCCGAGGCCGACGTCGTCGGCCACCAGCAGGTTGACCCGGGGCATCGACAGGGCCCGGACCACCGGGTCGAGCTGGTACTCCTCGATGGTGATCCCCGAACGGAACGGCGCCTGCAGCGCCTGAGAGTCCGCGGAGGTGATCGCCCCCCACCTCACCGCATGCAGGAAGGCATCGAGGCGGGCCGGGTCGTCGAAGCGCGCCGCGGCCGGCACCGGCAACGTCTGGCGCGCCAGCACCGCCGCGTCGGGCTCCACCTCCCAGATGACGGCCAACTCGTCGCCGAGCCCGTCGTCCTCCACCGAAGTCAGCTCCACCAGGTGCTGGACCTGGTGCGCCCCGCCAAGGACGTCGACGGCCACGGTGCCAGCCCGGACGTCGCTCACCACCCAGTGCCGACCCCGGACCCGCACCAGCTGGTTCTCCTCGGGCGCCGCCACCGCCGAGCGGGCCTGGAGGACCGTCACCTCGCTCCCCCGGCGACGGGGAGGAGTGGGCAGCAGCCGACATCACCGATCGGCGGCGCCGCTCCGCACGTCACCACCACCGCCCTCCGCCCCAGCCGAGCGCCCGCCCGGTTCCGCGACCACACCATCCTGTCTCACCGTCCTGGGTGACTTCGATGCCACCGATTGGGCTTCTCCCCCGGTCCCCCGAGCGTAGCCATACGGTGCGCGTCCGGACGGCGGTAGGTGCGGTCGGCGCCCCGACACCTGGCCATGTGGAGCCGAGCCAACCTAGCGGGACTTCATCCGAGCGGCTCTTGGCAGCGAGCTGCCCCCGGCCGCGTCCCAGCGATGGCTGGGACATGTCGCTCGATCCCTGGCTCCCAGCGAAGCTCGTGGGTTCACTTCTTCTCGGCGGTGGCAATGGGCCCTGCCAGAGGAGGTTGCCGAGATGGCAGAAGAGGACGTGCAGGGAGCGAGTCCCGAGGCGGAGGAGGAGCCGGACGAGCCCGCTGAGGCGGACGACGGGGCGCTCGAGGCGCCGGCGGCGATTCCGGAAGGCGATGACACACCGGACGACGCTCCCGACGAGGAGGCGGTGCCGCCGGTCTCCGTGGCAGTCGTGAACCGCGGGGTGCTGGGCCAGCTGGTGCTGCACTACCCGGACCGGGACGTGACGGTGCTGCTCGACGGGGAGGCGGCGATCCGGGTGTTGACGATGTTCGCCCGGCGGCGTGAAGGCGGGTTGGGCGACGTCCTGAACCCGACGTTGTCGTCTGCGGCCTCCGGATGGGTCGTGCTGGACCTGCAGGAGCCGCTGGCCTTGAGCTGGCTGCCAGGCCTGCCGTCGCGGGCTCCCCGCACCGCCGTGGATCCAGCGGTCGCCGCTGGCTGAGGCACACACGGCCCGCCGACGCCGGCGAGTGCGTCGGCGGGCCGTGTCCGCACCGTCAGGCACGTGCGACTTCCTGGCGGGAACCACATCGACCGACGCCGTCGACTCTTGCCGCGCGACTACTTCGACCCGCCGGACGCGTTCGGTTTCGTCGCCGGAGCAAGGGCCCGGCCGGCGGGTGGTGGCGACGCCACGTCGACCATGGTTGCCCAGATCCAGCACGACCTGGTACTGGCGTGGCGCGCCGGCGGTTGCCGACCGAGTGGAGCGGCACTGGGCAGGCGGTTCGGGTTCTCGAAGCAGACCTGGAGCCGAGCGATGCTGGGCCAACGGTGGATGGGCGAGACCCTCATGGCGGCGTTGCTGCACGTGTTGCGGGCCTCGGCACGGAGCGCCAACCGGACCGCAGGCGGCTCCCGATGACCGCCGCCGCCCCTGACGAACCGGGTGAAGTGGTGAAAACCGACGAGCAGCGATTGACGGACCGGAATGGACCGGGACGGTCCCCGGCCGTGTTCGACCTTGATGAAGAGCTCGCCCGCCCGACCGCCGAAGGCCGCATCGCTCATGCCGTGATCGCTTCGCTGGCAGCCGAGACGACCGCACCGTCACTCACTCGAGTTCAGCAGCTCGTCGATGCCGAGCTGGCAGGATACGCACCGATCGAGGCGCGTGCACACCGCCAGAACGTCCGCGGCATGGTGCACCGCTACTTCGCCCGGTGCCTGCCGCCGAGACGGTTCGTGTTCGGTGGTTCCGAGTTCGACCTCGGGGTGGGACGCCCGGATCTCGTGTGGTTCGACGTGGACGGCTTCACACTGGCCGACGAGGTCAAGACCGGCAGCCCGCGGAGCCTGCGCCTGAGCACCACAGAAGCGCAGGTCGAACGCTACCGAACGGCCTGCGTGGGGGTCTGGGGCGATCGGTTCCTCGGCATCCGGCTCCTCAGCACGACCGACCCCTCGTCGTCCCGCCTCATCCTCCCCGACGGCGGCAGCGCGCCACTGGCCACCACCCCGTACCTGGAAGGGACCTGACCATGGCCAACAAGCCGAAGTACATGCGACCCGCCGCCACCCGGGCGGTGAACGTGCTGGTCGAGCACCTCGAGCAGCACGGCGCCATCCCGCCGCAGATGCTGACAGACCAGGCGAGGCTCACGGGATACAGCTCGCGCCACCTCCGCCGGCTGCTCAATGCCCGCCTCGCAGGCGATGGCACCAACGGCACCAGCGGCTTCGAGGTGACCGACGACGTCGTCACCGCTGTGTTCCTGGCCTGCGGGTGCATGGCCCGCGCCCACCGGCTCCTTGCGCGCGCCGGCACGGCCGTACCGTCTTTGAGCACGTTCAAGCGTCGGGTGAAGGCGGCCATCGGCACCGCCCAACTCGAGTACGCACGCGGAGGGTCGGCGGCGTTCCGCAACGCCCAGGCCTACCTCACCTCGGGCTATCCACACCGCCTGCACAGCGTCCTCCTCGACCACACCGAGCTCCCGATCTGGGTGGTGCCGCGCGGTGCCAAGACGGCGGACAAGCCCTGGATGACCGCGGTCATGGACGCCAAGTCCCGGTACCTGCTCGGCTGGGCCATCACCTTCGGCCGGCCGACAGCCGTCGAAGTCCGAGCGTCGCTGATGAGCGCCATGACGGTCCGATTCGCGCCCGACGGTGTAACCCTCGTCGGCGGCAAGCCGCTGCGGGCCGTGTGGGACCGCGGACTGGAGTTCCTCGCCAACCTGATCACCGAGTCGTGCCTGCGGCTCGACGTCCTGCCCGTTGCGCTGCCCGCCTACTCCCCGCACCTCAAGGGTCGCCTCGAGCGGTTCTGGCGGTTCTTGAAGGAGGACTGCCTGTCGGTGCTCCCCGGCTACACCGAAGGCCCCAAGGACATCCGCGGTAACAGCGCCGTCGCTACCGCTGCGCTCGGCGAAGACGAGTTCCTCGTCCGGCTGGCCGACTGGATCGACGGGTACCTCACCGAGCACCGAGTCAACGGCGAGCTGACCCCCCTCCAGGCTTGGCAGCAGGACGGCTACCCGCTCGACGAGGTGACCCCAGAGCAACTGTGGTTCGACATGCTCGTGGCCAAGGACCGGTGCAAGGTCTCGAAGAACGGCATCCGCTTCGATCGCATCGACTGGACCGCGCCCGAGATCACCGGCGTGGTCAGCCGCATGGTCGAGATCCGCTACCTGCCGCACGACCGGTCCTTCGTCGAGGTGTTCCTCGACGGCGACCACCTGTGCACCGCCCACCCCCAGCACGGCCTGACCGCTGACCAGGAACAGGACATCATCGCCCGCCGCAAGGAGCAGCGCCTCGCCGCCAGGAACCGCTTCACCACCGCCAACCGCCAGCGCCGCAAGAACGCCACCGGGGGCGTCCACAAGCTCGAGGTGGACAAGAACGGCAACCGCACCGTCGTCGAGGCCGCCGACGACCTCCTCGTCGGCGGCGAGGACGCCATCGCCGAGATCGTCGGTGAGCACGACTCAGCGCCGAGGCTCTTCTGATGACACCGTCGCCTCCCAACCTCGACGGCGCCCGGATCGTCCGGACCAGCGCCTTCGACGAGCTCGACGACGTCGGAGCCTTCGTCGTCGCCCACAGCGAGGTCCTGGTGGTCGACGGAGACCACGGAGTCGGCAAACGGACGCTCATCTCGGACTGGGCCGGTCGCCAGACGGTGCCGGTCGCCAGCGTCAGCCTCCCACCCAGACAGAGCTCCCGGGACATCGCCAGGCTCATCCACGCCGCCGTCACTCGCGACGCCGAAAGCGACGAGATGACCGAGCGGGACCTGCAGGACGACCTCGTCACGCTGCTCTCGAGTCCGGGCATCCTGGTGATCCGCAACGCCCACCGGCTCAGCGGCGAGGCAGCCGGCCAGCTCGAGTGGCTTCACAGCGCCGCCGCCGGTGGTCGCGCCCTGGTCATCGAGGGTGGGCCCGGGACCGCCACCGCCATCGAACGCGACGCCCTCCTGCGCGGTTCGGTGGCGTGCACGCTCACCGTGCAGCCGCTCAAGGGGCGGGAACTGCTCGACGTCCTTCAGCAGATGCACATGCTGTTCCTCGGCGCGGAGCCCGACCTGCTGGTCGAGATCGACACCCGGGTCTGCCACGGGCTGCTGCTGCACTGGGCGCGGTTCCTGCAAGTCGCCCTCCGACTCAGACAGCGGGCCGTCAGCAACGGCCGAAGCGCTCCTGTCCTCGACCGGAAGTTCGCCAAGGCCGTGCTCGCCGGCATGCCGGCCACCATCACCAGGAAGCGGACCTGACGTGTCGGTCCTCAGCGTCGACATCACCGGCATCCGCGTCGCCACCCCGGTCGCTGGCTGCACCGACGGACCGGTCTGGGTGACTGTCCGCCCCAACCTCCGCCGCATCCACACGCTCGCCGGCGACATCCTCGCCGCCCTTGGCAAGCGCCGAGACGTCGGCGGCAAGGGCCGCAACGAGAGCGAGGACGTAACCCTGGCCATCGCCTGGCTCAAGGCCCACGACGTCACCGACTTGGTGATGCTCGAGGTACAGCGCCTCCACCCACGCATCCTCGCCAGCCTCACCAAGCTCGCCGACAACGCCGGCGTCACCCTCTGGCTGCTGCACCGCCCACCCATCGCCGACGCCGTCCACCGGGCGATCACCCGCCGTTCCACCGGCACACGGGCCTACGCCGATGTACCGGAGATGGCCCACCACACCGCACCATCAGGTCCAGACCTGATCGCCTTGCCCCCGGTGCCGCGCCACGACTTCCACTGCTTCATCCCAGTGGTCACTGCCGCCCTCCACGGCGACGCACGCGACCGAGCCCTCGAGTTGCACCGAACCGCCGCACAGCAAGCCAACACCACCATGGCCACCGCCTCCGACCCGCTCGACTCGCTCGCCGGCGAGATCGTGCGCCTCCTGCGCGCCGCCCCAGAGGACTCCGAGCTCGTCTGCAGCCTGCGCGGCATCCAGCTGGCCGCCTGGCACCACGACCTCCACGTCGCCGTCGACGTTCCGCAGCTCCTCAACAGCGAGGAGCGCCCCCGGACCCCTGTCGACGAGGCAGGCCCCGCTCTCCTCGCCTACCGACAGCCCTACCGGGCTGTGGCCTGGCTCCTCGCCAGGGAAGGTGTGGGACTCACCGAAGCAAACCAGCTCCCGGTCCAATCAGCCAGCGCCGACGGCGCCACCATCGCCGCCGACGGCCGGACGATCGACGTGCCGCCGGTGCTGCGCCCAGCCGTCCGCGCCCAGCACACCCTGCGCGCCGATAGCCCAGCAGATGCGCCCCTCCTCCCGCTCACCGAGAAGACTCTCAGCCGCGTCCTCACCACCGCGGCCTACGACCTCGGGCTCCCCGCCCACGGCCGCCTCGCCGAACGCCAGACGCTCACCCCGATCCCCTGGCTCCGCAAGCTCGGCATCACCATCAGGACCCTTCCGTGATCGACGGCGCCACCCTCGTCCGCGCCCGTACCCTCGCCGGCCTGTCCCAACGAAAGCTGGCCAAGCTCGCCGGCGTCAACGCCCTGACCATCAAGCGCATCGAAGACGGCGGGGACGCCTCGGAGCTGCCGCTCGGCGTGCTCGGCCGCATCGCCGCTGCACTCGACATGCACCCCGGCGACCTCCTGGTGGACACCCGCCAACCAGTCGATCCGCCCGACTGCGCGATCGAGCTGGACGACCAGCCCCTCGACCACCACAGCGCCCGCCTCCTCCGCCGCATCCACCGCGGCCAAGACATCCGGCGGACGATGAGCCGAACCGAACGCGAGCTCATCCTGCCCAATCTGGTTCGCCGCGGCCTGGTGTACGTCAGCAGCACCGGCCTCCACCTCACCCCGGCGACCACCACGGCGCTCACACTTCCATAGTGCGGCGACCACACCTCGGCCGAGAGGCGCGGCGTCGCGAACGGGCGCGCCCAGGCGGTCAGTCGCCGCTTTCAGCAGCCGCCGCTGCGGCGATCTTCTTGGCGGCGTCCGGCATCGGCAGGCTGTCGCAGATGGTTAGTCCCGACCGTGCGGCGAGCAGCGGGCTCACCTCCCGGAGGGCATCGAACGTCGTGCCGTGGGCGATCGGGATCACCCGGTCGGTCGCCAAGAGCGCCGAGAGTTCCCTGTCGGCGACGCCCTGAGCCTTCAAGCTCTCAAGGAGCGCAGGGGTCACCAGCACGATCCCGACCCGGGACATCGCGAGGCCTCTATCGATCTCCCGCAGGAGGGACTTGCCGAGTCCGACTTCGGTCTCGCTGAACCAGACGGTCGCACCGCTGGCGGTCAGCTGGTCGTACAGATCCTTGGCCGCGCCCTGCCGGTCATCCCACGCGTGGCAGAGGAAAAGGTCCCGACGGTCGGGGTAGGTCCGTGCCTGCACCTCGGCAACACGGGCGACAGGCTCGAACGTACGCCACTCGGTGGGCGAGTACGACACGGACCCACCGCCACGGAGCCGTCGAGTCCCGCCGCCGCCACCGCCACCACCAGACGACCGGCCCCTGGTCGCCCCGCCGCTGTACGACGAGTACCGGGGCGGACTGTACGGCGCGTAGGAGGGATAGGAGCGGCCGTAGCCACCTCCGCATTCAGGGCAGGCAGCCCTCGCCGCTGCGGACCGGTGGCCCTGAACTGGCGCTGTGCATCGGGCCATGGTCAGCCCCGACCTGCTGCGATCTGGCGCAGCTGCTCGGCAGTCAAGACGGCAGGCCCGCCGCCACGCACCGCCTCCTTCCAGATGGGCCGGAAGACCCGGAGCATGCCCTCGTACCTGCCGAGCATCAGCGAGTGGCTGTTGCCACCGTCGGCGGCCTTCACATCCTCGGCTAGGTCCGTCCAGCGGTCCGTCGCTTGCAGGTAGTCGACGTAGCTGGCCATCTTGCCCTCACGAGCGTCGTTGCCGTCGAAGCCTTGGAAACACAGGTCGTACTTGTGGTCAGCCAGCAGGGCGTCCCGCTCGGCATCGTCCAGTTCCCCGATGCTCGCCTTCATGACCCGGAACATGTCGAGGATGTCGTGGAGCAACCGGCAGTCGTCGTGGGGCAGTTCGGAGTCGGGCGAGAACACGTCCGCGTACTCGGCAGTGAAGCCCTGGGTCAGCACCTTCTGCATGCGCCGGTGGTAGTCGGCCTCGTCCTTGTCGAGGTGGGACAGGATCTCGTGCTGAAGTGCGAGCGCCTGCCGCTCGAACGGCGATAGCGAGGTCGGTGCGCTGAGGTCGTCGTAGTCGCTCATCCTGGCCTGTCTTCCTGTCATCTGCTTCCTGGTCATCCGCCCCGTGGATTTCCACCAAGGGGTCGACCACCTGGTCGGAACGTGTGTTCGCCTCGAACCACGGGGCGCACCCCGGGCCCCTCCGGGTCACCCTCGCTTCCAATGTCCCCCTGACCGATTCCGGGACATTCCTGAGCGAAATCGGGACATTGCTGACCGAATCAGCGGGACATTGAATGACCGTTCACACTACGAGCACCCGCTGGTCGACCCGCAGCTGGCGCAGACGTAGCACGAGCCGGACCGCTGCATGGCGTTGCCGCACTGGTAGCAGTAGGGGGCGTCCCGCTGCTCGCTCCTGGCGATCGGGCCGGTGGCCGACCGTGCCGTCGGGCTCGCCCCTGGTGCCGACGGCGTCGTGCGCCCGCCACCGCCGACCGGGGTGGTCGACGTCACCGCAGCGCCGGCCGGCGTGCCCAGCTCACCGCTGCCGGCCGGTGTGCCCGGCTCCCCGATGCCCGCCGACGGCATGCCCGGCTCCACGATGCCCGCCGACGGCGTGGCCGTCTCCTCCACCCCCGGCAGCGTCGGCTGCAACCG
>JAKAQW010000050.1 GCA_021819525.1 Actinomycetes bacterium
TGGGGTGTTGGGGGGTTGGGGGGTTGGGGGGTTGGGGGGTTGGGGAAGGCAGAGCCAGCCATGACGGCTCGGCCTGGGGAGGTCGCGCAGTCGAAGGCTACTCCTGCGACGAAAGAAGAGCCGGCCGTGAGGCCATGAGGCCGTGGCCCGCCACCGCTCACACGGCTCGCAACGCCACGGCTGCTGGTTCACGATGCAGTTGCGCCGCCGAGGAGATCGAAGAGGCGTTCGGCGTCGCGCTCATTGGCCACGATCTGGACGGTGAGCTGGTCCGGACCGCAGCTCCGGGTCTCCGCAGCGAGCAGCGGCGGCACGAGAACCGCCGAATGGCCACTGTGGCCAAAGCGGAAGTAATCGTCGAAGTCGAGAGCCATCGGCGCGGGGATCGTCGCACGATGAGACGGCGCGTCCGCCGTTTCCGCTCCGGCCGGGTGCTGTGCGCACCAGCCTCGCACTTCTGGCTATGCGCCCGCCATGACCCGAGCTGTTCGCCGAGCACTTCGCCCTGTAGGCGGCTCTCCCGCCATCACCCGAGAGATGCTGTTCATCGGCAGCCTCGCACTTGCGGCAAAGGGCCTCTCCATGTCGGTGCAGTACTTCACAGCACTTACCCACGTTGTCCCTACTCGCACGGCGCACCATCACGTGGTTCCCTCGCCCCCGCGGCATGGCCACTGAACAGGGGTTATACCCCAGTTGCTGCACTCAGACGGAGAGGCCTTTGCGACTATTTCCCCATCATGCACGCTGTCGCGAATTGGCTCGGAACGGCCCATTTCGTGGCCAGAAGACCTGGCGGCTGTCCGCTCGGGACGCATTGCGCGACGGCCTGCACGACCCGAGCTCCCTGGCATCGACGTGCTCTTGTGGGTGCCCGGCGATCCTCGGCTGCGGCATGGCCGCTCAGCGTGGAGGATGTCTTCTGGACCATCGACCCCTGCCGAGCCTGCCGGCGCCGGCGCCGAAGAGCAGCACCATGAACCCATAGATGCCGAGCGGCCCGGTCGCAGCAGGCCCGAACGCCGCAGTCGCGATCCCTGCGGCCACCGCGAAGTCACGCATGGCGATCGGCAACAGCACACCAGGCTCCGCATGTGGGGGCAGCCCCCAGCTCACGAGCCGCCCGAGAACCGCTGCGCCGGCAAGAAACCCGAGCAGGGCTACGGTCACCATCACGTACTCGGAGCGGAGCTGGACCTCACTGGCCACCTCCCAGAGCAGGCCGAGCAGGCTGAGGAGCCCGACGAGCCGTCCGACGTCGAGGATGCGCCCACCGAGGTGCAGGCTCTGGCGCAGCGCGCTCCCGGCAAGCAGCGGGAGTGCCACCACCAAGCCGAGCGTGGCAAGCAGCCCGACTGGGTGCACGCTGCTCGCATTGGCCAGGAGCTCGAGTGCCGGTCCCGCAGCGAGCACGGTCACGACAGCTGAGGCGCCGACCAGCGCGGCAGCGACGGCGACCTCGCCGCCGACCAACCCGACGAACCCGACCGAGGCCACCTCACTCGGGGCAACGCCGACCGCGAGCACCCCATCACGGACCGGTCCGGCTACGAGGTGGCCGACTCCCCACGCCAGCGGCGGGAGCACGACGGTGCTCACTGCCAGCACGACGAGCAGCCGCCCCCAACGGCGCCGGGCGCCGGACATAGCGGCTGCGTCGATCGAGAGACCCGTGGTGAGCACGAGCACTGCCAGCGTCGGGTCGATCGCGCCACTTTGGTCGACCAGCCGACCCGGCCCCGGCACCGCGACCCCCAACGTCCCGACCACCACCACGAGGAGCAGCAGCAGCCCCTCGAGTCTTGCGACGAGCCGGTTCACCGGGCTACTGCCGCTGGGTGTTCTCCACGCGACTGACGTCGCGGGTTTCCAGGCCCTGTTCGGTCAGGGTGCACGCTGGCGACCTGCGGGTGGAGTCACTTCCGATCCACTTCCGATCTACGTCCAGCCCACTGCCGCGCAGCTGCGCCTGGCTTTGCTGGTCGACGGAACCTCAGTAGGTGTAGCCGCCAGAAGAGCTGCTCGTCGACGAGCTCTTCGCCGGGGCTGCGGCCTTGGCCGTGGGAGCGATGGGTTTGCCCGACGGGCTCATCAGCGTCCACGTGCCGCCGAAAGCCACGATACCTTCACCGTGGGTCTGCCCAGGGGCGGTGTCGTGGGTGAAGGTGTACAGAGGATGGTGGTTGTAGGTGACTTGGATGTGCCCCGAGGAGCGGGTGATGGTACCGACATCGGCGGAGCTCACACCGCTGGCGACGGCGGGGGTCCCACTGACGACCAGCGGCGGCCACAGTGCCACACACGCTCCGCTGCAGGTGCTCTTGTTCGGTGGGTCCGACGACAGCGTGTACACGGCATACCCCGACGAGTTCGTCAGGTAGGTGCCATAGGTGCTCGACGTCGCGGTGCGCAGGGCAGCGGAGGTGGACGACGAGGACGAGGAGGTGGGCGATCGAGTCGCTGCCGCAGCGCTCGACGAGGTGCTGCTACACGCGGCAAGCACCACACCTCCGGCCAGGAGCAGCGCCAACGCGGCCAGAGGTGAGCGTCGAACCCGCCGACGCAGGCTGGCGACGGTCGGGCGCGCGGGCTCTCGCTCGACCGTGGGTGCGCATCCAGCGGATCTGATCGGGTCAGGCATTGTCCGTCCTCCTCTCCCACCGGCACGCCTTCTGCCGGAACGGTGCAGAGCCTATGAGGCACCGAGGCCTCGATGGTGGCGGGCCGACCCGGTGAGCATCTCTTGGGGACCGGGCGGCGCCACCAGCTGCGGCTCGAGCGCCGCCGCCTCCGACCCGTCACCGAGCTCGCCCGAGATGCCCGGACCCCACTCGTGCACCGTGCCGGTGGTGCTCAGCGCCAAGCTGTCGCTGGCCCCGGCCCGGCGCGAAGAGCGCTCAGCGAGGAGCAGCTGCACGCCCCGCACCTGATCGACTCCGAGGTCGCGAACGCACTCCGACGCCACGTCGCCACCCGACGGCTGGAAGCTCCTGCTGCGTGGACCGCGCTCGATCACTGGCGACGGGTGGCCATGACGCGCTATCCAGTCGTCGGAGTGCTCGAGAGAACCTGGGAGCTACGCGAGAGCGTCTCCGCGTACGACGCCGCGTACATCGCGCTCGCCGAGCTCTTGGACTGCTCTCTCTTCACCGTCGACGCTCGGCTGAGCCGAGCACCTGGGAGCCGCTGCCCCGTCACCGTCATGCCCAGGTAGTCGCTCTCGGGCGCCTTCATCGAGGCTGGCGCTCAGGGGGCGCCGGCTCCCGCCAGCGCCGGCTCGACCCGCAGGCTGAGCAGTCGGCGCCACTGCCCCAGGCGCGCTCGGACCTGGTCGGCGGTGAGCCGTAAGGTCTCGTCGGGCACGAGATCGACCAGCGCTCGGCGAACCCGGTACTCGTGCGCGGCGGAGCGAAACATCGGGGAGCGCCAGGCCACCAGGTCGTCCGGTGCGTCCCCCAGGTAGCCGAACAGGGTCAGGGCCTGCTCGACGTCCTTGCCCACCGGTGCCCGCCCGAACAGCGCCGCCCGAGTGCCCCCGATGTCGGCCGCGCCCGCCAGCACGTCAGCGAGCACCTCTCCCGTCCCGACCTGTGCCCGGTCGGCGAAAAGGCGCTCTGCTACCAGCATCGCGTAGCCCTTGTCAGGTCCCGGTGTGCCGAGCTCCCGGCGCCGTGGCGCCGGACCGCCTCGATGATCGCCCGGCCGGTCGGCTCGCCAGTCACGTGGTGGACGCAGCCGGTAGGAGGCCCGGACCTGGTCCGGCGCGGAGATGGGGGCGTAGCTGGGCTGGGTCATTGGTCCTCACTCGCAGATATCCATTACACGGTTCCCCAGATCGCCGGTTCCCCGGTTGGCCGGTTCCCCAGTTCACCGGTTGGCCGGTTCGCGGCTGGTTCCCCGGATCGCCGGTTCTCTGGTTCGCCGGCTCGCCGGCTCACGCTGCACCATGCCACATTGCCACAGGCCGTACCACTTGCTGCTACCGACCATGGCAGCGTCATGTCGCAGAGTCAACTGCGTTGTGCAACAAGGGCAGACCACTCGCTTCGATGGGCCACCTTTGCATGCCTGGAGCCCGCTCGACGGGGCCGGCTGGTCGACGGGGCCGGCTGGTCGACAGTCGACGATGGAGGGTCTCGATGCTCGACGGCGCTGGCGAGTAGCCGATACGTTCTGGTCGACAGGGCTGGCTGGTCGACAGGGCTGGCTGGTCGACAGGGCTGGCTGGTCGACAGGGCTGGCTAGCGCAGGCTGGTCGAAGGTCAGGCGCTCACGCTGATGCGACACCGCGAAGCGCTTCGTGCAGTTCCCGGTCCGGCGCATGGAGCAGGCCGTAGACGACGGCATCGCTGAGGGCCTGCCAGGAGGCGTCGATGACGTTCTCGGACACTCCGATGGTGGTCCAGGTGCGCTCACCATCGGTGGAGTCGATGAGCACCCGGGTGATCGCGGCGGTGCCCACACCCGTGTCGAGGACCCGAACCCGGAAATCGGTGAGGTGCACCGCCCGCAATGCCGGGTAGGCCGGCTCCATGGCCTTGCGAAGCGCGCCGTCGAGTGCGTGCACCGGGCCGGTGCCCTCGGCCACCGCCAGCACCCTCCTGCCTCCGAGCATCACCTTCACCGTCGCCTCGGTCACCAGGTCACCACCGGCGCTGCCGGCAGGACTCGCAGTACCAGTACCAGTACCAGTACCAGTACCAGAAGCGGCACCGCCCGGACCGCCTACAGCTCCCACGTCCTGCGCAACGCCCACAGCTCCCGTAGCCCCCACGCCTCTTGCGCTGGTCACAGCTCCGGTGCCGTCCACGCCGCCCACAGCTCCGGTGACGCCGGCGACAGCCACGTCTCTGGCCGGGAGCCCCGGGCCGCGGTGGTCCGTGATCACCCGGTACGACTCGAGGGTGAAGAAGTCCTGCTCCCAGCCGGTCGCCCGGCGCAGGAGCAGCTCCAGGGACCCGTCGGCCACCTCGAAGTGGTACCCCCGATGCTCCAGGGTCTTGAGCGAGTCGAGCGCTCTCGCGGCGGCCGCAGAGCTCAGATCGATGCCCAGCTCGGCAGCTTTCATGGCTAGCGTGGAGCGGCCAGCCATCTCCGAGACCACGAAGCGGGTGCCGTTGCCGACCAGGTCAGGCGCCACATGCTCATAGGCGTCGCGTCGGCGGGCGATCGCGCTGGTGTGCAGCCCCGCCTTGTGGGCAAACGCAGCAGCTCCCACATAGGGCTGCTGCGGATTGGGGGCCAGGTTCACCAGCTCCGCGATGTGGTGCGCCACCGGGGTGAGGCGCTCGAGACGATCGGCGGGGATGGTCCGCACGTGGAGCTTGAGAGAGAGGTTCGGGATGGCGGCGGCCAGATCGGCGTTACCGGCACGCTCGCCGTAGCCGTTGACGCAGCCCTGGACATGGGTGACCCCCATCCGCACCGCGGCCAGGGAGTTGGCCACCGCGCAGCCCGAGTCGTTGTGGAAGTGGACGCCGATCTGCATGTCGAAGCCGCGCACGACCTCCGCCACGACCTGCTCCACCTCGTGTGGCAGCGTACCGCCGTTGGTGTCGCAGAGCACCAGGGTCTCCGCCCCCGCGCCGGCGGCCGCCTCGAGCACCCGCCAGCTGAACTCGGGGTTGGCCCGGTAGCCGTCGAAGAAGTGCTCGGCGTCGAAGAAGACCCGCAGCCCGTTCGAGCGCAAGAACGCCACCGAGTCCGCCGCCATAGCCAGCGCCTCGTCCAAGGTCGTGCGAAGGGTGTCCGTGACGTGGATCTCGGAGGCTTTCGCGACGATGCACACCGCTTCGGTGCCCGCTTTCACCAGGTGACGCAGGACCTCGTCGTCCTCGGCCGCCACCCCGGCCCGGCGAGTGGAGCCGAAGGCCACCAACGTAGCGGTGTGCAGCCGCAGCTCGCCGGCGGCCCGGGCGAAGAACTCCTCGTCTTTGGGGTTGGCGCCTGGCCAGCCGCCCTCCACGAAGGCCACCCCCAGGTGGTCGAGCTGCTCGGCCACCCGCAGCTTGTCGTCGACGGTGAGCGACAGCCCCTCTTGCTGGGAGCCGTCACGCAACGTGGTGTCGAAGATGTCGACCGCGCCGGGTAACGCCGGCACCGTGAAGTCGTGCGCACCGGCTCCGTGACGGTGACCGGTGCGCATCTCGCCTTGCTCGGCACCGGTCGTGGTCGTGGCCGACGCAGGCGTGACCGCCGACATGTCTCTGCCACCAGGGCCCGCTGCGCCATCTGCATGACGCCTGTGACCGCTGCTGGCCTCATACCCAGGGCGGCTCGCCTCACGCCCACGGTCTTCGCCGACCGCGTCACACCCTCGGGGACTGCTGGCCCCGAGCCCGCAGTCCCCGCCGACCGCGCCACACCCATGGCTCCTCCCGGCCTCGCGCCGGCGGCTCTCACGGTCACTCGACATATTCGAGCCAGTCCTTGTAGCGGTCGACCTCCCCGCGCACTGCTGCGAAGTAGACCTGCTGGATCTGGGTGGTGACCGGACCCGGCTGACCGTCACCCACCACCCGGTCGTCGACCTCGCGGATCGGCACCACCTCTGCCGCCGTGCCGGTGAGGAAGGCCTCGTCCGCGGTGTACAAGTCGGTGCGCAGCAACGTCTCGTGGGTGACCTCCAGCCCAAGGTCATGGGCGATGGTCTTGACCGAACGCAAGGTGATGCCGGCCAAGGCCCCGGCGTCGGAGACCGGCGGGGTGACCAGGTGCCCATCTCGCACGACGAAGATGTTCTCTCCGGTGCACTCCGACACGTGCCCGTCGGGCGCGAGGAGCACCGCCTCGTCGTAGCCGGCTTTGATGGCCTCCATCTTGGCCAACGACGAGTTCACGTACATGCCGGTGACCTTGGCTGCCGTGGGAACCGCGTTCGGGTCGTGACGCTGCCACGAGGAGACCTTCAGCCGGATGCCGTTGGCCACACCCTCGTCCCCCAGGTACGTCCCCCACGGCCACGCCGCGATCGAGACGTCGACCGTGCACGGCAGCGGGTTGAGCCCCATCTCCCCGTAGCCCAGGTAGACCAGCGGGCGGATGTAGCAGCCCTCGTCGAGCCGGTTCTCACGCACCAGGGTCTTGGTGGCAGCCACCAGCTCGTCACGGCTGAAGGGGCACTCGAGCATCAGGATCTTCGCCGAGGTCACCAGCCGGTCGATGTGCTCGGTCAGACGGAACACGGCCACCCCCGCCGGTGTCGGGTACGCCCGGATCCCCTCGAACACCCCGCTGCCGTAGTGCAGCGTGTGGGTGAGGACGTGCACGGTGGCCTGATCCCAAGGGACCAGCTCGCCGTTCATCCAGATGGTGTCGGTCGGGGTGATGGGCACTGGTCAGACCCTTTCGGCAATGGCGTCGCCGACGGCGACGGTGGAGGGATAGGCGGTGCCGGGCTGGTGCCCGGCGGTGTAGTCGACGACGGCTTTGGTGATGCGGGCGGCAGCCTCGGTCTCGCCCAGGTGGTCGAGCATGAGCGCAGCCGAGCGGATGGCAGCCAGGGGATTGGCCCGGCCGGAGCCGGCGATGTCGTGGGCCGCCCCGTGCACCGGCTCGAACATCGAGGGGCCGGTGCGGGCCGGGTTCAAGTTGGCCGAGGCGGCGAAGCCGATGCCGCCGCACACCGCGCCGGCCAGGTCGGTGAGGATGTCGCCGAAGAGGTTGTCGGTGACGATCACGTCGTAGCGAGCCGGGTTCTCCACCATGTAGATGCACGCCGCGTCGACGTGGTTGTAGTCCCGGCTCACCTCGGGATAGTCCACGGCTACCTCGTCGACGGTGCGCTGCCACAGGTCACCGGCGAAGGTCAGCACGTTCGTCTTGTGCACCAGGGTCAGATGCCGCCGGTCACGACCTTGGGCCAGCTCGAAGGCGTAGCGGGCGCAACGTTCGGCGCCCATGCGGGTGTTGACGGAGCCCTGGGTGGCGATCTCGTGGGGGGTGCCCTTGCGCAAGAACCCCCCCTCCCCGGCGTAGGTGCCTTCGGTGTTCTCGCGCACCACGACGAGCTCGGCGTCGCCGGCCACCGAGCCCGGCGCGCCTGTAAAGGGGCGTAGGTTCACGTAGAGATCGAGGGTGAAGCGCAGCCGGAGCAGCAGACCCCGTTCGAGCAAGCCGGGAGGCACCTCGGTGGAGCCCACCGGCGGCCCGATGGCGCCGAGGAGGATGGCGTCGAAGCCGCGCAGCTCGTCCAAGGTGGCATCGGGGAGCACCTCACCGGTGCGCAGGTAGTGGGCCGCTCCCAGCTCCACCTCGGTGGTGTCGAGACCGACCCCCGCCGCGCCCACCACCTTCAAGGCTTCGGCCACCACCTCGGGGCCGATGCCGTCCCCGCCGATCACGGCCACACGGTGGCTGCCTGGTGTGCTCACGTCGTACGCTCCTGTGCTGGGTGCTGGGCTGGTCTCGGTCTCCTGGACCGGGTCGGGACGGTCCGGGGGGCTGCTGGGTGTGCATGAGCTGGACTTGGTTGCTGACCTTGCGCTCGCTTACCGGGTCGGGCTGGGCTTCTCGTCGGGTTCGTTCTCGTGGTGTGCTCGTCGGGTTCGTTCTCGTGGGCCGGTGCTCCCCGGCGCCGGGCTCCGGACCGAAGGAGCTCCGGGTGCCCCGAAATAGAAAAACCGCCCACGATGGTGGACGGTCGACGAGGCACGCACCAGCACGGTGCGTGCCTACACGATGACGATTACGGCAAGGCGCTGACCTGACATGATGCACCATTGTCTCGCTCGTCGCCGCTGGCGTCAACTCCGCCCTGTGCGACCCGGACCCCGCTTCCGGCCCCGGGCCCCGGCACCCGGCACCCGGTCCCTGGCATGAGCGATAGCCTCGATCCGTGACCGATCAGCCCACAGTGTTGACCCGAGCCACCTACGAGCGCCTGCAGGCCGAGCTCGAGGATCTCACCACCCGGGGCCGGGTGGAGATCGCCCGAGCCATCGAAGCCGCCCGGGCGCTCGGGGACCTGTCGGAGAACGGCGACTACCACGCCGCGAAGGACCAGCAGGGCAAGATGGAGGCCCGCATCCGTCAGATCGAGGCCACCCTGGGCGAGGCCCAGCTGGTCGACGAGGCGGCGGCGGACGCGGCAGACTCGGTGGTGCCAGGTACGGTGGTAGCGATCCGCTACGAAGGGGACGACGACGTGGAACGGTTCCTGGTGGGTTCCATCGAGGAGCGCACCCAGGGTGTCAACGTGGTGTCGCCCGGCTCGCCGTTGGGCCAGGCTCTGCTGGGAAAGACCGCTGGCGACAAGGTGCAGTACGAGGCGCCCGGCGGCACCTTGCGAGTCGAGATCGTGCAGGTGGGGACGTGAGCAGCCCAGGAGCTCCCGGCAGCTCCGGCGACGCATCGAGCAGCACGCCCGGCAGCTCCGGCGGCCGAACCGGCGCATCGAGCAGCACGCACGGCAGCGACGGCGGCCGAACCGGCGCATCGAGCAGCACGCCCGGCCCCAGCCCCCGAGTGGCGACATCCGGTGGTGCCAGCGCGCACGCCGGCAAGACGCACGCACGCACCCTGGCCGACAAGGTGTGGGAGCGCCACGTGGTGCACAGGGCACCCGGTGAGCCCGACTTGCTCTTCATCGACCTGCACCTGGTGCACGAGGTGACCTCGCCGCAGGCCTTCGACGGGCTCCGGCTGGCAGGGCGACGGGTGCGACACCCCGAGCTCACGGTAGCCACCGCCGACCACAACGTCCCGACCGCCGGCATCGACCAGCCCGTCGCCGATCCCATCTCGGCCACCCAGCTGAAGGTACTGGCGGCGAACTGCGACGAGCTCGGCATCGTCTGCTACCCCATGGGCCATCCCGACCAGGGCATCGTGCACGTGATCGGCCCCGAGCAGGGGCTCAGCCAGCCAGGCATGACCATCGTGTGCGGCGACAGCCACACCTCCACCCATGGGGCGCTCGGCGCGCTGGCCTTCGGGATCGGCACCTCCGAGGTGGAGCACGTGCTCGCCACCCAGACCTTGCCGCAGATCCGGCCCAAGACCATGGCGGTCGAGGTGGACGGCGAGCTGCCGCCCGGGGTGACGGCGAAGGACGTGGTGCTGGCCATCATCGGCCGACTCGGCACCGGCGGCGGCATCGGCCATGTCATCGAGTACCGGGGCAGCGCCATCCGGGCCCTGTCCATGGAGGGCCGGATGACACTGTGCAACATGTCGATCGAGGCCGGTGCCCGAGCCGGCATGGTCGCCCCCGACGAGGTCACCTACGCCTACCTGCAAGGCCGGCGCCACGCGCCGAGCGGAGCGGCGTGGGAGCAAGCGCTCGACGACTGGCAGAGCCTGGTCACCGATGACGGCGCCGTGTTCGACCGGACGGTGACCATCGACGCTGCCGGCCTGCGCCCGCATGTGACCTGGGGGACGAACCCGGGCCAGGTGGCTCCCATCGACGCGGTGGTGCCAGACCCCGACACCTTCGACGACCCCGCCGCACGCGAGAGCGCGGCCCGGGCGCTTGCGTACATGGGGCTCGAAGCCGGGACCCCTATCCGCGACATCCCGGTCGACACCGTGTTCATCGGCTCGTGCACCAACAGCCGGATCGAGGATCTGCGCGCCGCGGCGGCTGTGGTCGAGGGACGAAAAGTGCACGACGGCGTGCGAACCCTGGTGGTGCCCGGCTCGTTCCGGGTGAAGGCCCAGGCCGAAGCCGAGGGGCTCGACGCCGTGCTCCGGGCGGCCGGCTTCGACTGGCGCCAGCCGGGATGCTCGATGTGCCTGGCCATGAACCCCGACAAGCTCGCCCCCGGCGAACGGTGCGCATCGACCTCGAACCGGAACTTCGAAGGACGCCAGGGCCGTGGCGGGCGCACCCATCTGGTGTCCCCAGCCGTAGCCGCGGCGACCGCCATCGCCGGCCACTTCGCCACTCCCGAGGAGCTGTGATGCGCCACTTCGCCACTCCCGAGGAGCTGTGATGCGCCACTTCGCCACTCCCGAGGAGCTGTGATGCGCCCCGTGCACGTCGTGACCGGTCGAGCGCTGCCCCTGGACCGCTCCGACGTCGACACCGACCAGATCATCCCCTCGGACTGGCTCAAGCGGGTGGAGCGCGCCGGCTTCGGCAAAGGCCTGTTCTCGGAGTGGCGCGACGACCGGGACTTCGTCTTGAACAAGCCCGAGCACGCCGGGGCCACCATCATGGTGGCCGGCCCGAACTTCGGGGTCGGCTCGTCGCGCGAGCACGCCGTGTGGGCTTTGCAGGACTACGGCTTCGAAGCGGTGATCTCGCCACGCTTCGGGGACATCTTCCGCAACAACTGCACCAAGCAGGGCCTGCTGCCGGCACAGGTCGACGGGGCGCTGGGCAGGGCCCTCATGGCGGCAGTCCAGGCCGACCCCGCGCTCGAGATCACCATCGACGTGCAGCGCCGCACGGTGGAGGCCCCGGCCGCCGGCCTGCACGGCACCTTCGTCCTCGACGACTTCACCCAGCAGCGCCTGCTCAACGGCTGGGACGACATCGGGCTCACCTTGCGCCACGAAGCCGACCTGGTCGCCTACGAGCAAGACCGGCCGTCCTGGCTGCCAGCGGTCAGCGCCGGCTGACTGGGCAGACACCGGCGCAGCACCCTGCGCGCGAGGCGCAGAGCGGCGCAGCGCACGAGCCGCAGAGCCGCAGAGCCGCAGAGCGGCGCAGCACCCAGCGCACGAGGCAGGCACCGGCGCAGCGCACCATGCACAGAGCGGCGCGTGGCATGCGAAAGGAACTGCACCGGTGCGCTCGCGACCGGCTCGACGGCCGTGAGCTGCGCCACTCGAGCCGGTGCAGCTCAGGCCCCGGAGCTCTTGCCCGCCACTTCACTGCGCGCTGCAGCAGGGGCCCTGGGCCGGGCGGCGCGCGCCGCCAGGAAGCGCCCGGCGTCGACGGGCTCCAGTGGACGGGCGAACACATAACCTTGGCCGAAGTCGCAACGCTCGGCGCGCAGCCGGTGGAGCTGGATCTCGTCTTCGATCCCCTCGGCCAACGTGACCAGGCCTAACGCTTTGCCCAGCTGCACCAGCGCCCGGACCAGCGCCGCTCCTTCGGTGGAGTCGACCATGCCCGTCACGAAGCTCCGGTCGATCTTCAAGATGTCGACGGGGAACTGCCGGAGGTAGGCCATCGACGAGTAGCCGGTGCCGAAGTCGTCGATGGCCACCCGGGCACCGAGCGCCTTGATCTGGTGCAACCGCTTCGCGATGGCGGCCGGGTCGCGCATGAGGACCGTCTCGGTGATCTCCACCACCAACGAGCGCGGGTCGAGCCCCGAGCGGACCAGAGCGCTTCTGACGTCTGCTGTCAGGTCGCTGCCTTCGAACTGGCGACCCGAGACGTTGACGGCCACGCTCACCGGATAGCCGGCGTCGTGCCACAGGCGCACCTGGCGGCACGCCTCGGCCAGCACCCACCGGCCCACTTCGACGATCATCCCCGACGACTCCAGCACCGGCACGAATTCCACTGGGTGCACGATGCCGCGCGTCGGGTGCCGCCAGCGCAGCAGGGCTTCGACGCCGCTCACCTCCATCGCCTCCAAGTCGAAGGTCGGCTGGTAGACCAAGAACAGCTGGTTCGCACGCATAGCCGCGCGCAGCTCGGCCTCCAGGTCGAACCTGTTGACCACGGCGATGCGCATCTCGGGGCGGAAGACGGCGTGCCGGCCCTTGCCGTTCGACTTCGCCTCGTACAGGGCGATGTCGGCGTCACGCAGCAGGTCACGAGCCGAAGCCCGCAGGCCGGAAGCCACACCGATGCTGGCCCCGACCGACACCGCCCCTGGGACGCTGGGGAGCCGGACCGGCAAGGCCAGGACCCCGATGATCGACCGAGCCAGCTGCTCGGGGTCGACGCCGCGGCCACCGTCGAGCACCACCACGAACTCGTCCCCGCCGATCCGTCCCACCGTGCCTGGCTCGCCGACCATCCTCACCAGCCGCTCGGCCACCGCCCGCAACAGCTCGTCACCCACGACGTGGCCGAAGGCGTCGTTCAGGTCCTTGAAGCCGTCGAGATCGATGACCAGCAGCGCGAGCACGCCGCCCTGGGCGCTGCGACCCCGCTGCAAGGCCTCGTCGAGCTTCTCCAGGATCAGAGACCGGTTGGCCAAGCCGGTCAGCGCGTCGTGACGAGCCTGGTGCTGGAGGGCGCCAGCCGCTCGATCCACCAGCTCCAATGCCTGTGAACGTGCGACCGCCAGGAGGCGGACCAGAAAGAACACCAGCACTGCGAACGCCGCGGTGGCGACGAAGACCAGGCCACCTTGCTCGTCAGGGGTGAAACCAGCGGGGGCTGGCACCGACAGGCCGGCGATCCACCTCCCGTCACCGCCCAAGACCAACCTTCGGGTACTGCCAGCACCCGCTGGCGTGCCGGCTCGGGCCAGCAGCACCGGGGGGCCCGCAGGGTTCTGGTAGCTGAGGCTGAGCGCCAACCCGCTCTGAGCGTGCACCAGCGGCGCGAGCAGCGGGCGCGCGTCGAGGATGGCGATCGTCCAGCCGGCCACCTCGGTCAAGCGGGCGGCTGCCGTGGTCGGCGCTCTCGCCGTCCGGTAGACGGGGCGCACCTCGAAAAACGGTGTCAGCTGGCCGAACAAGAGATGGATGGCTCGTTCAGCACTCGCCTGCCGGTCGCCAGTCAGCGCCAGGAACTGACCGAGGGGGCCGGCTACCGTGGTGTCGGCTGCCGCCGAGGAGAGCAGGACGCCGGCCGACGCGCCGGCGCACTCGTCGTAGCCGGGATCGAGCAGGTTCGAGAAAGACGCAAGCTCCTGGGCGACCGCTGCCCGGTGCGCCTGCAAGCTGGTCGGCAGCTGCAGCAGGCCGAGGCGCAACAGGCAGTAGTTGGCCTGTGGCGTCCTGGTCGCAAGGGAGAACCGCTGCACTGGCAGACCGAAAGGCGGATCGGTCACGGCCTGCCTGGCCACCGTCGGCACCTGCGAGGCGGGCACGTTGGCCACGTAAGCCAAGGCCACCACGCCGTGGTATCGACCTGCCCCACCGCCGGCCGCGAACCAGCGGTCGAACTGGGCGTTGCTCACTCCGGGATCCACGGCCACCAACGCGCCCACCGCTCCAGCCAGGTCTGCGTCGCGGGCAAGCGCCTGGGCCAGACCGGCCTGGACCGCCGCGGTCTGGACCGCTGCCGAGCGGCTGTCTCGCACCGCCACCGACGACCGCCCTTGCCAGCCGAGCACTACCGCAACGACAAACCCCACTGCCAGCAAGAGCCATGACAGGCGCTCGGCGTGGCGAAACCACCGCGACGCGCCTCGTGCACGCCGCCGCCGCCGCCGCCGAGGCGCGAGCGCCGAGCGCCTCCGGCGCAGGGGGCGCCGCGCCCGAGAACCAACACCGCGGACAACCCTCACCCCATGGGTCTCGGCACGTCGGGTGCAGAAGTAAAGCGATCCACCTCATCGGGAAGATGGGCGCGTGTCGCTCTGCTCGGACGACCACAGCGCCACGATCCGGTGCCCGAGGTCCGCGACAGGACCAGGAGACCTCGCAGCGCACACCGGTACGCCCCACTCCCGCAGCGCACGCCGGTACGCCGCCCTCGCAGCGCACGCCGGTGCCAGGAGACCTCGTAGCGCACGCCGGTGCCAGGAGACCTCGCAGCGCACCGGTGCGCCGCCCTCGCAGCCTGAAAGCCCTGAAAGCCCTGAAAGCCCTGAAAGCAGAGGCTACGCTGCGGTCATGTCGTTCAGCGTGGTGCGTGCTACCGCCGTCTTTCTCGCAGTGGGCGCCGTGCTCCGCATGGCCTTGGCACGCCAGGTACGTTCGGGGCGGATCCCCCTGGGCAGCGCTGACCAGTGGCCGCCGGTGCCTCACCACAAGCGGTGAGCGCGACGGGCGCCGACGAACCGGGTGCACCTGCCGCCGCTCGCTCAGTCAGCCTGATGTCCAGCTCAGGTGCGTTGGTGGTGGCCTCGCCCGCTGCCGGCTCGCCGGCGGCGCCGGGCCCGATCACCACCGCTTGCGCCAGAGCCTCGACCGGCTCGATCCGGGGCATGCCGGCGGTCGATCAGGTCACGGCGACGAACATCTGTCGGGACAGCCCCGGCCCGACCGCCACCGTGACGCCGTCGTGGACCAGGGTGACCGTCCCGTCTGGCGCCCGGTCACGCACGTGCAGCTCGCAACCGGGGACCAGACCGTGCTCGTCGAGGTAGACCAGCGACGCCGTGTCCAGCTCGACTGCCTCGGTGATCCGCTCCAAGCGAACCTGGCCACCGGGATCGACGTCGGCGAGGAGGATCTGCATGCGATCGGTCGGTGGCGCGCCAGGGATGGGGTTGCCATGCGGACAGGTCCGCGGATTGCCCAGCAGCGCTACCAACCGGGCCTCGACCTCGTCGGAGATCACGTGCTCCCAGCGTCCTGCCTCGACGTGGGCCTTGTGCCAGGGCAACCCGATGACGTCGACCAGCAGGCACTCGGCCAACCGGTGCTTGCGGATGACGCTGTCGGCCAGCACCCGACCGTCGTCGGTCAGCTCGATGACCCGACCCGACCGGCGCAGGTACCCGTCGGCCGCAAGCCGATCCAGCATCTCCGACACCGACGGCGCTGAGCGCCTCAGCCGCTCGGCGATGCGCGCCTGGATGACGGGACTGCCTTCGTCGGCCAAGGACTGGATCGCCTCGAGGTACTCCTCTACCGGTGGGTGGAAACCATCGGTCACCGCCGGAGTCTACCGTCGGCCCTCTGCCCTCGGGACCTTCAGTGACCCCAGATCTCACCGACCAAGATAGCGAGGATGATCGGCCCGATCACCCCGGCCATGACGGTGCCCACCACTGCGGTGGCGAACATGGCGAGGCCCATGCGGACCTGGTCACGACTCGACGGCTTCGGATCCACCACAGCCACTGCCTTCCTCCTCTGTCGACGCGCCCGGCAAGGACCCCGATGGGCCAGGCAAGTCCGTAGTCCGTAGACTAGCGGCAGGCAGCACCGACGAACGGTACGGCGACGCACACGACGGGAGGGATATGAGCTTGGAACCAGAGGCGAGCGCAGCGGCCGGCGGCGCGTTCGACGTCGACATGCTGGCAGCCCAGATCCGCCTCGATGCTTCCGACAACGACACGTTCTTCGCCGTGCTGGCCGTCAAGCTGCAAGATGCCCTCGGCACCCGGGTGACCACGAAGCAGCAAGGCGGCGGCCTGCGGCGCAAGCCGGTCCAAGTCACAGCGGTCGAGGTGGATCTGACCGAGGCAGGCGACGGCGTGGTCCTGCGGGCCGAACGACGCCACACTGGCGTCGAGTGCTCTGTGGCCCGCCATGTCCGAGGCGTCGTGCTGTCGAACCGACCGGTTCCCATGGCCGAATGGATCGACGGCCTGGTGAAAGCGCTCGCCGAACAGGCCAAGCGCTCCGAGCAGGCGCGAGACGCCCTGGGCGGCATGCTGACATGAGCCCGCACGCGGGCGCCCGCGGGCGCCCTTTCTCGAGCTTGCACCCCGGCGCGAACCGGCACGGGCACTCGAGCGGGCCCTCCGGCGCCACGACGGACCTTCGGTGCCGGCTCGATGCCACCACACTACGACCAGGCGCAAGGGGACCGGCAGCCCGACCGGCCACACGATCGCCCGCGGCTCGACCAGCCACGCAGTGACTGACGACAGAGGAAGGACACGAGGATGACCGAACCGTCGACCGGCAACCAGACCGGCCAGGGGGTGACCACACCCGACATTCCGGCCCAGGCTCTGCCGGCCGACGCCTTGCGCCGGCTGCGCGAGACCGGCGCCAGCGGCGCACCGCTGTTCACCTCGGACCTGTCGGTCAACGAGTTCCTGCTCGTCGAGGAGGCGGGGTTCACCCCGCTCGGGTTCGTCATGGGCAGCTCGATCTACCAGATCGGCCTGCAGACCCGCCGGTGGAGCCGCTCCGTCGAGCTCGACAAGCTCACTCAGGCCATGTACACCGCTCGCGAGCTGGCCATGACCCGGATGGAGGAGGAAGCCGACGTCCTCGGTGCCGACGGTGTGGTCGGCGTGCGCCTCGACGTCAACTACTACGAGTGGGGAAAGAGCACTGCCGAGTTCATCGCGGTGGGAACCGCCGTGCGGGCCCGGGACGGATCGTCGTGGCGGAACGCCGAAGGGAAGCCGTTCACCTCGGACCTCTCAGGCCAGGACTTCTGGACGTTGCTGCAAGCCGGTTTCGCCCCGCTCGGGCTGGTCCTCGGCACCTGCGTCTACCACGTCGCCCACCGCAGCATGGGCAACGCCTTGTCGAACACCGGCCGGGCCACCGAGCTGCCCAACTTCACCCAAGCCCTCTACGACGCCCGTGAGCGAGCCATGACCCGGATGGAGGACGAGGCGAACCGCCTGCAGGCGGAGGGGGTGGTCGGCGTGCAGCTGGTGGAGAAGTCGCACATGTGGGGAAGCCACACCATCGAGTTCCTGGCCGTCGGCACCGGCGTCCGCTCGCTGCGCGCCGACCACGTGGTGCCACCGCCTGTCCCCGTCGTGTCGATGGACCGCTGATGAGCGACCCGGCTCCAGAGCCCTCACCCGCATCGCCATCGGCGTCGCGACCGGAGCAGCCCGGCGCCGGACGTCTCCCGGCGTCACCAGGGGCTGCGTCACCACGGGCTGCGTCGCCGAACGACCCGCCGGCACCGGGCTCTACCGGCGCCGCGCGCCGACGACCGACCACGAGCAACCTCTCGGTGGCCCAGTCTGGTGCGCTGCGCCGCCTCGGGCTCGCCCCCGCCGGTTTCGTCTTGGGCACGGTGGTCATGCAGGTGGTCTCCTCAGCCGGTGCCGCAGCAGGCTACGGCACCTTGGGCGGAGGCTACGGCGCCTTCGGCACGACCGGGCCCAGCCGAGCCGCAGCCCGCTATCCCTGCGCCCACATGATGGGCTACGGCGCCGACCACTGGGGGTACAACATCGAGGACACCGCCTACGCCGCGTCTCTGTCGTACGGCTACGAGACCGCGGTGACCCGATTGCGTGACGAAGCCCGCACGCTCGGCGCCCACGGGGTGGTCGGCATCGAGCTGACCGTCGGGGACCTGGTAGGCGGCTACGCCAGTTGGACCTTCCGAGCTACCGGCACTGCGGTGGTCCTGGTGAACGGCCCGCCTCCGGGCGAGCCGTTCACCACCGGTATCACCGGGCAGCACCTCGAACGCCTGATCGCCTTGGGCTATGCCCCAGCGACCTTGGTCACCGCTGTCGGTGCCATGTACGTCCAGCCCAACTGCCGAACCCGGGGCGACTTCACCGTGCCGGGACCAGTCGACCAGATCCCCCAGGCCATCGGTGCTGCACGCGACCGGGCCCGTTCCGTGCTGCACCAGGCGGCGACGGTCCACGGCGACGGTGTGGTCGACACCCGCTGGTCGGACCGGCGAAGCCCTGCTTTCGGCGAGGGCTGGATCCAGACGGCAGTGGCCATCGGCACCGTCGTCCGTCGGTTCGACACCGACCGGACGCCTGCCGCCCCCCGACCCGTCGTCCCGTTGCGTCCATGACCGGCCCCACCCCCAGCACCCCTGGCGGCGACACCCCTCGCGGCGGCACCCCCACCCCCAGCACCCCCAGCACCCCTGGCAGCAGCACCCCTGGCGGCGACACCCCCAGCACCCCTGGCAGCAGCACCCCTGGCAGCAGCACCCCTGATGACGCCCCTGGCGGCAACGGGACCGTGCCCACCGGCGATCCGGCCCCCGGCGCCGGCTCCAGCCCCGACGCGACGAGCAGCGGCTCCGGCCTCAGCCCCACCGTGAGCAGCGACCCCACCCTTGGCGCGCCGGAACCCCCCCTCGACCCACATGCCATGGCCCAACGCATGCGGGCCGCGTTGGCCGTGCGCCATCGGCCGCCTGCCCATAGCGCCCAGGTGTTCGCCTCTGATCTCACCGTAGGTGACCTGGTCCTGCTCGACGAGGTTGGCTACCAGCCGGTCGACTTGGTATCGGGAGCCGGCTCTGCCAGCTGGAACCCTCAGATGGCGTCCAGCCAACAGGGGTGTGACGCTTGGGCGTGGGCCCTCACTGCCGCCATCAGCAGCGCCAGAAGCGCAGTGGATCGCGAGCTGCGCACCCGTGCCGCGGACGGCGTGGTGGCCATGCAGCTGCACCTGGAGCGCCACCCCGGCAATCTCCTGACCTGCACCATGCTGGGCACGGCCATCCGCGCGCAGGACCCCGACGCCTCCCCCGGCCGTGCGACGCACACCGAGGTGCCCCGCCGAGGAGCCCGCCACGGGCACTCGAGCCGAGCCGCTCACCACGGCACCGCCGGCCCGTTCAACACGACGCTGTCCGCCCGCGACTTTCACCTCTTGGTACGAGCGGGCTACCACCCGGCCGGGATCACTGTCGGGGCTGCCGTGGTGGGCTTCGCCTCGCGCAGCGTCGCCCAGGGAATGGGGCTCAGCCGCGACAACATGGAGCTGAGCGACCAGACCGGCGCCCTCTACGCCGCCCGAGAGCAGGCGATGAGCAGGATGGATGCCGAAGCCAAGGCGGTCGACGCCGACGGGGTGGTAGCGGTCACCTTCAGTGAGCGACCCTCGCACTCCATGCTGGTCCACGCGGTCGAGATCTTGGTCGTCGGCACCGCGCTCCGGCGAGGCGACGACGGGCACCAAAGCCTGCATCCCGCCCTGCAGCTGTCGCTCGACGATCCCGACCCCGACGTCTTCCTACGAGGCTGAGATGCCTCCAGCTCTGGTGGAGGAATAGGGACGCGCAACGTCCCGACCTGCGGATCCTGACCCGCCGTGGCGACCCTCGTCAGGGGCCACGTGGTCTGACCGGCTACGACGAAGACGCCGGTGGGGCGGGCGTAGGTGCGGTGTAGCCCGACAGCACCGCACCGTCGGCACCGGGCGCATCATGGATCTGGTACTGGTCAGTGCCCGTCTCGACCACGCTGAACCCGGTGCGGTCGCCGTCACCGTTGATCACGTTCGGTCCTCGCTCGCCGGGGTCGTAGCCGGTCACCACCGCCACGTGGGCCGCCACCGACGCAGCTGCGTCGAGCCCGTACACCGCCACGTCACCGGGCTGGGGCACGTACCCGCTGCCGACGGGGTGCCAGGTCCCATGGTCCACACCCCACTCGTAGAAGCTGACAGCCGCCCCGTTCAGATCACCCTTTTCGTACTGGTAAGCCACCTCGGCCCCAGCTTTCCACCAGACCCAGGCGGCGAAGTCGGCACACCACTCCTCCGACAGCAAGCCGTTGGGGCAGTCGGCAGAGCCTGACTGCCAGAAGGCGCTGTACTTGTTGCAGTAGCTGTGAGCCGGGTCGGTGTGGTAGCCGAGCTGGCTCTCGGCGACGGCCACGATGCGCTGGCCCAGCGTCTGCGCCTTGGATCTCGACACCACTGCGCTGCGCACTGCCGGGGTCCGCCAAACCAAGACGGTCACGAACACCGCCGCCGCCACAAGCGCCACGGTACGGGCCAACCGCCGGCGCCGTCGCCGCTCGGCCAGCTGGCGTCGCTCACGCTGTGGTAGGGGGCGACGCCCGCGGTCAACCGAAGGCCACCACGAGCCAACAGATCCGCCAGACCCGTACCCGCCGCCGGACCGGTACCCACTTACCCGGTCTGCCCTGCCAGGACCCTGTGGCAGCGCGCCGCCACGGTCTCCAGGCCGAGACCGGCGCCCACCGCCAGACCCATGACCAGACCCGTACCCGCCGCCGGACCGGTACCCACGAGCCACACCGTCACGGGTGACACCACGTCCATCACCGGGTTCGAGTGACCGTGGCCAGCCGACGCGACCTGGTCGGCCAGCCGGATCCACCGGCGGCTCACCGGCACCCGACACCGCAGAGAACAAGCGCCTCACCCAGGAGATTCTGGCCCATCGGCCCACACCAGTGGCGTCAACTGGGCTGCCCTTCGCTGCCGAGCCCTACTACATCTCGGGCTTTGCCACCTCGGCTCCGCTCGAGCGACGGCCCCGATCCCATCAGATGCTCACGGTTCTGTCAGGTACCTCCGGCAGCCTCCGCAGCGATGCCGCCGGAGCGCCACGGGTGAGGGCCCAGACGAGCGGCGCCACGGGTGAGTGCCCAGA
Organism: Actinomycetes bacterium; assembly: GCA_021819525.1. Taxonomy (GTDB): domain Bacteria; phylum Actinomycetota; class Acidimicrobiia; order Acidimicrobiales; family UBA8190; genus JAKAQW01. The sequence goes on from JAKAQW010000050.1 coordinate 21,062, forward strand.
CGAGCGGCGCCGCGGATGAGGGCCCAGACGAGCGGGCCGGATCGCGACGCTCACCGTGGCAGTGACCATCCCGATACTGTGTGCAGCATTGAACGGACCTTGTCGTTCCTGGCTGCCGACGTCGCACACCTTGCTCAGCTGGGTGACACCCCCGTGACCGGCATCACCGAGGACAGCCGCCAGGTAGCCGCCGGCTACCTGTTCGTCGCGCGCCGGGGCGGGCATGCCGACGGACGCCGTTTCGTGGCCGAAGCTCTGACGAGGGGGGCTGCTGCGGTGGTGACCGACCATCCCCTGGAGATCACCTGCCCCCAGCTGGTAGTGCCCAATGCGGCGGCCGCGGCAGGACCCCTGGCTGCCGCCTTCTACGGGCACCCCTCCCGTCACCTCGACGTCGTGGGGGTGACCGGCACGAACGGCAAGACGACCACATGCGAGCTGTTGCACGCTGCCATGGAAGCCACCGGGCGACCTGCCGGGCAGATCGGCACCATCGTCACCCGGGTCGGCCGCCAGAGCGAGCCCGCCACCATGACCACCCCGGCCCCGGCAGACCTGCAGCGAACCCTGCACCGGATGGTGCAAGCAGGCGTCTGGGGCGTCGCCATGGAAGTCTCCTCGCACGCCCTGGACCAGTTCCGGATCGACGGCACCCGGATCGCCGTCGGCGTGTTCACGAACCTCGACAGCGAGCACCTCGACTACCACGGCACCATGGAGCAGTACTGGGCCTCGAAAGCCCGCCTGTTCGAGCCGGGACGCTGCGGTCAAGGCGTGATCTGCGTCGACGGTCCGTGGGGGGCTCGCCTCGCGCACCAGGCCCAGGTGCCGGTCACCACGTTCGCCTCCACCACGGCAGACGCCGGAGCCGACGTCGCCTACTGGGTCGACGACCAGATGCTGGCCGGCAGCACCGTCCACCTCGACTGCGCGGATGGGCATGTCACCATCCCCACCCACATGGTGGGGGTCGTGAACGGAGCCAATGTGGCTGGCGCCTACCTGGCAGCCCGGGCCATCGGCATCGACCGCGATACCGTCGTGGGCGCCTTGGGCGGCTGCCCCCAGCCGCCTGGGCGGTTCGAGGTCATCGACGAGGGGCAGCCGTTCCTGGTCGTGGTGGACTACGCGCACACGCCCGACGCCCTGGCGTCGTTGGTGTCCACCGCCCGGCGTTGTACCGGATCCGACGGACAGGTGCGAGTGGTGCTCGGAGCCCGAGGTGGACGGGACCGCTTCAAGCGGCCGTACACCGGGGCGGTAGCGGCCTCGGCCGGCTGGGTCGTCCTCACCACCGACAGCCCCGGAGACGAGGACCCGGCCTCCATCATCGAACAGCTCCGCCTGGGGACCATGCAGGTGCCGTCGGCCTCCGTGGCCGTCGAGATCGACCGCCGGCGTGCGATCACCCGAGCCATCGAGCACGCGTGCCCCGGTGACGTCGTGCTCGTCGTCGGGCGCGGGCACGAGCAGATCCAGCACATCGCCGGGCAGGCCGTGCACCTCGACGACCGCCAAGTGGCCCGAGCCGCCCTGCGGCGACGACTGGGCTCGGGCGAGCACACCCGAGCTGGCGGCAGTGGTCACGTCGTGAAACGCATTGCGCCCTCCCACCGACGAGCCGACGCGCCACTCGGAGCTCCGGGGCGCTTCGAGAGCCCCCTGCAAGTCGAGAGCCCCAGGCAACCCGAGAGCCCCAGGCAAGTCGAGAGCCCCAGGCAAGTCGAGAGCCCCAGGCAACCCGAGAGCCCCAGGCAAGTCGAGAGCCCCAGGCAAGTCGAGAGCCCCCTGCAAGTCGAGAATGCCGCGAACC
>JAKAQW010000243.1 GCA_021819525.1 Actinomycetes bacterium
TGCGCCTGTGCAAGGGTGCCGTGCGCCTGTGCAAGGGTGCCGTGCGCCTGTGCAAGGGTAATGGTCATGCATATCGGGATTCTCGGAGGGACCGGACCGCTCGGACGCGGTCTGGCAGTACGCCTGGCGGCCGCCGGTCACCAAGTGGCGATCGGATCGCGGGACGCGGCTCGTGCCACCGCCGTCTGTGAAGAGCTGCGAGGCGCCTGGCCCGACCGGTCACTTGCCCTGGCTGGGATGGGCAACGCCGCCGCGGTTGCAGCCGGCGCGGGTACGGTGGTGCTGGCCACGCCGTGGGAAGCGGCGCTCGGTACGGTAGCCGACCTGGGCGAGGACTTGGCTGGCGCGACGGTGGTGTCGGTGGGCAACGCCCTGGTCCGCCAGGGGCGCGAGGCCCATGCCCTCGTGCCGCCGAGGGGGTCGGTGGCGGCCATGGTCCAAGCGGCACTGCCGGCGAGTGCGGTGGTGGCGGCCGGGCACCACCTCCCGGCTCGGAGCCTGGCCGACCTCGACCACGACCTGCGCTCCGACGTGCTGGTCTGCTCGGACCACCCAGAGGCAGCGACGGCGGTGGTGAGCCTCCTCGACTCGGTGCCGGGCCTTCGAGGGGTGGCGGCCGGGTCGCTCGCCCAGGCGGCGGCCATCGAGGCGTTCACTGCCGTGCTCGTCACCGTGAACATGACGCATCGGGTCCACAGCACGCTGCAGCTGGCCGGGCTGTCCGCCTGGGCATGATGCGGCTCTACGACACCGCCCGCCGCCAGGTGGTGCCCTTCGAGCCCGGGCCGGTGGCCACGCTGTACTCGTGCGGCATCACCCCGTACGACGCTGCTCACCTGGGGCACGCCGCGGTGTACCTCACCTTCGACGTCCTGGTGCGGCGTCTGGCCGATCTCGGCCACCAGGTGCGCCTGGTGCGCAACGTGACCGACGTGGACGACGACATCTTGCGCAAAGCACGCGAGAAGGGCGTGTTCTACCTGGACATGGCTGCCGAGGAGATGGCTCGTTTCGACGTCACCATGACGACGCTGGGCATCTTGGCCCCGTACCGCTCACCGCGAGCCACCTCGGCGATCGCCGATGTGCTCACCTTGGTCGGCGAGCTGCTGGACCGGGGCCACGCGTACCGGGCGGGAGGCGCTGTCTACTACGACGTGACGACCTTCGGTGCGTTCGGCGCGCTGAGCCGGCTGTCGCCGAGCGAGATGCTCGCGCTGGCCGCCGAGCGCGGTGGCCGGCCCGACGATCCGGCCAAACGGAACCCGCTGGACTTCGTGCTTTGGCAGCCGTCCGCGCCCGGTGAGCCGTCATGGGAGTCGCGCTGGGGTCCGGGCCGCCCTGGCTGGCACATCGAGTGCTCGGCGCTGGCCATGCGGGAGCTCGGGGCGACCATCGACCTGCACGGTGGGGGAGACGACCTGATCTTCCCTCACCATGAGTGCGAGATCGCCCAAGCCGAGGTGGTGACCGGGCAGGTCTTCAGCCGGCACTGGCTGCACGTGGGCATGGTCTGCCTCGACGGGGTGAAGATGTCGAAGTCGCTCGGCAACCTGGTCTTCGCGGACGACCTGATGGCTCACCACGAGCCGGCGGTGGTACGCCTGGCGCTGCTCGCGCATCACTACCGCGAGCGGTGGGACTGGAGCGAGAGCGACCTGAAGGAGGCGACCGAACGCCTGGCCCGATGGCGCGCTGCGAGAGAGCGTGCCAGCCCCGCGGCCCGCTTGTCGTCGCTCGCCATGTCGCCGGAGGTCGACGGCGCCGAGATAGGAGCCGAGCTCCGACCGGCTATCGGTACGCGACCGCGAGACAGAGACAGAGACAGAGACAGAGACAGAGACAGAGACAGAGACAGAGACAGAGACAGAGACAGAGACAGAGACAGAGACAGAGACAGAGACAGAGACAGAGACAGAGACAGTGACGACGACCCAGGGCTGCAAGCGGTGCGGGCCTGCCTCGACGACGATCTGGACGCTCCTCGCGCCCTGCGGGCGCTCGACGCCGTGGTGGCCGGCGGGGCCAGTGCCGACGCCGGCGCCGCGCTGCTCGGGGTGACCCTGTGACCTTCGAGCCGAGCGGCCCCGAGCGAGGAGCGCCCGAGCCGAGCGCGTTCGAGCGGCGGGAGGCCGGCGGGGCAAGCAGTGGGGCTGGTCTTTCGCCGGCGGGCATTACCCTGTGAGCGCCGAGGGGGCCGTGGAGCGAAGGGAAGGCATCAGGTGACCAGCGAGGTGACGGTACGGCTCCCCGACGGCTCGCAGCGGGTGCTGCCAGCAGGTGCCACAGCAGGGGATCTCGCTGCGGCCATCGGCCGGCGCCTGGCCGCGGACGCAGTGGCCGCGGATCTCGACGGGCAGCTGGTGGACCTGGCGACAGTGCTCCACGATGGCGCTGAAGTGGCCATCGTCACCGCGGCCAGCGACGCGGGGCGCCACGTGCTGCGCCATTCGACGGCTCACGTGCTGGCCCAGGCGGTGACGTCGTTGTGGCCCGGCGCCAAGTACGCCATCGGCCCGGCCATCGAGGGCGGCTTCTACTACGACTTCGAGCTGCCCGGCGGCGTCCGGTTCACCGACGACGACCTGGCGCGCATCGAGGACGAGATGCGCCGGATCATCGCGCAGGACCAGCGCTTTGTCCGGGAGGAGCACTCGATCGACGAGGGGCTCGCCCTCTTTGCCGACCAGCCCTACAAGTGCGAGATCATACGCGGCCTCTCCGGCCCCGCCGGAGCCGGTCTCGGTGCCGAAGCGGCCGGCGACATGGCCGTGGGTGCCACCAGCGTGAGCGTCTACCGCAACGGCGAGCAGTTCGTCGACCTGTGCCTCGGGCCGCACGTGCCGGCGACCGGACGCCTCGGGCACTTCGCGCTGCAGCGGGTGGCCGGTGCCTACTGGCGTGGCGACGAGAAGCGGCCACAGCTCCAACGCATCTACGGCACCGCCTGGGAGTCCGAGGCAGCGCTGGCCGAGCACCTCGAGCACCTCGAAGAGGCCGAGAAGCGCGACCACCGCCGGCTCGGTGCCGAGCTCGACTTGTTCTCGTTCCCCGGCGAGATCGGGTCGGGTCTGGCTATCTTCCATCCGAGAGGCGGGACGGTCCGCCGGGTGATGGAGGACTACTCACGCAAGCGTCACGAGGCGGGCGGCTACCAGTTCGTCTACACCCCGCACATCACCAAAGAGGATCTGCTCGACACCTCGGGGCACCTGGTGACCTTCGCGGAGGGCATGTACCCGCCCATGGAGCTCGACGACGGGCAGCGCTACTACCTGAAGCCGATGAACTGCCCGTTCCACATCCTCGTCTTCCGCAGCCGCCAACGCTCCTATCGGGAGCTGCCCCTGCGGCTGTTCGAGCTCGGCACCGTCTACCGCTACGAGAAGTCCGGCGTGGTGCACGGGCTCAGCCGGGTGCGCGGTATGACCCAGGACGACGCGCACATCTTCTGCGCTGGCGACCAGGTGGCCGCCGAGCTCTCCGAGGTGCTCGGCTTCGTCTTGGACGTGCTGCGTGACTTCGGCCTCGACCAGTTCTACCTGGAGCTGTCGACCCGGCCCGAAGGAAAAGCCTTCGGCAGCGACGAGGAGTGGGCACAGGCCACCGAGGCCCTCGAGGCGGCGGCGGCCGAGCACCATCTGGATCTGGTGATAGACGAGGGGGGCGGCGCGTTCTACGGACCGAAGATCTCGGTGCAGGTCACCGATGCGATCGGGCGGCACTGGCAGGTCTCCACCATCCAGCTCGACTTCCAGCTGCCCCAGCGCTTCGGGCTCGAGTACGTCGGCGCCGACAACGCCCGGCACCGCCCGGTCATGGTCCACCGGGCGCTGTTCGGGTCAGTGGAACGGTTCCTCGCCATCCTGCTCGAGCACTATGCCGGCGCGCTGCCCACGTGGCTGGCTCCGGTCCAGGCGGTGGTCTTGCCGGTGCGTGACGACCATGGCACCTACGCGGCCGGCGTGGCGGACCGTCTGCGCCGTGCCGGGCTGCGGGTGGAGCTCGAGGTGGCCGACGAGCCCCTCGGGGCCCGTATCCGCAAGCGGAAGCTCGAGAAGGTGCCCTACGTGCTGGTGGTGGGCGACGACGACGTGGCAGCGGGCACCGTGGGAGTGAACCGCCGGGGCGGAGGCGACCCGGAGCGCGGAGTGCTGCTCGAGGAGCTGGTAGCGAGCATGAGCGCGGAAGGGATCCGGTGATCGGCTCTCGACACGACCAGCGCGGGCCGCTGATCGCCTCGCGACGGGCCGGTGTCGGCCTCGGCGTCGGCCTCGACGTCGAGCCAGGGCACAGCCGTGCGCGACGAGGTGCTCAGCTGGGTGAGCCGCCGAGGTGCCCAGCTCGCAGCCGGGATGCTCGGCGGACGGTCTGGCGGTGAGCCTGGCCCAGCTGTGGGCAGGATGGCGCCACGAGTACGTGAGCGGCGCCACTGACGCCGAGCGCCGCGGCGAGGACGGCGGGTGCGTGTTCTGCCGGCTGGCCGCGGCCGGTGCGCCCAGCGAGGACAACGCGGTCGTATGGCAAGGCCCGTCGTGCTTCGTCGTGCTGAACGCGTACCCGTACGCCAGCGGGCACCTGCTCGTCATGCCTCGACGCCACGTGGCGGACCTGGGGGATCTGACCGCAGAGGAGTCAGGCGAGCTGTGGGAGACGTGCCGCAGTGCGGTGGTCGCAGTCGGCTCCGCCTATGCGCCCGACGGAGTGAACATCGGCGCAAACCTCGGTCGGGCAGCCGGGGCAGGAATTCCCGCGCACCTGCACATGCACGTCGTGCCCCGCTGGAGCGGAGACACGAACTTCATGACCACAGTCGGCGGCACCCGGGTGATGCCCGAGACCTTGCTGGCCTCGTGGCGGCGGCTGGTGGCGGCCTGGCCGGC
>JAKAQW010000244.1 GCA_021819525.1 Actinomycetes bacterium
GGTCGGATCCGAACGACCTGGCAGCCCACGCGCTCTCGACCCTGCGGGGCCAGCTGCGAGCGGAGTCGGCCGGTGCCGGCAAGGAGATGGCGCGAGCAACAGCAACGGGGTGCCCACCAGGCTCGTAGAGACCTGGGCTAGGGCGAGGAGGAGCGCTGAACGTGGACATGTTGCGCAATGGCTAGGACCGCGCCGGGGCATGTCCATGGTGCAGTCATCGGCGTCGGTGTCCATTGCGTCGCAGGAACCGGTAGCGAGCGACCGATCTCGGCCAACTTCTCCATGACGTGCATATCCAGCATCCGGAGAAGCCCGCCGTGTCTCGCATCCGGAGCGGACGCGTCACACAAGCAGTTGACGACGAGTGCGACCGGCATCACCGCTTGGGGGCGCCACGCCGGCGCGACGTGTGCGAAGTGGCGCTCGACTCGCGAACGACCAGCTCAGTTTCGAGCACAGCCTGACGGTGGTGGTGCTCGCGATCGCCAGCTTCCTCGAGCAGCAGTTCAGCGGCGATGCGGCCGAGCTCGCGCGCTGGCTGACGGACGGAGGAAAGCGGGACGCTTGCCGCGCCGGCGTAGTCGATGTCGTCGTAGCCGACGATCGCGAAGTCATCGGGGACCGCGACCCCGTGGGAGCTCAGCTCACGGAGCATGCCCAGCGCGATGAGGTCGTTGCTGCAGAATGCCGCTGTGGGCCGGTGCTCGGCCGGGATCTCGAGCACCTGGGTAGCGGCCTCGCATCCGCCCGAGATGGTGAGGGAACGAACCGTGAGAGAGAGCAGCTCGCCCCCGGTGCCACGATGGTGCAGGAAAGCCAGGTGGGCCCCCTTGGCCCGGTCCGCCACCTGGCTCTCCCGACCTTTTCCGCCGACGAAGGCGATCCGCCGGTGACCCATGTCGAGGAGGTGCTGGATGGCGCGATACCCTCCGTCGACGTCGTTGACCGATACCGAGCAGGCCGCGCCGTCCATCATCTTGCTGTCCAGCAGCACTGTGGAGATCCCGTGGCGGCGCAGTTGGGTGACCTGCTTGGCGATCGGCCCGACCGGGACGATGAGGATGCCTTGGACGCGCTGCTCGGTAAGTAGTTGCAGGTAGCGGCTTTGCCTCACCTCGTCGGTGTCGCTGTTGCAGAGCACGACCGACAAGCCGGCGCCGCCGAGGACCTCCTCCGCGCCGCTGGCGACCTCGGTGAAGAAGGGGTTCGTCACGTCTAGGACCAGCACCGCCACGATCCTGCTCCGCCTGGAGCGCAGCTGTCGTGCCGACTCGTTGCGCACGAAGTGGAGCTCGGTGATCGCCGCCTCGACTCGGGCTCTGGTCTCGGTGCGGACCCCATCGGTGCGATTGAGGACGTTCGACACCGTCCCCACGGAGACGCCGGCTCGCGCGGCGACATCCTTGATGCTCACCGAGCTGGCCAACGCCTGCGAACCCCTTTCTTCGTGCTGCAGGGTGTCTCGAGTCCTGTTCCGAGCACGCAACATCCTGAGCGCTTACCCATGAGCTCGCCAATCCAGAGCCATTTCGCGACAACCTGACCGAGGCAAGTCTAGCGCCGTGCTACCTGAAGGGGTGCGATCTGGGCTTTTTGAAAGGGTGTGATCTGGCGTTGTGCGGTGGCGCCCACCACGCGCAGCGCCCTTGACCCAGGGACCAGGGTCGGGTACGCCCTTGACCCAGGGAGCAGGGTCGGGTAGCCTCCACTGCACCCCACGAATAGAACGATTCATAGAGGACAGCGGGAGGACGAGCCTGCAGCGAGCGCCGTACTTGGTACGCGTGGGGTGGCCAGGCCGGAATGGTCGATCAGCGGCGACGGATGGAGCGTTGCGGCGAGGTGGAAGGGGGTGATGGGGATGACGAGGCAGGACGATGTGCTGGCGGTGCTGCGAGACCAGCGGATCGAGACGCCGTCGTGGGCGTACGGCAATTCCGGGACCCGGTTCAAGGTGTTCGGCCAGCCGGGCGTGCCTCGCAATGCCTTCGAGAAAGTGGCGGACGCCGCCCAGGTCCATGCGTTCACCGGGGTGGCTCCCTCGGTGGCGTTGCACATCCCCTGGGACGAAGTCGACGACTACGGTAAGCTCGTCAAGTTCGCGACCGGGCTCGGCATGCAGATCGGGACCATCAACGCGAATGTCTTCCAGCGAGACGAGTACCGTCTGGGCAGTGTGGCGAACCCGGACCCAGCAGTCCGCAAGCTGGCACTCTCGCACCTGCTCGAGTGTGTGGACATCATGGACGTCACCGGCTCGAACGACCTGAAGCTCTGGTTCGCCGATGGCACCAACTACCCTGGGCAAGACGACTTCCGGGCACGTCAGGAGCGTCTGGCGGACGCGCTGGCCAGCGTGGCGGAGCGTCTTACCGGTGGCCAGCGGCTGCTGCTCGAGTACAAGCTCTTCGAACCGGCCTTCTACCACACCGACGTCCCTGACTGGGGAACGGCTTACGCGCACTGCTTACGCCTCGGCGACCGGGCGGCGGTGGTCGTCGACACCGGTCATCATGCGCCGGGCACGAACATCGAATTCATCGTGTCGTTGTTGCTCGGTGCCCGCAAGCTCGGTGGCTTCGACTTCAACTCGCGCTTCTACGCCGATGACGACCTGATGGTAGGGGCCGCGGATCCGTTCCAGCTGTTCCGGATCATGTACGAGGTCGTACGTGGCGGCGGGCTCGGAGCCGGTTCCCCGGTGGTGTTCATGCTCGACCAGTGCCACAACGTCGAGGCGAAGATCCCCGGCGAGATCCGCTCGGTGATGAACGTCCAGGAAGCCACGGCGAAGGCCCTGTTGGTGGATCGCGACGCGCTCACCTCCGCACAGTTGGCCGGTGACGTGTTGGGCGCCAATGCCGTGCTCATGGACGCGTACGACACCGACGTCCGGCCGATGCTCGCCGATTTGCGGGCCGATATGGGTCTCGATCCGGATCCGATGGGCGCCTATGCCCGATCCGGGTACGGCGAGCAGATCCAGCGCGACCGAGTCGGCGGGCAGCAGGCCGGCTGGGGAGCCTGAGCAGCCATGAGCGCGAACCCGCAGGTGACAGCGCTGCTCGAGCGTAGCCACCGCCTCGGTGCCGATCCGCGCAACACGAACTACGCGGGTGGGAACGCGTCGGCGAAAGCCGAGGTGCCCGACCCGGTGACCGGTGAAGCCGTCGAGCTCATGTGGGTCAAGGGATCTGGTGGGGACTTGGGGACGCTCACCGAGCCCGGTCTGGCAGTGTTACGTGTCGACCGGCTGCGCTCGCTGGTGGGGGTGTACCCGGGCGTGGAACGCGAGGACGAGATGGTGGGGGCGTTCGACTTCTGCCTCCACGGCAAGGGCGGAGCCGCTCCGTCGATCGACACCGCCATGCACGGGCTGGTCACCTGTGCGCACGTCGACCACCTGCATCCCGACGCCGGCATCGCGCTGGCCACCGCGGCCGACGGTGAAGCGCTGACCAAAGCCTGCTTCGGTGACCAGGTGGTGTGGGTGCCGTGGCGACGGCCAGGGTTCCAGCTCGGTCTCGACATCGCCGAGGTCCAGCGCGACCATCCCGACGCCATCGGGGTTATCCTCGGCGGTCACGGCATCACCGCCTGGGGAGCCGACAGCGACGAGTGCGAAGCCCGCTCCCTACAGATCATCCACAGCGCGCAGGCGTACATCGACGCCCATGGCCGCTCCGATCCGTTCGGGGAGGTGGTCGAGGGGTGGGCACCCCTGCCGAGCGCCGAGCGCCGGGCGCGCGCCGCGGCGCTCTTCGCCTACCTGCGTGGCCTCGCCAGCACCGACCAGCCTCAGGTTGGGCACTACACCGACAGCGACGTGGTGCTCGACTTCGTGAGCCGCCGCCGCATGCCGGACCTCGCTGCGCGCGGCACCTCGTGCCCTGACCATTTCCTTCGGACCAAGGTCCGCCCGATGGTGCTCGACATGGCCGCGACCGCCCCGCTCGCTGACGTGAAGGCGCGACTCGCGGAGCTGCACCAGGCGTACCGCGAGGAGTACCAGGGCTACTACGAGCGGTATGCCACCGCCGGCTCGCCGCCGATGCGCGGAGCGGATCCTGCCGTCGTGCTGGTGCCAGGGGTCGGAATGTTCAGCTTCGGGAAGGACAAGCAGACGGCGCGGGTGGCCGGGGAATTCTACGTCAACGCCATCCACGTCATGTACGGGGCAGAGGCGTTGTCCACCTACACCCCGATCGAGGAGTCCGAGAAGTTCCGCATCGAGTACTGGGAGCTCGAGGAGCAGAAGCTTCGGCGCATGCCGGCGCCGAAGGCTCTCGCCACCCGGATCGCGCTCGTGACCGGGGCCGGTTCGGGTATCGGGAAAGCCGTGGCCCGCCGCCTGGCTGGTGAAGGAGCATGCGTGGTGGTAGCCGATCTCGACGAGGCGAGCGCGGCGGCGACCGCCTCCGAGCTCGGCTCGCGTGACGTGGCGGTAGCGATGGCGGCCGACGTCACAGACGAGCAGGCGGTGGCCGAGGCGGTCATGGAGACAGTGCTGGCGTTCGGTGGGGTGGACCTGGTCGTGAACAACGCGGGTCTGTCCGTCTCGAGCAGCCTGCTCGACACCACGGTGGCCGACTGGGACCGCCAGCACGCGGTGATGGCCCGCGGCTCGTTCTTGGTGTCCAGGGAAGCGGCCCGGGTGATGCTCGACCAGAACATGGGGGGCGATATCGTCTACATCGTCTCGAAGAACGCGGTGTTCGCAGGCCCGGACAACGTCGCCTATGGGGCCACCAAGGCCGATCAGGCCCACCAGGTTCGGCTGCTGGCTGCCGAGCTCGGCAGCTACGGCATCCGGGTGAACGGGGTGAACCCCGACGGGGTGGTACGGGGCTCGGGGATATTTGCCGGC
>JAKAQW010000245.1 GCA_021819525.1 Actinomycetes bacterium
GTCAGCCGGCCCGACCTGGCGGACTTGCTCGACGCCGCACCGCTGGACACCGTCAACGTAGAGCTGAAGGTGCCCCCCGGTGCCACCGCTCGCGAAGGCGCAGCGCTCGACGCTGTCATCACCGACGTGCCCTTGGCGCTCCAGCAGCAGATCGGTGGATAGCGTCATGGGTTGCACGACCGTGGAGGGCGTCACCGAGGGGCCCTCCACCCACACCTTGCCCCGCACCGCGTAGCAGCACGCCGTCTCGGACTCTGCCACCGCTGCCTGCCCGGCCGCGGCGAGGCGCGCGAGGGCGGGTCCGCCGCGCCCACGAAGCCCGACGATCCCGGCACCTGCCTACCTCTGGTGCTCGCCGGCGGCGCCATCGCCCTGGAGGGGCCGAGGAGCTGGCACGCGCCCTCGGCGCGCTGGCCGATCCGGTGGTGCGCCTGCGCCTCCTGTCCCCTGTGCCTGGCCTGCGCACCGACTGATCGAGACGCCGTGGTCGGGCTACCGGCCGCAGGTGGAGCAGTCAGGCCGGCCGCAGGTGGAGGAGTCAGGCCGCCCGGCGGACGCGGTCTCGGACCTCGCGCCGGCCGGTCACCCGACCGCGGCAGCGGGGGCCGTCACCTCGGGCGCGTCCTCGGCGGCGGCCGACTCGAGGGTCTGTCCCTTGGGCTCGGGCAGCGCCACCAGGGTGAGCCCGATGCCGACCACCGACACCGCCGCCATGATCCCCATCACCCCGCTGATCCCGACCGAGGCGAGCAGGTGGGGGACCAGCAGCGCGCCCAAGAACGCGCCGGTCTTCCCAGCGGCGGCCGAGATGCCGTCGCCGGTGCCGCGCACCGAGGTGGGGAACACCTCCGAGGGGTAGACGAAGGTGGTCATGTTCGGCCCGAACTCGATGAAGAAGTAGCTGATGGCAAACAGCGGCAGGAACACCCCTACCGCCGTGGCCCCGTCAGGCAGCAGCCAGATGAGCGCGAAGGCCGCCGCCATGACGGTGAAGCCCTGCCACTGGATGCGCTTGCGGCCGATGCGGTCCATCAAGAACACCGCCAGCCAGTAGCCGGGGAAGGCGGCCACCGCGAAGATGCCGAGCGAGATGAGCGTGTGGTCGAGCAAGGTGCCCTTGGGCTGGAGGAGCTTCAAGATGAGCGGGCTCGACACCGAGTTGCCGTAGAAGGCGATGTCCAGCAAGAACCAGCTGCCCGCGGTGCCGATCAGGCGAAGCAGGAACGGCTTGGAGGTGAGCTTCACCCGACGACCGTTGCCGTTGGCGTTCGCGTTGCCCAGGGAGCCGACCGGGCCTCGTGCGCGTGTGGCCGTGCCGCCCGTCACCGGCCCTGCCCCGTTCGTCCCCACAGCCGGCTGCTGGCCGGTCACCCACGCCACCGTCTTCGCCGTGGTCGCCACGTCGCCTCGGACGCTCAGGGTGTAGCGAGGGGTCTCACGGATCTTGCGGCGCAGGTAGATGACCGAGGCAGCCGGGATGGCACCCAGGCCGAGCATGAGCCGCCAGGCGATGGTGTCGGGCACCCCGGCGCCGAGGAAGATCGAGGCGATCGCCGGACCGGCGAGGAGCCCGAGGCCCTGCATGGCGAACACCGATCCCACCAGCCTGCCCCGGGACTTGCGGTTCGCGTACTCCGAGGTGATCACCGCCGAGGTCGCGTAGTCGCCTCCCACCCCGTAGCCGACGATCATGCGGAAGACGAGCAGCGACGTGAAGTTCCAGGCGAACGCGGTCAAGATCGCACCGACGACGAGGATCGCCACCTCCACGCCGTACATGCGCTTGCGGCCCAGCTTGTCCATGAGCTTGCCGAAGGTGAGCGCCCCGGCCACCGACGCGAGCAGCGAGATCGAGTTCAACAGCGAGATCTGGTTCGTGCTCAGGTGGAAGATCGGGGTGAGCAGGACCGTGACGGTACCGATGATGAACAGGTCGTACGCGTCGGTGAAGAACCCCATGCCGGCGGTGAACACCGTCAGCCAGTGCTTGCGGCCGATCTCCGCCTCGTCCAGCGGGCGGTACATGGCGTTCGCAGATGCCGTCCCGTCGCTCACAGTCGCTCTCCTCTCGCCGTCACGTCGACGTGTAGTCGCAGCATCAGCGTCGGCTGATACGTGACCAGCATGACCAGCCCGGGTTGCCCGAACGTGAACACGAGGTGTCAGGAAGACCATCTGAAGATGAACGATTGGTGAACTACCTCGTGCCGGCGCCGTGCGGCTGCAGCGAGCGACCCGGGCCGGCCCACAGGCTCCGGCTCGACGACGCCGCGCACGCCTCGCCCACCGTCGCCGGCGCCAAGACGGGCACGCGTGGCGTCCCGGCCGTGTCAGCCTGCTCGACGACCGACGGCGGACCGCGAGCACAGCAAGCAGGGGTTCTCCCCTCGGGTTCAGCTGCCCCGTGCCCGCGCGCGACCGCCGGTCAAGACGGGTTCCTCCCGAGGAGGAGCGCTCGCCGACGGTACTCGTAGAGCCCGTCGAAGAGTGCCGCGGTCAGCTCGATGAGGCGAGCATCGCCGACGACCATGGACAGGCCGCGGACGAGAACGTCGAGCCCTGGTGCCTCTGGCGCGTCGAAACGGTCGTCGGCGAGGTCGGCTTCGTGGACAATGCGGGCCAGGTCCCACAAGACGGGATCGTCGAGGTGGTACCGGCGAAGGATCGTCTCGAAGGAGCAGTCGGAGCCGTGGTGGGAGAGATCCGCCCCCGGTACGTCGAAGGCGGTGGCGCCGGGCGGGAGCACGGAGGCGTCGTCGACGAATTCGAGCTCGGCGGCAGCGTCGATGTGGCGCCGGATGAGCCAGGCACAGGCGGCCCGGTCGACGTGGCAGCCCGCCCGGGTCACCCATCTCATCGGCCGTCCTCCGTGGTCAATGAGCCCGTCTCGGCATGGGCGAGGCCCTCGACGGCAGCGACAGCCCGCTCGCGTTCCTGGGGCGGGAAGTAGTCGCGCTGGCCGATCCGTGCCAGCTCTCGGCGCAGACGCACCAGTGCCCGACGGCGGGGCACCTCGGGCTCGCCTGCAGCGCGCAGCGCCATCCGGTGCACCTCCTCGTACTCTGCTGCGATCGTCAGAGCCATGCGCTCGGCGAGCTGTCGATGCACTGCAGCTGAGACCGGGCTGGCGACCCATACCGACGCCTCACCTGCCGCCTCGAGCACCCCGGCGGCCAGCCACTCGAGGTGCTCACGGGCCCGGGGTGTGTCGGGCAGCATGGCGACGCCGGCGCAGAGCTGGACTGCCCCGATCTGGCGCAGCCGGCGCCACAAGGTGATCCGGGGCGTGGAGGGCTCACGCGGCAGGTGGTAGGCGAGCATGGCCCACGGCACCGGGACGTCCACACCGGCAGGCTACCGGGCAGGCCCCGCTTCATGCACCCCGAGCACTCTGCGACCAGATCTCCTCTGCTCGGATCGGGCTGTCCGGCCCCAGCTCGCGACAGACCACCGTACAGGCTCTCGCACAGTGCGTTCCGAGCACACCGCGACCTGGGCTTCTGCCCGCAAGATGGGCCTTTGCGGGCCGTCGCGAATTGGCCCGGAAGGGGCCATCTCCGGGACAAGTGACCAGCTCACCAGGCGCTCGGATCGCATTTCGCGACAGCGTGCCTGCGGGCCGTCTCGCGACAGCCTTCCTGGTTCTTGCAAATGCCATGTAACCATGGTTACTATCATCTGGAGACATCGGTGCGGTGATCGGCCGGAGCGGCCCGAACCCGCCGGAGCACGACGCAGCGAAGGAAGGGAGCCCCGTGCTGATCGAGGAGCTCGGCAGGATCGACCTGCCGCACGGCAGATCGGGCGACTACGACCATGCGGACGTCCACGCGCCGACGGGCAGGGTGTTCGTCGCGAACACCGAGCTCGCACAGGTCGAGGTCGACGGGTCGTCGTGAACGCACCCGGCGTGGACCGGCCCGTTCCCCTCGGCGGGCACGGTGAAGACGGCGGGCACGGTGAAGACGGTGGGCACGGTGAAGACGACGGGCACGGTGAAGACGACGGGCACCGTGAGCATGGCGAAGACGGCGACCGGAACCGGCGCGACCGGCGACTGATCCTCGCCGCGCAGGGCCTTCGGGCGCTCGCGTATGGCTACAGCGCCGTCCTCCTCGGTGTCGACCTCCAGCGCCGAGGCCTCTCCCGGGTCGAGGTCGGCCTCGTGCTCAGCGCCGTCGTCGCCGGCTCTGCGCTCGGCTTGCTGCTCGTCGGTCGGATCGCGGACCGGCTCGGACGCCGTCGCGTCTACGTCGCCGGCTACGCGATCCTCGCCTTCGCCGCTGGCACCCTGGCGTTGTCGCCGTGGTGGTGGCCGATCGCCGTCGTCGCGCTCAGCGGGACGCTGTCGGCTGAGGTGATGGACTCGGGTCCCTTCACCGCTATCGAACAGGCGATGCTGGCCTCGCTCAGCACAGGGCGCCGGCGCCTGCGCGGCTTCGGCGTGTACAACGCCGTCGCAGCCGGTGGCGGATCGCTCGGCGCCCTGCTCGCCGGCGGGACGGGAGCGGTCGGGCTGGCGGTGTCGTCGTCGGGATCGGACGCGTTCCTCCTCCTGGTTCCCTTGGCCGTGCTCGGCGCCGCGTGCGCGGCGAGGCTCTCGAGCGCCGTCGAGCTGCCTCCCCGGGTCACCGCTTCACCCGGTCGGAGCGCTCCCGAGCCCGCCGGTGGAGCTGCTCCGGCACCCCGGTCGGCGCCGGTGGCTCGGGGGCGGCTGCTGTCCACCAGCCCACCGACGCGTCGGGTCGTCCTGCGCCTCTCAGCGCTCTTCGGCATCGACTCCTTCGGTGCCGGGTTCACCGTGCAGGCATTCGTCGCCTACTGGCTGAGCACCCGCTACGGCGCGAGC
>JAKAQW010000246.1 GCA_021819525.1 Actinomycetes bacterium
GCCGGCCTGACTGCTCCACCTGCGGCCGGTAGCCCGACCACGGCGCTTCGATCAGTCGGTGCGCAGGCCAGGCACAGGGGACAGGAGGCGCAGGCGCACCACCGGATCGGCCAGCGCGCCGAGGGCGCGTGCCAGCTCCTCGGCCCCTCCAGGGCGATGGCGCCGCCGGCGAGCACCAGAGGTAGGCAGGTGCCGGGATCGTCGGGCTTCGTGGGCGCGGCGGACCCGCCTTCGCCGGATCGCCGCGGCCGGGCAGGCAGCGGTGGCAGCGCCCGAGACGGCGTGCTGCTACGCGGTGCGGGGCAAGGAGTGGGTGGACGGCCCCTCGGTGACGCCCTCCACGGTCGTGCAACCCGGGACGCTATCCACCGATCCGCTGCTGGAGCGCCAAGGGCACGTCGGTGATGACAGCGTCGAGCCCGGCGTCCATGAGCCGGACTGCGAGGTCGGGATCGTTCACCGTCCAAGCCACGACGGCCAGGCCGGCGGCGTGGATCGCCTCGATCTCGGCGCCGTCGAGGCCGGTGCCTCTCGCATGTAACCCCCAGTAGCCATCGTCGCCCAGCGCTCGCAGCCGTTCGGGGCCCGGAGGATCGCTACAGAGCAGGGAGACGGGAAGTCCTGGCGCGGCCGCGGCAACGGCATCGGTGGCCGCTCGGGAGAACGACGACACCACCACCTCGGGTCCGCGGGAGCGAGGGGCCGTCCAGGCGCCGAGCGCCCCGGCGAGCGCGGCGCCGAGCGCTGCGCCTTCGCGAGCGGTGGCACCGGGGGGCACCTTCAGCTCTACGTTGACGGTGTCCAGCGGTGCGGCGTCGAGCAAGTCCGCCAGGTCGGGCCGGCTGACGGCCGCCCGCTCGAGGGTGTCCACCAAGCCGGCGGGGGTGTCTCGGTCATGGCCGACGACGAAATGGCCGTCCGCGGTTCGCCAGGTGTCGATCTCGACGGCCACCAGCCCGAGGGCAGCGACCAGCGTCAACGCATCGGGCGTGTTGTCGGCTGGCGATCCCGCTCCGTCGGTCCGCCCTCGATGGGACCAGATCTGCATGGGACGTGGACCCTTGTGGATGAGCCGGCCGCGTGGCATCTGTCAATCGATCCCCGCCGTGAGCCCTCGCACGAACCAACGCTGCATGGCGACGATCAGGACCACCGGGGGGACGAGCGCGACCAGGGAGATGGCCATCACCAGATCCCACTGCGGCACCGAGAAGCTCTGGGCGGCGCTGATGATCTGCTTGATCCCCATGACGACCGTGACCTTGTTCGGGGCGGAGGTGATGAGCAGGGGCCACAGGTACTGGTTCCAGCCATAGATGAACTCCAGCACGAAAATGGCGGCGAGGATGGGTCGGGCCAGCGGCAGGACCGTCGAGGTCAGGAACCTGATGGGGCCGATGCCGTCGAGGAGGGCGGCATCGGCCAGCTCCAAGGGGAATGCCCGGAAGAACTGTCGGAGGAGGAACACGGCGGTGGCCGACGCGACGAGGGGCAGGATCAGGCCGGTCTGGGTGTTGAGCAGGCCCAGGTCAGCCGTCACCTCGTAGGTAGGGAAGAAGCGCACCTCTATGGGCATCATGAGGGTGGCGAATATGATCCAGAACATGAGCATCCGGCCGGGAAAACGGAAGAAACTGACGGCGTAGGCAGCCGGGACGGACAGCGCGAGCTTGAAGATGGCGATCCCGAAGGCCATGATCGCCGAATTGACCAGCATGGTCCGCAGCGATGGTGTCCCCGGGACGCTCGAGCTGAACACCGTTCTCAGGTTGGCCCCGAGGCGAGCGCCGGGGGCGATCGGCACGCCGCGCAGCAGGTCCGCGGCCGAGTGCGAGGCCACGACGAAGGCCAGGTACAGAGGCAAGGCGAACAGTACGGCGAGGACGATCAGCCCGCCGTGGCGGGAGGCGGCGGCGAAGCGACTGCGGGTCATCGGTAGTGCGCCCTGCGATTGAGCACCCGGAACTGCACGGCGAGCAGGATCGCGGCCAGCACGAACAGGAGAAGGGTCTCGGCGCCGGCCATGCCGACGTCGCCGTTCTGGAAACCGTCCCGGTACAGCGCGTACACCAGGGTGGTTGTGGAACCGCCGGGGCCACCTTGGGTCACGATGTCGATCACCGCGAAGCTCTGGAACAAGGCGGCGAGGACGTCCATCACGGCCACGAAGACGACGGTGGGCCCGAGCAGCGGCATCACGATCCGCCAGAACCGGGAGACGGCTCCGACCCCGTCGATCCGAGCCGCCTCCAGCACCCTGTCGCTCACCCCTTGGAGCCCGGCTGAGAAGAACACGAAGTCGTAGGCAGCCTGCTGCCAGACGGTGAGGCCGATCACCAGCCCGAGCGCCTGTGGGCCGGAGAGGGCGAAGTTCCAGTGCACCCCGAGGCCGGCGAGCAGGCGAGAGCCGGGGCCGATGCGGGGCTCGAACAGGAACAGCCACAGCGCACCGGCGATTGCGCCGGGCACGGCGTAGGTCCAGGTGAAAAGCGTCCGGTAGATCGGCCTGGCCCGCCCGGTCTGCTCGACCTGCACGGCAACGAAGAGGCCGAGCGCCATCGCGATCACCGTCGTCAAGACGGTGAAGATGGCGGTGACCTCTATGGCCTGGACGTACGTGTGGTTGAGGGTGCTACGGAAATTGGCCAGCCCGGCGAAGCGGGACCCAAGTCCGAATGCGTTGCTCTCTTGGAACGCCTCGGCCAGGGCCCTCATGGAGGGCCAGATGAAGAAGAGCCCGACGACGACCAACTCGGGCAGGATCAAGAGCAGTGGCAAGAGGCGGTGCCGGAACACCGCCAGCTCCGGCCTCCCGCTGGATCGGGGGCGCCGGAGCTGGCGGCGTGGAACAGGGGGGCTGGCCCCGTCGCCGGGGGCGAGGGTGTCAACCGCCATATTGCGCGGCGAACTGCGCCAGGATGGAGTCGCCCTGGGACTGGGCAGCCGCCAAGGCCTGCGCCGCTGTCTGTTTGCCCGACAGCACCGCGGCGATGGCCGACGCCTCCACTTGCCGGATCTCAGGGAGATAGCCGAGCCGTATGCCCCGGGTGAAGGGGGTAGGTGCCTTGTTGTTCAGCTCCTTGACCGCCACCAGGTCGTTCGGATGGGTGGCGTAGAAGTTCTGCGACTCGAGCAGGGCAGAGCCGGCGGTGGTCACCGGGACGTACCCGGTGTGGGACGCCCAGTAGGCCTGAGACTGCGCCGACATCAAGAAGTGCAGGAATTCGGCGTCGCCGCGGTAGGTCACGGCAGGGGCGCCCGAGAGCACCCAGAGCGACGCCCCTCCGACCACCGTGTTCTGCGGAGCGTCGGGGGCGCCGTTCTGGATTGGCAGCTCCGACACGCCGAAAGGGAACTTGGCTGCGGCCTGGATGGTGGACAGGTCGGCGGAGCTCTGCTCGTACATGGCGCACGTGCCGTTCGTGAACAGCGGCACGGTGGAGGTGCTGACACCGTTCCAGATGTAGCCACCCTTGGCAGCCAGCTCGCCGAGCAGGGCCAAGTGGGAGATGAACGGGGCGGTATCGATCTCCAGCTTCACTCCCTTGACCGCCGTGTAGCCGTTGTCGTCCGTGGCGTAAGGAAAACCGTTCCACACCGCGAATTGCTCGAGGTCGGTCCACATCACGTAGGCCCCACTGGAGGTGAGGGCGCACTTCTGCCCGTGCGCGCCAAGTGTGGCCGCGTCGGCTCTCAGCTGGTTCCACGTGGTCGGAGGAGTGGAGATCCCGGCGTTCGACAACTCCGTCTTGTTGTAGTACAGCACCGGGGTCGAGCTGTTGAACGGCAGGGAGTCGAGCTGGTCAGCGCTCGTCTCGTAGTAGCTAGCGGCACCGCCGATGAAGTCCGATGTGGCGAAGGGGAGCTTGTACTGGGCCATCAGCTTGTGCACGGGGACGTACGTGCCGGGGGCATCCATGATGGTGGCGGTGCCGGCGTCGAAGATCTGACTGATGTTCGGCGCCGCGTGGGCCCGGAAAGCGGCCATGGTGTCGGACAGAACCTGGGAGTACGAGCCCTTGTAATCCGCGATGACGTGGTAGCCGGTATTGGCGGCATTGAACCGGCTGACCAAGGTGTCGAAGGCCGCGCCGAGCGCCCCGCTGAAGGCGGTCCACACCGTCAGGTTCACCGGGTGGCTGGTGCTCGGGGCCGGAACCGTAGAGGCGCTCGGTCTCGTTGTCTTGGGGGTTCCGCTGCAGGCGCTGGCCAGGACGCCGATGGCGGTGACCACCGCTATCAAGCCGAGGAACCGGTGCCGCGGTTCCCTCCACTTCGTGCTCGTGGTGCTCATCGACGCCCGAAAATGCGCGAGAGCGGCCTGCGAAGGCCGTCGGTGCTCGTGGGTTCTCATGCAGTCGACGCTAGAGATGCGAGGTTAGTGCGCTGTGACGAATGTGGGAATCGTCGGTAAAAAACCGGTGAACTCTCTGCGACAGGTTCCAGCACCCGGCGTCCTGTCGACCACCTCCGTTGGCACCGTGCGCTTCGTCCTCGAGGCGGCGGCGACTGGGGGGACTGTCACTTCCACCGGCTCACGTTCGGGAGTGAGAGCGACGCCGGCGCCCTCCAGGGCGATGGCGCCGCCGGCGAGCACCACAGGCAGGCAGGTGCCGGGATCGTCGGGCTTCGTGGACGCGGCGGACCCGATCTCCAATAAGAGGCTGCTCGTCCCTCGTTGACGGTGATCGATGCCATCCGGTACCGTTTCGATGGTAGCCAATCTCCTGCAAGGATCGCTCCTGTGCCTCGCGTCCGGCTGGCCCTCGACGTCGCCGATCTCGGTACGGCGACTGCCTTTTACCCCAAGCTCTTCGATGCCGACCCGGCGAAGGTCCGCGCCGGC
>JAKAQW010000247.1 GCA_021819525.1 Actinomycetes bacterium
GGAGCGCTGTAGGTGGCGATCACACGCTGGGCGATCGCGGGGAGCATCTTTGCCGGGTGGTGCCCGGAGATCTCGACGTAGCGCCCGGCCCGCTGGGCCCGGGCGCTCTTCTGGGCGGTGGGCCAGACCGACAGCGGTAGGTCAGCGGGCACGGGCATCCTCCTTGGCAGGCTTGGTCGCGGGACCGGTCGTTGGGCTGGTCGATACGGTGAAGACGGACACGTCCTCGTGGGCGACGAGGTGGGCGGGCTCGCCACGCTCTCTGGCCTTTCGAACCTGGATGGTCTGCCAGAACGACGGGCGGGCGATAAGCCCCCCGTCGCGCACCGCGGCGTGCAGGGCGACGACGTGGCCGAGGTAGCTGAAGCCCGCGGCGCTGGCGAGGACGACAGTGAGCCCGGCGAGGTCGAAGGTGGCACCGCCTCTTCGGGTGTTCTTCGTCACGACGACGAGTCGGCCGCCCGGGCACAGCACCGCCCGGCAGGCCGCGTACACCTCGGCCATCGCCTCGTCGTAGGCCGGGCCGCGGGCGTGGCCGAGGTTGGCGCGGTCGCGCGAGTAGTTGAGGGTCTCGGCCACGCACGAGCGCTGTCCGCGGGCACGCGCCGTCGGGTCGAAGGTCCCGGCGTCACAGCCGTAGGGGGGCGAGGTGACGACGAGGTCGACTTTGCCGGCCACGTCGCCGAGGACCCGGGGAAGGCGCCGGGCGTCACCCCGGCGGATCACAGCGAGCTGGCGTTCGGGACCAGAGAGCATGTGGTCGAGGTTCCTTGCGGCCAGGCGGGCCCAGCGGGCCTCGACCTCGACGCCGATCGCCCGGCGGCCGAGAAGGCCGGCTTCGACGACGGTGGTGCCGATGCCGGCCAAGGGGTCGACCACGAGCGCGCCGGGGGCCGAGTACTCGCAGATGATGCGCCGGGCGAGCTCGGGGAGCATCTTTCCGGGGTGCTGGGCGACCTCGGGCAGGTAGCGCCCGGCCCGCTGGGCCTGGGCGGTGCGTTGGGCGACCGGCCACAGGGCGAGAGGGACCTCGGGCGTGATGGCGTGGGTCGCGGGATGGGGGGTGGTGTCGGTGGTCATGGGCGGCCCACGACCGGACAAGCGTCACCTATAGAACAAGGGTCTCGGGCCTGTTCTTGGACATTTCGCCACGACGTCCCTGGCCACGGGGCTCGCCCGCGCCGGGCTGCTGGGCGCTGTCTTCGCCCTTGAGATAGGCGCCGAGACAGAGGTAGGTCCTCTCGGACCAGACACCTCCGAGCCTGAAGGAGCCACCATGGGAGCCCCAGAACCAACGAGCGACCACGACGTCACCGACGCCTTGGCCGCCCTCCCCGACAGCACTGCCGCCGATCTCGCCGGCGCGCTCGGCATCGGCCGGTCGACCGCGGCCAAGCGCCTCGCCCGCCTCGAATCAGCCGGCGTGGTGCGCCGGTGCCCCGGCGGCCGGGTCGCCGGCACGAAGGTAGCCGACCGCTGGTCGCTCGCCACGGCCACGAGCGCGTGCGAACCCGACGCGGCGGCCACGCCCGGCAACGTCGAGCGGCGCCCCCAGGCGAGCACCCAGCCCGGCGGCACCCAGCCGGTGACCGATCCCTCGGCATTGCCGGAGGAGGCGCCTGGGGCAGGCGCCCGGCTCTCGCCCGGGAGCCTTCGTGCCTTGGTGCGTGACTACCTGGCGGCCCGTCCCGGCCAGTCCTTCGGGCCGAGCGGGATCGCCCGGTCACTCGGGCGATCGGCCGGCGCGGTGTCCAACGCCCTCTCAGTGTTGGCCGAGACCGGCGAGGTCCGCCTCGTCGCGGACCGCCCCCGCCGCTACAGGATCAGCCCCCGCTGACCCCCGTCCCACGGCTCTCGGGCGCACGGGTCTGTGACGCACGGGTCTGTGGCCCACCTGCCCATGGCTTGCCGAGGATCCAAATCGCCCGCGGATCACTGCCGGTGGTGCATCACTCGTCGCTCCAGCGACCGCCCGGGATGAGAAAGGACGCCAGAGCCGTCCGTTTGATATGGCGTCGCCACCCGCTTCAGAGTCTCGCTGCGGCCGGCCCCAGAAGGATCACTTGAACGGGCGAGGTGAAGCCACCTCGACAGGCTCGATAGAACCCGAGGGTTGTAGCAGATAGCCCCCCGTGGCCGGGCAGATCACCCGGGCGGGTCTTGCGGGACGCTCCCGCCAGGGGACATGGGGACGGACCGGGAGTGTTCCCGTAGAGGGTTCGTCTTACGGGGCTGGCCAGATGCGCATGCCGATCGCCTTGAAGTTCGACACCGACAGTTGGCCACGCTCGTTCCGAGCCCTCGATCCGGGGCCTCCAAGCGCTCGGGCGACCTCTACACGGCCAGCCTCATAGATCGCAGTGGCCTCAAAGCGCTCTTCGAGCAGCACAAGCAACACTCGGTCCCACTCGCGATCGAGCCGGATACCGCCGACACGTTGGCCGGGCTTCGCAGTGGCCGGCAGGCAACGCCCCTTGATCTGGAGCTTCTCCTCTTTACCGGCTCTAAAGCGGATTGCGTCGTACCCAGCTTGGCGAACGGGAGCCAAACTGACACCCAAGAGCCGCGCAGCCTCGTACTCGGCGATCTCAGCCGTGATCCCGAGGGGGCGGCCCGTGAGGTCGTAGTACTCGCGCGCCAGCGCCTTGGCGTCGCTCTGCAGCTCGAAGATCCGCGTAGTCGCCGCTTCGGAGACACTGGGTTCTTGCTCCACTGCACGATCTTCGCGCTGCGGCTTCTCCGCCGACCGATCGTCGACAGCTATAGGCTGAGCAGCATCAGAACCTCGTCACGGTCGCTCCCGACGCCGAGGCGGAGCGCGTTCGGCCACCGCCCGATCTCCTTCCACCCGCAGGACTCGTAGAAGCCTTCGAGTCCTTGTCCCGCCCGCAGCTCAAGGTGGAGCTGCTCGAGACGGTGGTCCTCCCGTGCCGCTCGGGCCACCTCCGCCATGAGAGCCCGCCCCACGCCCGAGGCCCGGGCCGCCAAGCTGGTCTGCACACGGGTCACCCTGGCCCAGTGGGCAACCACGGAATTGGTGTTCAAGGTGAGCAAGAGCCAGCCGAGCAACGACCCGCCCTCGTGAGCCACCAGCAGCTGGGCACCCCTCGGGTCCAGCGAGTTCACCAGCTCGGTGACGGCTCTATACACCTGCTCGCGCTCGACCGGGAGGAATGGAAAGCCCACCGCCCCACCGGCGTTGGCCACCTCCCCCCAGCAGACGGCAAGTTCATCCTGTAGATCAGGACCGACCCGTGAGGGCCCGGTCAACCACTCGAACCCGATTCCTTCACGAATCACCGACACAGGGTCACAGTGTGCCTGGGACTGGGTTGTTGATCAACAGAGTTGATCCCTGTGTGTGTCGTCGGCGCTCTCGGGATTGACGAACTTGCTACGGCGCGACAACGAGGAGGATGAACGACCGGCTCCCCGTTGCCCGCGTGGCGATCCCCTACCGGCCCAGATGTTCGGTGACTCTGCACCAAGCAGGTGCCTGTCGAGGGTTCTTGCTGCGAGGCCGCACGAGGGCCGAACGGGGCCGTATCGTCTCTGGTGTGGGGACCGAGCTCACCGAGATCGCCGAGGACATCTACCGCATCTCCACCTATGTCGAGCCGGCGGACCTCGTCTTCAACCAGTTCCTGATCGTGGCCGAGCAGCCTCTGCTCTGGCACTGCGGGCATCGCCAGCTCTTCCCCTCGGTGCTCGAGACGCTCGCCCGTGTCCTCCCGCCAGCCGAGCTGCGGTGGATCAGCTTCGGCCACGTCGAGGCCGACGAACTCGGGGCCATGAACCACTGGCTGGGCGTCGCGGGCCGAGCCGAGGTCGTCCAGGGGAGCACCGGTGTGCTGGTGTCGGTCAACGACTTGGCAGACCGCCCGCCCCGCGCGCTACGAGACGAAGAGGTCCTCGACCTCGGCGGCAAGCGGGTGCGCTGGATCGATACCCCACACGTGCCGCACGGCTGGGACGCCGGGTTGATCTACGAAGAGACCACTCGGACGCTGTTCGCCGGGGACCTGTTCACGATGACTGGCCGGGTACCGGCACGCACGGAGGGTGACATCGTCACCCCTGCGATCGCGACCGAAGACCGCGGCGGGGCCAGTGCGGTGACCCCGGCCAGCGGAGAAACGCTGCGCCGGCTCGCCTCTGTCGGTGCGACGACGATGGCACTGATGCACGGTCCCGCCTTCAGCGGCGACGTCCTTTGCGCCCTCGGCGCGCTGGCCGACGACTTCGACCGACGGCTGCGCTCGTAGGGGGTCGCCGCTCGCTCGGGCCACGGTCGGATCTCGCAGATTGCTATGACGCCGCTGAGCGTCTCTGCGGGCATCTCCATGAGCGTCCCGCTCACCCATCCCTCACCGCCTACGACCACTGAGCCCTTGGAGCTACTCATCTAGGTGGGCGGTCGGGGGGACCATGATGGTGTCGCCGGGTCGCCGCAGGGCATGTTCGCGAACGGCCCGGTCGACGACCGCCGCGGCGACCCAGACCGCGCGTTCCGCGGGTCGGGAGTCACAGGGTCAACCCTTCTTCCAAGTGGGCGATGCCTCGGTCGATGAGGTCAGAGAGGTCCGCGGTCGGGTCGTCGGCCAGGCTTGCGAGGACGGCGATCATGACGCCGATGACTGCTCCGGCGAGGGTGCGCACCGCGAAGTCGTCGCCTGGTCGTCCGGCGCGCTCGGCGATGGCGTCGGCGAGGAGCTGCATCGCCCCGGAGAACTGATCGAGCATCGCGGCGCGCAGGGCCGGAACGGCGAGGATGAGCGCGATCCGCTGACGTTGTTCTTCGCGCTGCTCGGCGGGCAGGGCGCCGAAGACCT
>JAKAQW010000051.1 GCA_021819525.1 Actinomycetes bacterium
GTGCTCGGCTCTGCGAAGTCTGGGCCCAACGCGACCGCCTCGCCGGAGTCACTCGCCTCGCCGACCTCGCCGAGCAGCTCGGCGTCCGCTACGACGAGATCTACCGCTCCATGCGCCACCTCGGGCTCACCCCCGAGCAGCACCCCACCAGCAAGGAGCTCACCCTCAGCGACGAACAACGCGGCGCGCTGCGAGCCGAGCACGCCCGGGTCCGCGCCCTCCAGCAACGCTCGATGAAGCTCCCCGCGGCGGCCCGCCAGCTGCAGCTCAGCTTCAGCACGGTCCGGCTCCTTACCGCAAACGGTGTTCTCGAGCTCGATCCTGAGACCGACACGAGCGGCGCCCGCTTCGTCACCCGCGCCTCGGTCCAGGCCCGCTGGCTGACCCGCAACCGGACGACTCGTCGCAAGAGCGAGCCCGTCGCCGCGGTCCCTTTCGCCGAAGTGATGCGTTACACCGGCCTCGGACGACGAGCGGTAGTCGATCTCGTCCGAGCCGGTGTCCTCGAAGAGCTCCCCGGCCGGCGCACCACTTGCGCCATCACCACCTCGAGCCTCAACGCCTGGCTGGCCTCTGGAGGGATCTCGACCGACTGAGCGCCGTTGCCGTTCCCGGGTGGACTCCTTTCGGGGACATCGGAGCAGCTCAGGGGATGTTCCAGATTTTCTTACAGAAGATGTCGTCAGATCGGACGCCAGGGTGTACAGTGAGACGTAAGGAAATCTGACAAGGAACGAACGCCGATGTCGATCATCACTACCACGCCCACCATCCCGGACATCCGCCAGCACGTGCACGCGTCCGTGCTCGCCACCCTGACCGAGCACCTGACCATGGACCGGGCCCAGGTCGCCGGCTGCCTCGATGGGTCCGGGGAGGACGTAAAGATCGCGTCGCGTGTCGCCATCGTGGTGATCGCCCGGGTCCAGAAGGTATTCGGGGTGAAGGACCTCATCGACCCGAAGAAGCTCCGGCCCGAGCAGGTCACGAGCATCCGCAGCGTCACCGAGCTAGTGAGCCGGAGGCTGCAGGAGCACTTCCGCTGATGGCCTGCCTGATCGAGCGCCCGACCCTGTCGCAAGCCTGGACTGCGGCGCTCGCCTCCACGCTCGACGCGGGCGGCCGGACGGCGCACCTCGCCGTGGCGTGGCGCGGCATCGACGAGGTCCCGACGATCCGAGCGGCGGTTGACCGGTTCCTCTGGCAACGTCGGAAGGAGTACCTGGCCAACAGGGCGAAACGAGGCCAGTGGGCCGTATGGTCGGTGGAGACGGTCGCCAACACCATCTTCCCGATCGACCTCTACCTTCCCGAGAAGGGCGACGACGCCATCGAAGTGTTCACCGACCTCTACCTCGAGGGACGGGAGTTCGCGCGCAGCGTGTCGCCGGAAGGGGAGTACTGCGAACGACTGGTCGCCTGGCCGGGACCGGACGGCCCGGTGAACCAGCTGGCGGTGCTGGCAAACAAGCTCCATCGCGTCCGTGATGCCGGACGAGGCGGCCGTGGCGCACTCAGCAGTGACTACGAGCTCGCGTTCGCTCACCCCTCAGACTCGGCGGATCTGCGCGTCCAAGCCCCCGGGCTGAACAACAGCCCCTACGGCTTTCCTTGCCTCAGCCACGTCAGCGTCACCATCCACGACGGCGCGCTCTACCTCTCGGCTCTCTACCGCAACCAACACCTGGTGCGGAAGGGCTACGGCAACTACCTCGGCCTCGCTCGCCTTGGGTGGGCCCTCGCCCACGAAGCCGGCCTGCCCCTTGGCGAGGTGCTCGTGCTTGCCACGCATGCCGACGCGGAGGTGGGGAGTGCCAGAGGGTTCGGAAATGGCGAGCTTCGGGCGCTTGCGGCATCAGGTGATCTCCATGACGCCGCGAGCTGATCAGGTCGCAGGGTCGCTCGAGGAGCTGGCGGCCACGATAGGAAATGTCTCCTCGATCGGTGTAGACGCCGTCGACATCGCCGGCTTCGAGCGCGACCTGCGGTTCGGGGGCGAGGAGTTCCTGGCCCAGTGCTTCAGCCCAGCAGAGGTCGACCACTGCAACGGGGAGGTCGACAAGCTCGCTACCCGCTTCGCGCTCAAGGAAGCCGCGCTCAAGGTTCTCGGCACCGGGATGCGCGGTATCGGGCTGCACGACATCGAGATCGCAACCGCCCCGTCAGGAGAACCCCGAATCCAACTCAGCACGGCGGCGCAGAGCGTCGCTGCCGACCGGAATCTCGGCCGCTTGTGCTGCTCGGCCACCCGAGAGGCCGGTCTAGCGCTTGCGGTCGTCGCAGCAGAAGACATCTCTCACAGAAGCAATGCGAAGGAGCATTCATGACCAAGCCCAGGTCCGAACCCGAAACGCCCGAACCCGTCGAGCTGGGTCGTCGCCTGCGTGAAGCACGCGAGTACCTGGGGCTCTCCCAAGAGCAGGTCGCCGACCACCTTGGCATTCCACGGCCGTCGGTTTCAACGATCGAAGCAGGAAAGCGACGGATCACCTTCTTGGAGCTGAAGCGACTCGCGGAGCTGTACCGACGCCCGCTGTCGTACTTCTCCGGAGAGGAGGAGCAAGACACGGACGAGATGACCGACGCGCTGTTCCGCACCACGAAGGAGCTGAGCTCCACGGACCGAGAGCAGGTCCTCCGCTTCGCCCAGTTCCTCAGGACCGCCGGACCCGCACAAGCCCCCAGCCGAAAGTCGGCGAGCAGCTGACATGGCGAACCTGCGCGACGTACGCCGCGACGCGGTGTTCAAGGCCGAGACCTTGCTCGCCGATCTCGACATCGGCGCAGCTGAACGCGTGCGCATCTTCGACGTCATCGAAGACCAGTCCGTGTGGCTGACCTTCGAACCGCTCGATCGGCTCTTCGGCTGGTACCAGCGAGTCGACCAAGCAGCCGGGATGGTGATCAACGCGAGCCACCCCGCAGCTCTGCAGCGATTCACTGCCGCCCACGAACTGGGGCATCACCTCCTCGGACACGGCGCCAGCCTCGACGACGAGCACGCCATCATCGACGGCGGTCAAGGCAACGACCCCCAAGAGGTCGCGGCGCACACCTTCGCCGCGAACCTGCTGATGCCCCTCGCTGCTGTTGAGCACCACCTGCGGCGCCTCGGCCTCGATCCAGCCCGCCCCGACATCACCCCGGTCGCCGCCTACCACCTCTCAGTTGAATTGGGCGTCAGCTACGCCGCCACCGTGGTACAGCTCGCCAGCCTGAACAAGATCGCCTGGCAAGAGCTCCCGAGTCTGCGACGCGCGCGACCGCTGGCCCTCAAAGAGCAGCTGGTCGGCCAGGGACCGCAGTACTCGAGGGCAGCGGTGTGGCCGCTTGCTGCGACGGACAATGGGCGGCACCTCCTCGTCGACACGGGAGACGAGCTCTACCTTCATCTCGAAGAGATCCGCTCCAGCGGCTACCGGTGGATGCCGGCCGACGCCACTCTGGAGGGCTTCAGCCTTCTCGACGACCGCCTCGAGGGCGCAACCGAAATAGACCCTCGTTACGGCGACGCCCGCACCCGTCGGCTCGTCTTCAAGGCCGTAAACCCCGGCCCCCGCCTGGTGATCGTCGACCTGCGCCACCCCTGGGAACCAGACGGAGAGCCGCTCGAGCGGTTCGCACTTGCCATCGACATCGAGGGGCCACGGATCAGTCCCGTCGGCCGGGGCGTGAGCGTCAACCAGCAGCCCCAGCTCGTGGCGGCCTGAATGGTATCCCGGCGCGTCGACCTGAGCACCAAGCTCGGTCCGGCGCGCTCACAGGGCCACCGCTCGACGTGCCTGGCGTTTGCCGTGAGCGCCGCCCACGAGACTGCGCTCTACGACGAACACGACCTGCTCGACACCTCAGAGGAGTACCTCTACTGGTCGGCGAAACAGCACGACACTGCCGGACCGGGCACCACGTTCGCGGCGGTCCGGGACGGACTGGCGGCGAACGGGCAGCCCCTCGAAGAAGCCTGGCCCTATGACAAGGATCGCAAGGACCACCTTCCCACCTACCAGCCCCCTGCTGCCGCCCATTCCGCCCAACCCAGGTGGTCGCCGCAGCTCTCGCCGGTGCCGGCGACGCCAAAGAGCGTGCGGACCGAGCTCGACGCGGGTCGTGCCGTGGTCCTCGGCATCCCCACCTGGCCCGACCTCGACACCCCCACCGAAGGCCGTCTCAGCGTGCCGGCCAAATCGGACCTCGACGGCGCTCACCACGCGGTCGTCGTCATCGGTTACGACGAGCAGACCGCCGAGATGCTGATTCGCAACTCTTGGAGCGAAACCTGGGGCATCGATGGGACCGCGTGGCTCCCGTTCGCCTTCCTCGACGAGCATCTCTGCGCCACCTGGGTCATCGCCCCAGCAACCGTCACGGCGACCGCCCCGGTGCTGCCAGCCTCTGCGGCTCGCTACGGAAGTGAGGAGTAGGAGCTCGGGTGGACTTCAACAGCTACCAGAAGACCGCGCAGAAGACCGACCGGGTGCCGCTCAAAGGAGACCCCGCCGCAGACCGCACCGCCCGCCTCGTCCCTCTCCTCGGTCTCGCGGGTGAAGTCGGCACCCTGCTCGCCGGCTACAAGAAGTTCCTCCGAGACGGCGACGCCTACGAGCTCTTCGTCGACAACGTGGGAGAGGAGGTCGGTGACCTATTGTGGTACCTCGCGAACGTCGCCGAGAAATGGGGCCTGTCGCTCGATCAGCTCGCCGCGGCCAACCTGGACAAGACGAGTGACCGATGGCGGCTCCCAGGGGTAAAGGACCTCCGACGCCGCCCCAACGAGCTGCTCGACCACGGCTATCCGCCCGCACAGCGGCTCCCGCGCACGTTTGCAGTGGAGATCCGCTCCGTCGGCAGAGACAAGGGGCCGGAGGAGCGGGTCGAGCTCCACTACCGGGGCCGCAAGGTCGGCGACCGCCTCGGGGACAACACCTACGCGGAGAGCGGCTACCGGTTCCACGACGTCTTCCACCTGGCCAACGCGGCGATCCTCGGGTGGTCGCCTGTCGCCCGATCAGTGATCTTCGACCGCAAGCGCCGTGTCGACGACCTCGTCGACGCGGTTGAAGACGGAGGGCGGGCGATCGTGATCGAAGAAGGCATGGTCGCCTTCCTCTTCGAGCACGCTCGTCACCACCACTGGTTCGAGGACGTCACCGACATCGACTACGCGGTGCTCAAGACCGTGCGTGTGATGACCACAGAGCTGGAGGTCAAGCGACGGCCGCTCTGGGAGGTCGAGCAGGCCATCCTCCAAGGGTTCAACGTTTGGCGCCGGGTCCGGGACGCTCGCGGCGGCCGTGTCGTCGGCGACCTCTACCGGCGCAGCCTCAGCTACGAGCCGTTGCCGCAAGGACAGGGTTCGTAGCAGTCGGGAGACCCCACTTGGGTGGGTACCCAACGGTCATGGGCTCGGGATTGGGCACGTAACGCTGCTTGATCCGCGTGCGTCCGGAAGCCCCGCACAGCTCGGGGTGCGCGACCCGGGAGTACTTGTCCACCTCACAGAACAGGTTCTGGCAGTCGATCAGCTGTAACGGCCGGCCCCACAGCGACTCGAACTCCACTTCCGCCTGCTCGAAGAGCTGGTCGGCGGACTCGGTGACCGCTCGGATGACCTCTTCGGGTGCCAGCCCATCGGCGTCGACGAAGCACTTGGCGATCCCATCTCGGGCGCCCGGACCGGCGACGACGTAGTCCATCTCCGAGAACGAATACAGCGGCGTGTAGTTGAGATCGACGGCGAACTGAAAAGCGAGGAACCGCCCAAAGGAGTGCACGCCGGCGAGGATCTCGTACAGGTTGCGAAGGCTTGATGCGGCTGCGATCCGGTCAACGGTCCCGTCGTTAAGCAACTGCGCCAGCAAGCGGAGATGGTTGACGTGCTTGCGCGACGAACCAAGCTTCGGGCTGGGCATGATGTAGGCAGCCGAATAGAGTCGGTCCCCCGATGCCATGCGAGCGTCCAGCAACTCGGTCAGCTTTGTAACCTCAAAGCTCTCCGCGCAGATCGGGCCGAAGCTCTCCAGATAGCGCCAGGTGTCGATGCGGTTGAAGATCTTGAAGAGGAGCACGCGAAGCACCATCGACCGGTCGTCACTGGTTTGGCTGTAGATCACCTCGTTGATCAAGAACTGGCTGACGCGATCGGAGGCCCGATAGGCGTTCGTGAACCGGTGAGTGGCCAGGACTGGGTCAACCGTCCACGGTGGGTCTTCCCGGCGAAGGCGGCGGAAGAACATCCGCTGCCGCTCGGCTGCGAGCCGCCAGTACGATCGGAAGGCGGCCGTCGGACGAAGAGTCCGCCCGCCCACCACCAGTCTCTCAAGCGAAGCCTCCTCCATCACCGTCACCCTACGAATCGGCTGTGTCGTCCTCGCGTGTCTATCACACAGAAACACAGAAAACTGTGAACACGATGATCAGCGGGTACGCTCTGGCGTTGTGGCGGCGCCGCGTCAGCCCCGGAATAGCCGGTCGAAGCGACTGACCTTGGATCTCACCCCGGAGCTCCACCGGGCGCTCAAGGTCCGCGCTGCCGAGCTCGAGGTTCCTATGGTCGATCTGTTGCGCGGCTTCCTCACCGAGGCCCTTCAGAACCCGGCGACGCTTCAAGCTCTAGCCGACCGCATGCGGGAGACCAAGGTCCCAGAAGCTGAGCGACATCGGTGAGCACCCGGAACTTCAATGGGTGGACTGGGTCCACCTGGCAGACCACGGCCTCCATCCGATCGGGAAGTGTGCGAGGCTGGGCGCCTCGCACACGGACGTCTTGCCCGCGTCGTGGCCGTCCCGATCGCTCCAGCCCTGAAGCCCGCGACAGACACCGTGCTCAAGTACACCGCGCCGCGTCCTCCAGTCTGGGCGGGCGTGCCACGGGTCTCATGGCTTGTTGTACCACTCGAGCACCAGTCGCTTCGTTCGAAACTCGCCGTAGGTCTTCTCCTCCCGGCGGCGAAGGACCGGGAACGTCTCGAGGATCCCCGCCAGTTCGTCCCCGCTCAGTCCGAACAACTCACGGGCAACCACCGCGTCGATCTCTGCCCGTGCAGCTTCGCGCTGTTCGGGGTCGATCAAGCCGGGCGGGGTGGAGTCCTCGGGGACGGGCTCGCACCAGCCGTAGGGGACCATGGCGTTCCAGTAGGCAGTCATTTCTGGTGCCGTGCAGGTGAGGCGGAGCGCGAGCATTCCGAGACGTCGGGTTAGGGGATGGTCAATGGGCAACCGCGGGAAGGGGAGGCTGTCGAGAACGGTCATCGTCATGCTAAGAGCGACCTTCTTCCGAGCGAGGAAGTCCAGGCTGAAGCTGTTTTCAACCGCCAGCCAGAGCATATACGCCCACTCGAAGCCGTCTGGGAACGCAAGCGTGGGCACCTTATGGCCGCAGATCGCGCCGGGTGGGATTAGCGCAGCAACGAGCGAACGGCTCGGATTCGGAGACGTCACGTCGCACCAGCCCACGCGATACCGCCAGACCCGGTCGCCGAGCTTGTTGGGGATCTTGTCTGGTGGTAGGTGCCACTGGGGGACGATGGCCTTGCGAGGGTCACCGAACGGGAGTGCTTCCCAGACAGCGGACCGTCCGCGTCCCGAGCGATAGGCCTTGGCCCTGTGGTCGAACTGGTCGACCATCCGCCCCTCGTATACGGGGAGGCCGTCCGGGTAATCCCCGAAGAGCTCCCGGTCATTTCCCATGTGCAGTTCGGCTTGGTAGTGCCGTACGGGCGGCCCGGCGGTCTCGTCACCGAAGAGCGGCCAGCACGCGGACATCTGGGCGGCAAGTGCCGCATCGGCCGCGTTGGTCACCTCGGGGATGGCGAGGGCGTCGGGCGACTGTTCCCGGATCGATGCGACCGTGAGCGTCGTCATCTCGCCGCCGAGGGCCCGGGCCAGGTCGGTGCTCGACCGTAGCTCGAAGGCAGCGCTGATGTTCGTAGTGGTCCCGCCCTTCTGTGCCAGATACAGGCAGAAACGCGTCTCGCGGTGAATCCCCGGAAACCAAGCGCCGGTCGTATTGATGAAGCCAAGTACGTACGAGAGCGTCCAGCGTTCGTAGAGCTCTCTGCGGATGGCGGCAGCGTTCGCTCCCCCGTAGAAGCCGGCTGGGACGACTTGAGCCGCATTGCCGCCGCGCCGGGTGAGTCCCAGCGCGGTCTCGACGAACATCCGGTAGACGTTGAAGTCGCCCTTGCCGAGGTTGCCTGGTGCGAAGAGTCGGTAGCGACCGCTCGACTTCATGAAATGGACCGACGCGTAGAGGTCGCGCTGGTAGTCGATCCAGCGGGCAGCGATCTCGGGATCCTCGAGGAGCTCCGAGACGATCGCATCCTGCTCGGCCTTCGGAACGAAGCGGATCGTCGGCTCGTAAGCGGAGAAGAATTCCTTGCGGTCGGGGCTGAGGGTGTCCCACGGCGGGTTGCCCAAGACGAGATCGAACCCGCCCTGCCAGCCCTCTTCTGCTTCTGGGTCGGCGGCGAAGACGTCGGGGAACGCGAGGTGGGGATGGAGGAAGCGGTAGCGCTCGGCGAGGCGGACGACGAGACTGATGGCGTCGGGATTGTCGGCGCGGTCCGCGCTGATAGCCCGGAGGGTCTGGTCGGTGATCGCCGGCTGATCCGGGGTCTTCGGGGCGAAGAAGGCGGCGCACCAGGTGTCGGCGACGAGCTTGGCGAGCCCCGTATCAGGGGAGGATTGGAGGTCTTCCCAGTGCTGTTGCTTGGTCCGGAGGGTTTCGGGCGTGCTGTCGTCCTCGGCATCGAGCCCCTGCGCGGCTTGGGTGAGCTCTTCGATGGCAGCGAGCGCGGAGTCGCCGAGGGCGAGGAGGCCCTGGTTGCGCTG
Source organism: Actinomycetes bacterium (assembly GCA_021819525.1). GTDB lineage: Bacteria > Actinomycetota > Acidimicrobiia > Acidimicrobiales > UBA8190 > JAKAQW01. The sequence goes on from JAKAQW010000051.1 coordinate 8,830, forward strand.
GCGGCGCTCGGCGGCGTTGGTCTTCTTGCGTGCCGCCGCCGTCGGCTTGTCGTCGCCCTCGATCGCCTTGAACGCTTCGTCGGGGATCCCCTCGGCGATGAGGCGGGGGGTGGCGCCCACGAGCCCGTTGCCACAGACGAGGTGGTGGTCGAGGAAGCGCAGCGGCAGGCCGGGTTCGACGGCGTCGAGCCAGAGGTTGACCTTGGCGAGCTCGATTGCCATGGGGTTCAAGTCGATGCCGTAGATGCAGCGGCCGACCACCTGGCGAAGTGCGTGGCGGGTGGCTTCTGGGGTGGGGTTGAGCTCGCCGGTCTGGGCTGCGGCGAGGCGCGTGGCGATGCGTCGGGCTGCGGCGGTGAGGAAGTGTCCCGAGCCGCACGCCGGGTCGAGGACCTTGATGGCGAGGATGGCTGCTATCGGGTCGGGGGCGGCTTCGGCCTCGTCGAGCAGTGGATCGAGTGCCCGGTCGAGGAGCGCGGAGATCAGTGCGGTCGGGGTGTAGTAGCTGCCGGTCGACTTGCGTTCGCTGCCAGCGACGGAGACGAGCTCGAAGCGCGCCGCGTCGAGCTCGAGGCGCGGGTGGAGCTCGAGGAGGCTCTCGTAGACGCTGCCGAGCTCTTCGGGGCCGAGATTGGCGAAGTCGACGCGCTGGAGGGTCCGGTCGTGCTCGGTGTAGGCGAGGTGGCGGACGGCGTCGAGGAGGTCGCTGTTGGAGAGCGCCGCGGTATCGAGGTCGGGGCAGGCGCCCCGCGACCAGAGGAACGAGCCGAGGGCGGGCACGCCGATGGCTGAGACCCCGTCGCCGCCGAGCGCGTCGAACACAGGGCGGAGTGACGCGAAGAGATCCGCGTGGCGACCGCCTCGATGGCGACGGGCGTGGTCGCGGATGCGACCGAGGGAGTAGTAGCGGGCGTAGCGGCGGCGTGCCTCGTCGCTCGTCTCGGGCGGGTGGAACAGGTCGCGGTCTTCGGCGACGAGGAGGAACACGAGGCGGTAGACGAGCCGGAGGACCTGGCGGTGGTAGTCCTCGGCGGTGAGCTCGCCCTGGCGGAGCCGGTCGCGAAGCGCCGCGTTCGCGGGATGCGCGAGGAACCCGCCGCCAAGCGCGGTGATGGCCCGTTCGAAGCCGCTACGCAGCCGATCGAGTGCCCGGACGCCTTGTTGGCGGGCCTCGTCGATCCAGCGCTCTAGCCAGCAGTGTGCAGGCTGGTCGGCTTCGAAGCGGCTCTCGTGGCAGGCCATCCACAAGACGGCGAAGTCGGTGAAGACCTGGCCCGAGAACATCGCCTCCAAGTCGAACTCGACGTAGGCGGCTCTCGTCAGGCTGGAGTTATCCCGGAGGAGGCGGAGGCGTCTGCCGTTGGACAAGACGGCCCAGAGGTGGGCCTCTGAGCGGTTGAGGAGCTCTTGGACCATGGAGAACGGCGCCGCGCTCGCCGCGCCGGCGACGCCCCTGGTGCGCCGGTCGAGCTCGACATCGGTGCCGAGGAGGTGGATGGGGACTGGCCCCCAGATGTGCGAGACGGGATAGTCGCGGCCATTGACGTTCAGGGCGCTGGTGCGCTGGAGCCGGCCGAAGCCGAGCTCGGCGAAGAGCGGGAGCAACCAGCGTTCCCGGGTGATGGTGGTGGCCCGCTCGCCGACAGGGAGCCTCTCGAGCTCGGCCGCAAAGGTGCTCCATGCGCCTTGGAGCTCGGTCCACGAGCGGTTGATCGCGTCGCGAAGGCGACGTCCGGGGCCTAGGTGGTAGTCGTCGGGGGTCGTGCCCGAGACGGTGGTGGGCTGGCGGGCAAGGCGGGCGAGCAGGTCGACAGAGAGCAGGCCGCCTTCGGTGGTGATGGTCGTGAACGGACTGCGGGGGGCCATGTCAGGCGGGGAGGTAGAGGTAGAGGCCGAGGACGTCGACGGGCAGGTGGGCCTTCACGGTGACCCGCGAGCTGGCGCCTGCGTCGCGCCGTACTCGCCGGTGGGTCGCAGCGAGCTCGCGTGCTCGATCGGCCGCCTGGGCCTCGAGCGCGGGAGTGAGGAGCTCGGCTCGGTCGACCAAGTGGCGGAGCAGTCCGGTGCGCTGTTCGGGGGTGACGTTGGCAGCCGGCGGGAGCCCGAGGAGTGCTTCGGCGTCCTCTGCCGCGAGCCACGTGGCCGCCCCGGGGCTGCCGGCGAACGCGGTGACGGCGAGCTCTTCGGCCAAGAGCGCCCGGTCGGGCTCGTGGCGTCGGCCCAGGCTGAGGTCGAAGCGGTGACGGACGAGCAGCACCGTGGTGCTCACCTCGACTGCGCTGGTGCGTATCGCCCCACAGCGCGCGGCGGGGCTTTGGGTGTGAGGGTCGAGGGCGGTGTCGAGGAGGTAGCCGGCGAGTCCGGCTACGACCGGGTGGGTGCGCGACAGGTAGGTCTCCCCGGCTCGAAGCGTCGGCTGGTAGCGGCCGACGATCTCGTCGGCGTCTATGCCGAGCTGGTCTCGCGCCGCTCGGGGCAGGCCGCCTAAGGAGATGCGCACCGGTTCGGTGCCAAGGGTCGTGCCGTCGCCTGCAACGCTGCCCTCGAGGGCTGAGACCGCGTCACGCACGAAGCGGGCGACGTCGGTGCCTGAGCCGATGGCGGCGCGCACACCGTCGAGCTCGGCGGCGACCTCGTCGGTCGAGATGGTGTGCTGGGCGTAGCGGGTGCGCGATCGCTTCTCTTTCTCCGCGGCCCGGTCCCACTCGGCAAACAGCGTCTCCTGCACAGCTTTGACCGGCGCGGCGAAGAGGCTGAGCTGGCGGTTCTCTTTGGCGAAGAGGCGTTCGAAGACGCTCTCGATGAACTCGTCGTTGCTTCCGGGGACGGGGATGGAGATCCCGAGCTCGGAGCGGATCGTTCGGTGCTTGCGGAGCAGGACGTCGAGGACGATCTCGTCGATCACGTTGTCGACGCCGTAGATGGTGGCGACCTTCACCGTCTGTGACGGCTGCCCGTAGCGGTCGACGCGGCCCTCGCGCTGTTCGAGGCGGGTCGGGTTCCACGGCAGGTCGTAGTGGACGACGGCGTCGAAGCACTCTTGGAGGTTGATGCCCTCCGACAGGCAGTCAGTCGCGACGAGCACCCGGCGCGCCGAGTCGGCGAGCCCGGCTACCCGGCTCTCGCGCTCGGCAGGGGGAAGCACCCCGGTGACGCTCTCGACGGCGACGCCGTCCCCGAGGGCCTTCGTGAGGTGCTCGGCTACGTAGTCGGCGGTCGGGATGAACCGGCAGAAGACGATCGGGTTGTAGCCCTCGGCGACGAGCTGGCGCACCAGCGTGGTGGTGTGGGCGAGCTTGGCGTCCTCGGCCCCTGCCAGCTGGTCGGCCCGTTCCGCCATCGCCCGCAGCCGCCGACGATCGACCCGGTCTGCGCCGCCACCGTCACTGTCGTCGGGGTCGGGGTCCGCGCCCGGTGCGGCGTCAGGCCGCCCGGCGTCATCCGCGTCGTCTTGGTCCAAGACGCTTCGCCGCCCGGCGTCGTCGGCCTCCTCGACGGTCGTCGTCTTCGCAGGGGCAGCCCGGTTGCGCAGCGTCGCCGCCGCGGCCGCCGGGCTCGAAGCCAGGCTGCGCAGCAGCGCGAGCACGCTCCACCACCGAACCCGCTGGCGGTGCCGGCCGCCGCGCTCATCGGCGACGGCCTCACGTGCCCAGGCGAGGACCTCCTCGACGAAGCTGCGATAGGCGGGGCTGAGCTGGTAACGGCCGCTCTCTTCGGGGAGCTCCAGGCGCTCGGGAAACGGCGTGTCGACATCCAGATAAGCGCGGATGTCGGCCCTTCGGCGCTGGACGAAGTGCCGGGCGAGGCGGGCACGGGTGCGCTCGTCTATCTGCTCGTCTTCGGGCAAGCTGGCGAAGGTCGGGTCGAGCAGGCCGATCAAGGAGCGAAACGCCCCTTCGTTGCCCGAGTGCGGGGTCGCGGTGACGAGCACGACGTGGCGAGAAGCATCCGCGGTGAGCTCGCAGAGGAGCCGGAAACGCTGATGTGCCGCGCCACGTCCGCGTGCATCGGCGGCGCAGGTGTGCGCCTCGTCGACGACGACGAGATCGGGGGCACTGCGGACGAAGTCGTCGCGGCGGCGATCGGTCTTGATGAAGTCGGTCGAGACGATGGTGTACGGGAAGACGTCGAAGATGCCCTCCCCGAAGCTGCACGAGCGTTCGAGACGGCTGGCGGTCGAGGTGAGCACGAGCTCGGCGTCGATGTGGAACTTGGCAGACAGCTCGGCCTGCCACTGCTCGGCTAGATGCGGTGGGCAGAGGACGCACAGGCCCTTGGCCGCTCCAGAGACGAGCAGCTCCTTCGCGACGAGACCGGCTTCGATGGTCTTTCCGATCCCGACGTCGTCGGCGACGAGGAGGCGCACCGGGTCGAGGCGCAACGCCATGAGGAGCGGGACGAGCTGGTAGGGCCGTGGCTCGACGGCGATGGCGCCGAAGGAGCGAAACGGCCCCGCAGACGAGTGGAACCCGAGCCGTGCGGCATCCGCGAGCAGGCGCCCACCCAGGTGGTCGCCTGCCTGGTCGGGATCTGGCCAGGCGAACTCGGCCGCCTCGACGGGCTCGAAGCCGACGAGGACGCCGGCCGTCTCATCCTCTGCCCCCCCAAGCGCTCGCAGCACGAGCCACTCGTCGCTCGATTCGGGGAGCACCACCCACTCCCGTCCCCGTGCCCGCACGAGCGAGCCGGGGGCGAAGCGGGCGAGCGTGACCGCCTCGGGTGCTGCGCTCATCGGGTGCCGCCGCCGAAGGTGCTCGTGTGCCGCGCGATGAGGGCGGTCCAGTCGTCGCTCGCCGAAAAGCGCAGCACGCTCCAGCCTCGGGCGAAGAGCTGCTCCTCGGCGGCGCCGTCTCTCGCCGCGCGCTCGGGGTAGCGGTGGTGGGGCCCGTCGACATAAATAGCGACGTGGACGTCGTCGTAGACGAAGTCGGGTCGGGTGCCGGCGTCTTCCATGAGCACCTGGGCCCGGTCGGGAAGGCGGTGGCCGCCTGCGGCCAGTAGCTCCAGCCACTTGCGCTCCAAGTCGCTTCCCGCCTGGCGGGCGAGGCGCTCGAGGTGCTTGCCTCTCGTCGCGGTCCCCGGCGAGGTCGCCACGGCGCCACCAGCGAGCTGGTGGAGGTATCCGGCGATGAGCATCCGGTCGACGAGGCGGTGATCGGGCTGGTTCGTATACGAGAGCAGACAATCATAGCAGGCCGCCTCGCAGTCCTCTTTCGCCCGGGGGGCTCGGCGCAGATCGCCCAGGGTGTCGGGGTCGAAGTGACACCGTGACAGTGCCTGGCGTGCCACCCGGGAAAGAGCGCCGGGGTCCTCGACGAGCTGGCGCAGCACCCCGGCGCCGCCTTCTGCCGCTTCGTAGAGCAGGACCTGGGTGCGCTCGTCCCGGTCGGGGAGGCTGACAGCGGCGAGCTCTGCGTCCTCGAGGTCGTACTCGGCCTGGATCGCGATCTTGAGCGCGGCCTGGAGGCTCGCCATGAACGCCGCGGTGAGCTTCGTGCCGGCGGGGTCGAAGACGAGGACGTTGCGACGGTCCTCGACGAAGGGCACGACCGCCTTGAGCCGCCCGGTGAGCGGGTCGTCGTCGGCCAACTCCTTGCCGGCTGCATCCTTCTCACTTGGGCGCGGGGCCCACCGGCCACGTTCCAAGTCGAGCAAGAAGCCCTGCTCGTTTCGGTCCTTGCGCCGCGCCCAGCCGACGTTGATCAAGGTCAGCGTGGCGGTGTGCCCGTAGGCGAGGGTCGCGAGCGGTTCGGCATCTGCGGAGGCGACCGTGGCGGTCTTCACGCTCGGGCGACCGTCGATCTCGCTGAAGCGGTACGCGACACGGATCTCGTAGCCGCGGCGCTGGCGCTCCTCGGCGTTGGAGGTGATGCGATCCTGGCGCCGGGTAGAGACGCTCGTCATCCGGAACAGCGACCGGTACCGCCACCGCGAGTCGCCGAGATCCGCGCCGCAGCGCTCACAGCGGTCCGGCCCGGCACCCCCGGAGGCGGGGTGGAGGTACCCGCAGACCCCGCACTGGATCGCCGAGCTCGTGACGACCGGGTCGTCGCTCACCGCGTCGGTGGTGCTCGAGACCGGGATCATGACCCGGTTCACCCGGTACACCGAGCCCTCGTGGTAGACGAGCGCCTGGGGGCCGAACTCGGAGATCGCGACGAAACGGGGGCGGCTCAGGTACTCGTCGACAGCGCTGCCGCGCCGGGCGGGGATCCACGCCGAGAGCGGCAGGCGGGGGAAGTTGTAGCCCGGCAGGAAGCCCTCCGACGCGAAGTACCGATAGGAGTAGAAGTCGGACTGGAAGTCGGTCGAGGTCTCGTTCAACAACAGGTCCATCTGCGCCTCGGCTTCTGCCCTGAGGCGCTTGGCCCGTGCCTTGTCCTCCGCGCTGCGGCTGCGGTCGAGCACGACCGCGTTCTGGGTCGCCTGCTGGCCCTCCGCGGCCCGGAACAGGTCCCGCCACCGCCGGCACGCCTCGTCGAAGCGGGCGGGTAGCGCGCCCAGGGTGTCGGCGAGCCACCGCGGGCTCCACCAGTCGGTCTCGGCGAGCTCGCCGGCGATCGAGTCGAGCACCCGGGTCGCTCGGGCAAGGGCGCGCTCGCGCGCGTGCGGGTTATCGAGGTCGTCGCGCTTTGCGCCAAGGACCTCGAGGGTCGGCGGGGTGCCGGTGACATCGAGGACGTCGGAGAGGGAGCGGCCGAGGTGCATGTGGGCCTCGGCGAGCCAGATGGCGTGCACGTGGCTTCGCACAAGGTCCTCGTTGCCGAGATCGAGACGAGGCGGGTGGACCTTTCCCGACACCATGAGGGTGGGGCGGCGGAAGAAGTACTGGTCATGGGCGCTGCCCGTCGAGCAGTAGCTGATGACGAGCGCCGGCTGGCCCGAACGCCCGGCGCGCCCGGAGCGCTGGGCGTAGTTGGCGGGGGTGGGCGGGATGTTGCGCATGCCGACGACGTTGAGGCTCGCGATGTCGATGCCGAGCTCCATCGTCGGTGAGCAGAACAGCACCGGCAGCTCGCCGTGGCGGAAGCGGTCCTCGCGCTTCTTGCGCTCGTCCGCGGTGACCTGGGCGGTGTGCTCTCGGGCTTCGAGGCCGGCGAGGGTGGCGGCGACGGCGCTGTAGAAGTCGACGAAGAAGGCGTTCGACACCCGCCCGGCCGCTCCCGCCCGAGGGACGCGGATGAGGTCGCGCGCCGGTTCGCTGCCATCTCCGGCCTTCCAGCGCAGGGCCGAGGCGGGGATCTGGTAGCCGACGTCGGGCCCGTCGTCGGTGTCGCGTTCCATGACGGGCTGGATGAGCCCACCGTTCTGGAACACCTTGAACAGATCGACGAGCACCGCTCGGACATCGGCGGTCTTGAGCGTCATCCCGAACGCCCGGCGTCGCAGGTGTTGGCCGATGAGGCTGCGGGTCGACACGCAGATCCAGTTCTGGGCGTCGTTGCGCGCCCGGGGGCGCAAGAACACGACCCGGCTCTTCTCCAGCTGGTAGCGCTCAGCCTCGTCGATCGCCCACGGGGCGATGAGGTTCTGGTTGGAGCGGTTGTAGAGGGTGTCGTGGTTCGCCGGGTCGAGCTGGTCGACCTTCACCGCGAGCTCGCGGCGGAGGTGGTCGAGCACGGCCCGGGCCACTTCGGCGCGCACCGCCGGCGAAGCTGTGGCGAGGGCCTCGTGGCGCCCGGCCCACTCGTCTTCGTTGGCGCACAGCTCGTCGAGGTGTGCGTAGTCGACCCTGAGCAGCCCGGCCTGCTCCAAGTTGGGGGCGGTGACCCGCCACCCGGCCCGCAGATCTACATAGAGCCGATAGGCGAGCACCTCACGCAGCGCCCGGTCGATCTCTTCTTTGGCGCCGTAGCGGGCCTCGGGGTTCTGGGCGTAGTCGGCCATCGGAAGCCCGAGCGCCGCCTGGACTGCGGGGGCGAGCTCGGTGTAGTCGAGCCCGCCGTCCCCGGCTGCTGCGATCGCCCGGTAGAGCGCGGCGCGAAGCAGGCTGACCTGGACGAAGTCGTTGAAGTGCCCTGCCTGGAGGGCGGCGTCCTGGCGGTTGTCGGTGAAGTTGAGGAGCTTGCGGGGCACGTCGTGGCCGTGCGCCTCCAAGAACCGCAGGACGGCCAAGGTGAGCATGGTGGTCGCGGTCGAGCGGCCCTCGAAGCCGAGCGTGCTCATCTTCGTGATGTCCGAGCGAAGGTTCGGCGAGTAGGTCGCCCCCGACCACAGGCAGAAGCGGAACGGGGTCGGCACCATCCAGGTCTTCATGGCCCGGGGAACGGGTTCGGGGTGGACGGTGCCGTCGGGGGTGACCCACAGCGCCTTGGGCAGGTAGGTGGCGATGTCCCTTCGGATCCGGGAGTTTCCGTGGCGGTCCTCTTCGAGCCAGTCAGACGGGAGCCGGTCGATCTCGGCGTCGATGTCGTCGGGCCAGGGGTCGCTGGTCGAGGCGTAGAGGAAGCCGAGGGTGCGCGCGCCTTCGAGCTTGTCGACGTCTCCGAGGTCGCGGGGCACGAGCCGGTCGCCGTCCTTGTCGGTCACGCGCTCGACGACGTAGTACTCCTGGCCGCCGTCCCGGCAGAACGCGAGCGGATAGAGGCGCTTCGTGCGATCCCCCGGCGCGTACTGCTGCTCGGTGAGGGTGACCACCCGCTCGTCCTCGGGCTCGATCGTCGCGTAGGCGCTCGAGCCCCGGGAGACGAACTGGTGGAGCTTGAACGCGAACAGCGGCCGGCCCGTGGAAGGGTCGAGGACCCGGCTTCCGGCGATGAGCGCCGTGCGCAGCGCACCGGCGGCCGCCTCTGGGGTCGTGGTGGTGGTCTTCGCGAGCTCGGCGGCGATCCCTTCGTCGCCTCCCAACGTGCGCGGCTCGGCGCGCACCAGCCTGCCGTCGATCTCGGCGACGCCAATCGTGGACTCGACCCAGGCCATGAGCGGATCCGCGGTGAAGGCCTCGTAGTCGCCGGGGCCGTAGGCGGTCGGGTTGGCGACGGCCGCCGCCAGTGCTCTGGGGAGCTCGGGCGTTTGCTCGGGGGGCCGGGTGGCGCGCTCCAGGGTCTCGCCGATCACCCGGTCGGGGCGGACCACGGCCCCGAAGAGGTGGCTCGCGACCTCGGCGACCTCCTGGCGCTGCTCGTCGAGGGTGCCCTCGCCGGCGAGCGTAGCCGAGGTGCCGATGCACTGGAGGCGCCCGGCCCGACACGCGTCGCGCACCCGCCGGCACAGAAGCGCCACGTCCGCGCCCTGGCGGCCGCGGTAGGTGTGCAGCTCGTCGAGGACCAAGAAGCGCAGGTCCTGGGCCTGGGCGATGAGCTGGCGCTCGTCGGTCCTGGTCAGGATCAGCTCGAGCATCACGTAGTTCGTGAGCAGAATGTCGGGCGGATCGGCGATGATCGCCTGGCGCTCCTCGTCACGCTCCTGGCCCGTGTAGCGCTTGAAGGTGACGGGCCCCTTGCCGTTGGGGTAGCCGGCAGTGAGGAACTTCTTGAGCTCCTCCTCCTGGCTGTTCGCGAGAGCGTTCATCGGGTAGACGACGATCGCCTTGATGCGCCCGCCCGAGCCTTCGCGAAGCACCCGGTCGACGATCGGGACGATGTAGGAGAGGCTCTTGCCCGACCCGGTCCCGGTCGTGAGCACGTAGTTGTCACCCGCCCGGGCCGCCTCGATCGCCTCGACCTGGTGGCGGTAGAGCGAGAGCGGGGAGCCGGTGCCGCTCGGGTCCGCCTCCTTGCCGAGACGGAACACCCGCTTGCACTCGGTATCGAGCACGCCGGCGTCTGCGAGCTCGTCGATTGTGCCGCTGACGGTGAACTTCGGGTTCAGGCTCAGCCACGGCTCGGGCCACAGCAGCCCGTCGGCAAGGGTCTCCTCGACGACGTCACGGACCCGCTTGTCGCGGATGTGGAGGAAGCCCTGGATGAAGCGCTGGTAGTCCGCGATGACTGAGTCGCGCAGCTCGAAGACGTCCACCGGCGCCGACCCCGCTCAGGCTGGCCGACAGGTTCGGCTGACGGCGGTCGGTCTCGGCTTCATCGAGTGGTCTCCTTGCGGCGGGCGCGCGAGCGCCGATCTCGGTCTGGCTGCCCAGACCCGGCTACCAGGGTAGATCGTGGCTGTGACGCGAGCCCGGACCCCGACGCACAAGACGCAGTGAGCCCGCAACCAGGACCTTCGCTCAGCCCGAAGCGCTGCGATGTGAGCCTGTGTCATGTCCTTCGAAGCGGCGCCGTGCCTTGGCCGGGCATGGAGGGTCCCTGGTCGCCCTCTCATCGGGCCGGCCCCGTGTCGATGAGAGTGGGTTCTCTACCTGGCCAGCCGGACGCTGGCAACCACGGTAGGGATCATGCGCCAACGGAAGCGACGTGACGAGCCTCTACCGCCCGCCAGGGTCCTGGTGCTTCGTGGCGACGAGCGCAACCCGGACCAGCTGGCCGAGACAGCCGACGACAGCTTCGCCGTCTACGGCTTCTACGGCGTCTCGGTGTTCGCCGAGGTGAAGGGCATGGTGCTCGACACCATCGCCGCCCAGAAGCTGGCAAGGTACGAGTGGCTGGCCGTGTTCACAGCCGGCGACCTGCTCGGGGCGGGTCTGGAGCTGTGGGACACGGGCCAGTCGCCCCACTACGATGTGGTGCACGCGGACAAGGCTCAGCTGGTGGCCCTGATGGTGAGGTGCCCGCACCGTCTTGTGCGAAATGCCCACTACGAGCCACCTGAAGGAGGTGCCTGACATGGAGCTCGACGTGAGAGCCGACCTCAACTGCGAGGACGACGACGGCCTGAACTGGGCGCTGCTCTCGAAGGCTGTGCACCCCGAGCGGGTGAAGCCCGGCGCGGTGCTGCGTGCGGGCACCGACCGGTCCTGGTCCTGGGTGCGCGTCGTGGCTGTCGACGACGACGGCCAGGTGCACTTCCAGCAGATACGCGGCGCCGAGGCGGCGAAGTCGGGGCACCTGGCCACTGCACGCTGAGCACCCCGCCGCAGCGCTGAACGTCGGGAGGCGGCCCTTCGGGGCCGCCTCTTCACATCTGGGCCCGGAGGCGGCGGCCCGGCTCTGGGCGGCAGCGGGTGCTTGCGCAGTGTGTCGGTGCGCCTCGTGACGCTGGGCTCCTGGCGCTGGGCTCCTAGCGCTCACGCTCCGCCTGCTGGCAGCCGATGACCTTACCGTGTCGCCGACACGGTCGAGCAGCACCACGAGCGCCTCGACTGCAGCGGCTACCCGGGCGGGTTCCACGGCGAGGAGATGCTCTTCGAGGCGCGCGTCATCGCCGTCGCCGGCACGCTCGACGCGATGACCGAAGGCCCCCTGGCCTTATCGTGACTTTCCGTTCCGTTGTTCCCCGTGGGCCGGCTCATACCCCGGGGGTAGGCTGACGCCATGGCCGAGTCAGCTACCAATCTCCCCCGCCCCACCAGAGTGGTCACCTACGAGCGCCCCCTCGACCAGGCGGTCCCGGCCAGGAAATGGCGGGCGATCCTTGCTGACGACGAGGCGGTCACCTTGGAGACCTCCCCGGTGCTACTCGTCCGAGCTATCCGGGACTCGAGCGGCGATTGAGCGAACTTGTCGTCCTCGACGCGTCTGCCGGCATCGAGATCGTCCTTCGCACGGCTCGTGGTGAAGGACTGCTCGCGCTGCTCGAATCTCGTGACGCCCTGGTCATCGCCCCGTCGCACTTTCTTGTCGAGGGGGCCGGAGCGCTGCGACGTCTGGAACGCTCCGGCGAGGTGAACCAAGACCGTGCCCGGTTCGCCATTGCACGGCTCACCCAGCTCGTGATGCCGGCAGCGCTCGACGACCTCATCGTGGAGGCCTGGGCGCTTCGAGACAACCTGACCATTGCCGACGCGCTCTATGTCGTGCTGGCCCGTCGAACCGGTGCCGCGCTCATGACCACCGACGATCGGATGCTGGGCGCCCCCGGCCTCGACGACATTCCGGTCGTTCGGAGCTGACCGAGAGAACGCAGCGGCCTGGCGCGTGGCACTCGGCTGGCGATGCCGGCGACCGCACTGTCGAGGAGGAGCTCTCGGTTGGGCAACGGGGCAGGGATCTGTCACCGGGGCGCACAAGCCACCGGGTACCGTGGTCCAGCTCGCCGTGACGCCGTTCCTGCTCGATCCGCTTCGCGACCGACGCGGCCGAAGCCGCCCTCCACGCGACGACGAGGCCGGTCGCCGTCGCGATCACGAAGCCGGTCGCGACCAGGAGGGCCAGTGGCACCCTCAGACGCTGGTCCCAGTGCCGTCCCCGGTGCACGTCCCCGGTCCAAGCGCACTGATCCCTGCAAGCGGGGCCGACGCGGACCTGCCGGCCGGACGGCCCCGGGTGCTCCCCCATGGGACCTGGCGGCCTGTGCCGCCAGCCGGGCGAGGGTGCGCGCCTCGAGCACGGGGGTCGGCGCCGGCCAGGACTCGAAGAGGGGACCCTGGGCGAGCAGCTCGCGCATGAAGCACGCGTCGGTTCGGTCGGACGTGGCGCGCTGCTTGCGGTCCCCTGGGTTGCGGTACCCTCGGGCCCGTGGCCCTTGTCGACGGTCCGCCAGGCTCTGTGCGATGTGGTGGTCTCAGCGCACACAAGGCGGCGATTCCAGCGCACACAAGGCGGCGCGAGGTCGGCGGGGGCTTCGGCGGAAACCAGGGCTTCGAGGCAGCGCGTCGGCTTCGAGATCTTCCACTCTGCCAGGAAGCATGGCCTCCGCCGGTCGTCGCTGCTTGGCCCTTCGGCCTCTACCCCGCGCCGTCTCTTGTGTCCGCTGCTTGCACCGCCCGAACGACTACGGATCAGAAGGTTGGGGGTTCGAGTCCCTCCGAGCGCGCTTCATAAGCCCAGGTCAGGGGTGCTGTCGAGCTTCACCGGCTTCCGGGCGTGCCCAATGCGTGCCCAGTTGGTCGGCAGTAGCAGCCCGGGTCGTCTCGTCGAGCCCGACGGTGAGCGCGTCGTCGAGCGCGGGGAACAGGTGGCCGTAGCGGTCCAGCGTGACGGTGATGGAGCTGTGCCCGAGGCGCTCCATGACGGCCTTCGGATGCCCGCCTTGGGTGATGAGCAAGCTGGCACAGGTGTGGCGGGTGCCTTGTTAGGTGTTCGGGGGGAGCCGGGAAAGCCGGCGGTGGCTGGTCGTGGCGGCGAGAGAGGTCGAGACCTTGCCCTCACCGTACCACTCCTGTGGTACGCTGGAATGGCGTTCGGGGAGGTGATGTGGACCGAAGACTCCGAAACGCATGTCGGCCGCCACAACGTGACCCCACTCGAAGTCGAACAGGTCCTCTACAGCCAGCCTCGCTTACTAATCCGGCAGTTGATAGCTGGACTTTGCGTCGCCTATGGTGTACCATTGTTCGTATGGCAGGCATTACGCGAGAAGAACGGATCGCTATGGAACAGATCCGTGTACGGGCTGTGACACAAGCCTTACGGGGTGTTTCGGTGCAAGAAATCGTGAGTGCACTTGGAGTATCGAGATCATCTGTGTTTTCGTGGATTGCTCAGTACAACAAAGGTGGGATGAACGCGTT
>JAKAQW010000248.1 GCA_021819525.1 Actinomycetes bacterium
CTCCGGGTGCCATGTGGGTCTTCTCCGGTGCGCTCCACCGGTCGCCGCGATCGTGGCGCGCCACTGGCCGACGAAGCGCCGGCCAGTGGGGGAACGCATATCGGGAGGCGAACCTCCCGCTGCAAGAGGCGCTACGAGGCCGCCATGGCCACCACGGGCAGGCCGGGCTGCTTCGAGGCAGGAAGCCCCGGCAGCGACCCTTCGAAGGCGGCGTCGCCGAAGGCGAAGAGGCCACCGTCTTGGGCCACGAGCCAGTAGCCGCCACCACCAGGCACCGCCGCCATGCCGACCACCGGCTTGTTCAGCACCAGGTTCCCCGTCGAGCCGTAGAACTTGGCGTCACCGAAGCTGTAGACGTCGCCGCCACTGGTGACCTCCCAGTAGCCGCCGCCGTTCGCGGTAGCAGCCATGCCGACCACGGGCAGGCCCGGCTGCTCCGAGGCAGGAAGCCCCGGCAGCGACCCGTCGAAGGCGGCGCTGCCGAAGGCGAAGATCCCGCCGTCTCGGGCGACCAGCCAGTAGCCACCGCCGCCAGGTGTCGCCGCGATGCCGACGATGGGCTGGTTCAGGTGGATGGCGCCGGTCGAGCCGTAGAACTTGGCGTCACCGAAGCTGTAGACGTCTCCGCCACTGGTGACCTCCCAGTAGCCGCCGCCGTTCGCGGTAGCAGCCATGCCGACCACCGGCAGGCCCGGCTGCTCCGAGGCAGGGAGCCCCGGCAGCGAGCCGTAGAAGTGGCTGGTGCCGAAGGAGAACACCCCGCCGTCTCGGGCGACGAGCCAGTAGCCGCCACCGACCGGGTTCGAAGCCATGCCGACGACCGGCTGGTTCAGGTGGATGGCGCCGGTCGAGCCGTAGAACGGAGCGTTGCCGAAGCTGTAGATGTCGCCGCCCGAGGTCGCCTCCCAGTAGCCCTGGGTGGGCGGCACCACGTAGGTGAACTGGTCGGCGCTCGTGACCGGGCTCGTGCCGGTAGGCGTGGTGACGGTCACGTTCACCGTGCCCGAGCCCGCGGGCGAGACGGCGGTGATCGAGGTGGCCGACGCCACGGTGAAGCTCTTGGCCGCCGTGGTGCCGAAGTCGACTGCGGTGGCGCCGGTGAAGTTGGTGCCGCTCACGGTCACCGTGGTGCCGCCACTGGCCGGCCCCGAGGTGGGGCTGATCGAGGTGACCGACGGGGCAACCGTCACGGGTGGGATCGAGACCGTACCGACCCCGAAGACGGTACCGGTCAGCTGCGACAGGCTCGGTGAGGACACCGCTGTGATCGTGAACGACACACAGGCTGGTGGCCCAGCCGAGTACACCTGGCCTGACACACTCTGCCAGGCACCGCTCGTGCCGGCCGACGGGTTGAACCAGTAGATGGTGTTCCCGCCCGAGAGCGTGCAGTTCTTGACCACGATCGAGGTGAAGGTGTTCCCCGACGAGACCCGGATGTCGAAGTACTCGTCGGTGGCGCTGAAGGTCGGGGAGGCGACCGGGTTACCCGAGAACTGCGAGACGGTGATGCCGCCGATGCCGGTCGCGGTCACCGTGGTGCCGTCGTTCGTGGCGCTCGCCGTGCCGGTCTGCGTGGACGACGACGCGGACGAGTGGCTCACAGCCCCGCTCGGCGCCGACGGCGGGGTGGTCGACGGTGTCGGAGCTACGGCATAGCCGACAGCAGACCCGGAGAGCGGAACGGTCGGGCTGGCCGAGATGGCGGCAGTGGCTCCGGCCCCGGCCAGCACCAGGACAGCGACCGCTGTCTGGACCGGGTTCCCTCGTACCCAGCGCCAGAACCCACGACCCTTGGCTTTGACGGCATCGACCATTTCCGTACTTCCTCTCCCGGCCTGAGAAGGAACCGGCATCGTCCCGCATGGGACACAGCCGATACCCGCCTATTGCACTCAAGGTCATACTAGGAGAGAAGGATGCACTTGTCCACAGAAAATATGGACAACACGCAGCCTGTGGCCGAAATCACAACGTGACATCAATACTGGGATCCATCGGCGGCCCCAACCAGTTCGGTAGGTCACGGCACTCAGCACGGCACGCCACTCTCCTTGGTAGACGGACTCGCTGAACGGATCCGACACTCGTCGACCATGGTGCCAGGTGGCTGTGTCGCTGGTGCCAGGTGGCTGTAGCGCCCCGCCCCGACCACCCCAGCCCTACCGCCCCGCCCCGACCACCCCAGCCCTACCCCGACCGCCCCGCCCCTACCGTCCCTGTGCTCGCCGCGGCCCCAGCTCTACCGCGTCCCCGTCCCCTGCGTCCGCCGCCGCCAGATGTCCCAGCTCACCAGCACCGCGAGGATGGCGAAACCGCCTCCTGAGAGCGCGTCCCCGAGCTTCACGAGGCCCCAGGGCCGGAACTGGGCGATGCCGCCGGCGTGCCCGACGACGAATTCCACGGTGCCCTCGGCACTTGGCCGCCCCTCGTGCCCGTCGAGCTGCCAACCCTTCTGGTACGCCGCGTCGATGTCGACCACCCCCGGTGCCCCGGGGGGGATCTGGTAGGCCACCGGAGAGAGCTGGCGCACCGGGCGAGTGGTGCCGCTTCGCCGTCCGGGTCCGTGGTAGGCGAGGTTCTGCCACACGAGGAGCGACGCGTCGTCGAGCACCAGGCGCAGATCGGACTGGTGCTCGAGCCACAGGTCGCTGCGCCAGTCGACGGTCTTGGCCAGCACCACGTACTTGACCCCGAGCGCGGCGACGTCGGCCCCGAAGTCCGTGATCCCAGGAGCGATGCGGTACAGGTGGGTCAGGTACGCCCCACGAAGCGAGGTGGACTGGGTCTGCACGGAGCCGACCTGGACGTTCTGGCCGGCGATGACGCTTCGGCGGAAGAAGCTCGGCCCGACAGTGGCCACCACCCGGTCTCCGGTGAAGGGCTGGGACTCGTAGAGGTGCCACGGCAGGTACAGCACCCGCCCCGGGCCGTCGCCCATGAGCTGGTCCGCCTGGTGGTAGGCGGCGGGGATGGTGCTCGGGGCGATCTGGCCCGCCAGCCCGTCGAAGATGGTGGGCGTGTACGCGAGTGGCAGGACGAGGCCGATGGCGGCGGCCACCGCCCACGTGCCCCGGCGCCGTGAGCCACCCAGGTGCTGCGCGGAGTCCAGACCCGCCGAGCGGTCCGCAGGTTGCGAGCTGTCCACGTCCCCCGAGCCGTCCACGTCCGCCGCGCGGTCCGCACGTTGCGAGCTGTCCACGTCCCCTGAGCCATCGACGTCCGCCGAGCGGTCCGCAGGTTGCGAGCTGTCCACACGCGGCGCATCTGGCCCAGCCGAGTGGTCCGCACGCTGCGAGCCTTCCAGACGCGCCAAGCCCTCAGGACCTGGCGCCTGCTCCCACGAGCGCTCGAGCCGTACGGGGCGCGTCGAGCCGGCCAGGCGCTCGACCCCCCAGCCGAGGCCGACGGCGTAGGCGAGCGCGGTGAGCATAAGGAACTTCTGCGGCTCGCGCATGATGGCGAAGAAGGGCACCGTGTCGTACGCCCAGCGAAACAGCGCCCCGGTGGGCCCCTGGGAGCCGAGCGCGAGGAAGTACCCCGCCACCCCCGACACGAGGAGCACCCATCCGAGACGCCGGCGTGCCTCGGCCCACCGAAGATCCCCGCCCGCAGCCCCCGAGCGCAGCGAGGCGTCGCCCGCCAGGCCGTCCTTACCCGCAGCCCCCGAGCGCAGCGAGCCGTTGCCCGCCAGGCCGTCCTCACCCGCAGCCCCCGAGCTCGGAGAGCCACCCGTAGCTGCCCGGCGCGGGAGTGGGTGTCGGAGCACGGCGAGGTAGCCGGCGACGATCACCACCAGCATGGCTGCCATGAGCCACGGCCAGCCGGTCACCACGTCTTTGGGGAGCACGGGTCCCGGGCCGAGGCGCCAGAAGCCGTAGAGGGCGGCGACGTTCGGGAGCAGCCCGAGATGGGGGTCCGCGCTGGTGCGGTAGATGTCCAGGCTGACGGTGCCGACCCTGGTGGGCAGCTCGGTGGCGGTGTGGGGCAGCAGGATGTAGAGCGAGAGCACCACCATGGCGGCTGCAGAGGTGGCGAGCCAGGCCACCAGCCGCCAGCTCCAGGGCCGGGTGACCACCACCACCGCCACGAGCACCAGCCCGTAGATCCACACGTAGTGCGGCGCTATGGCGGTGAGCGCCGCCCACCACAGCACCGGGCCCAGGCGCCCGCTCCAGCGCCGGCCTGGCTCGTCGACGCCGGCTGTGGGTGGTCGGCCCGGGCCGATCGCGGCTGCGGCCGCGCCAGCAGTGTCTCTCTCACCGGGCCCGGCTTCCGCAGCACCCTCGCAGCCCGGCGAGCCAGGCCGCGCCTCTCGCCGGGCTGCCCAGCTGCCCGTGGCTCTGAGGGCGCTCGCCACGGCGAAGGGCAGCAACGCGTACCCGATCAGCAGTGCGAGCTGGCCGGCGTAGATCCGGTTGAACACCCAGGGGTTCACGCAGTACAAGGTCGCTGCCGCCACCCGGCCCCAGCACCACCCACCCGCTACCTGCCCAGAGCGCCACCCGCCGGTCACCTGCCCTGAGCGCCACCCACCTGCCAGGCGCCCGGCGCCGACCGCGGCGAGGGGGAAGAACACGAGCAGCACCAGCCAGGTGACCGCCTCGCCGATGCTTCGCACCAAGAGGGTCATGACCACGCCGCCCACGACCCCGGCGGTGAGCCCCCCGTCGAGGCCGAGCATGGCCGTAGAGGGCCAAGCCGGGTGAGGGCCAGCTACCCAGTCGAGGAGGAACAGGGGCCGACCCCCGAGCATCGGCCAGCAGACGCCCAGGCCCACGAGCAGCCCGAGCAGCAGGGGA
>JAKAQW010000249.1 GCA_021819525.1 Actinomycetes bacterium
TGAGCAACGCCCGGGTCTTCGGCAGCGTAGCCCGTGGGGAGGAGAGCTCTGAGAGCGACGTGGACCTGCTCGTCGACGTACCCGAAGGTGTGGGCTTGGTGACCCTCGGGCGCTGCCAGGCGGAGCTCGAAGTGCTGCTCGGAGCGCGCGTCGACCTGGTGCCCGCAGGTGATCTCAAGCCGGGCGTCGCCGCCGGGGTCCTCGTCGAGGCGCTCCCGCTCTGAGCCGCCGGGACCGTCAACGCCTCGAGGATGTCGTGGCCGCCATCGACACCATCCACGCTCACCTCGAGCGCGGGGACCTTCATGACGGTCTCGTGTTCGACGCCGTCCGGGTCCGCCTCATCGAGATCGGCGAAGCGGTCAAGGCTCTCCCTGCGGAGCTGCTCGCCAGCGAACCGGCGCTCCCGTGGGCGCAGGTCGCCGGGATGCGCGACCGCCTCGCCCACCGCTACTTCGACACCTCGCATGCCATCCTCACTGCCACCGTCAGCGAGGACCTTCCCGAGCTTGACACCGCCGTGCGTCGTCCACTCCAGAGGGTGGACGACGACACCTGAACGGCATCGCCCAGTGGGTCACGTACGGGTCACGACAGACCGCGACTGCGACCCGCCAACCGCATAAGCCCAGGTCAGCGCCCTGCCAAGCGGTCCTGCCCACTGCACTGATCATGCTGAGGTCGCTGGTTCGATTCCAGCTCGTCCCACAAAAGCCCTGGCGGGAGGCTATTTCCACGACCGGGCGCAGTCCCGTGGGCGCAGCATCCATCCTGCTTCAAACCGAGCTCTTGTCCGGCTAGGACTCAGTGGAGTTGGCGTTCGTGCAGGTCAGCGGCCTGTCGGCGTGGCGGCCTGCGACCCCGGGCCTGGTGCGGCCCCCTCGTCGTACCGAGATGGGTTTCCTCGTGGGTCACACCTGGGTCACGCCATGAAGGGCCGGGGTGACATCTGCACACCGTCGGCCGATGCCGAACGCCGGCTCCGCGCTTGAGGTCCGGAGGGGTTGAGCTGTCGGTAGGCGTGATCATGGGCGCCCCGCCGTCCCGGCGCTCCTGGCCGCCTGTTCGGAGCCCGCGCTTGGTGCCTCTGGGCCCCCCGCAGTTTCTCGGCCGAGACGAGGCCAGAGCCGTCGTTACCCTCTCTGACCACGAGAGTGTCGCCGGCCCGGCAAGCGGCGAGCGCCTCACGTAGCCCGGGGCGCTCTCGGTTGGTTCCGGTGAGACCGTGGTCGACGGAGATTCGCTCGGGGCTCACCCCGAGCGTCGCCAGCGCGTCGCGCTGGGCGGTCAGGTCCTGGGCGTCGGTGGAGCATCGGGCGTACCCGACAAGTAGGGCGCTCATGGCGTACCTCCTTTGGGTTGGCCGGCCCGGGCGGAGTCCCCAGTCGCCGGCGGCGGCCGCAGCCACCAGCTCTGGTAGTACACTGTGGTCTAGTGTGTAGTACGTGGTGGAGTGGGAGGCGGTGGAGTGGGATGAGTCCAACGAGGCTCACGCCACCCGCCACGGCGTGAGCGTGGCCGAGATCGAACAAGTACTCGCCGCGGGACCGGTGTTTCGACCCGACCGGCGAGGCAGCGGTGACTACCTCGCCGAAGGTGCCACCGAAGGTGTCACCGACGGTGGCCGACGGGTTCGGGTGGTCGTGGCCCACGACCCCGCTCGGCGAGTGCTGCGGCCGATCACCGCTTGGGAGCTGAGATGACCGACCACCTTGAACCCAGCTCCGAGGCCGAGCGCGCCGAGGAGCACTGGGCCCATCGAGACGACCAGGATCGCTGGGGCGAGCCTGTCGAGGCCAGAGGACCCGAGCCGCTGTCGGTGATGGTCTCAGCCCGCTTCAGCCGCGCCGAGGCCGATCAGCTCGCCGCAGCCGCCGAGGCCGCCGGGATGACCCGTTCCGCCTTCGTCCGCCAGGCAGCCCTGTCTTCGGCGGGAGGCAAGGTCGTCGATGTGGCGCGGGTGAGACGCAGCGTCGACGAAGCCGAACGCCAACTCTCCGCCGCCCGCGAGGCGCTCGGCTGAGGGCTCCGGACCGCCCGGAAGCGGATCCCCTTCTGGTGATCAGCACCTCGGCTGGAAGTCGCTCTGCCAGAATTCGGGCCATGGCGCCCACAACGAGCTTCGGCTACGACGGTGACGGCGGCCTCGGCGATCGGCTGCTCGCAGCCGTGCTACGGGGTGAGAAGACGGCGGCGGCGTCGCTGGCTGTCGAGTACCTCTCCGGCGAACCGCTGCCGCGGGTGGGCCAACGGTCGGAGCTGGTCGACCATGCCGGCCGCAGGCATGGGATGATCGAGACGACGCGACTCCGGATCATCCCGTTGGACGAAGTAGGCGACGACGTGGCGAGGGATGAGGGCGAGGGGTTCGCCGACGCGGCCGAATGGCGCCGGGCCCATGAAGCGTTCTGGGGCGAGACCATAGAGATGATCCGCGCCGACGCCGGTGACTCCACCTGGGAGCTGCGACACAGCGAGCCGGTCGTGGTGGAGTGGTTCCGCCTTCTCGACGACCAAGGGCGCACGACAGCCTGACGCCGCGTCACACGAGGATGGCCGACCGGACCTAGCCTGCCTTCGTCCAGGGGCGTTCGTCGAGCAGCTGGCGCAGGTGGTCGGTAGTGCTGCGGACGTCACGTTCCCACTCGGCAGTCCTGCGTTCAGGCCCTCCGCCGGCTTGTTCGCTGTCGTCGAGGTGCTCGATCACCCACTGGCGCACCAGAGTGCTGGGCTCGATCCCGCGGGCTTCGGCGAGCCGGCGCAACTGCTCGATGCGCTCATCGGGCAGCCGTAGTCCGTAGACCGAAGACCGCTTCGGTTGGCGCCGACGGTAATGGAGCTCGGCATCGGGGGTGGCTTCTGCCTGCTCAGCTTCAGCAGCGATCTTTTCTTGGAGCTGGCGGCTGGAACTGGTCATGTCATGTCTCCTTCCTCATCGCTGGCGGCATAGGCGCCTCGTAGTCGACGGTTGGCCGGCCAGGCGGTGACCACATGCCAACTACCCGTCGGGGGATGACCTTCGGGCAGCAGGACCACGACGAGCACCCGTGCGGCTCCCGGCGAGAAACCGACGACACGGATGGCCTCACCCGTTCGTGAGGCCGGGTCGCGGGCTATCAGGGCCCGCTGGTCGAGGGCTGCCTCGATGGCCCAGGCCGGGTCGACATCGGCTTCACCGGCGTGGCGCAGGGAACGACGCAGGTGCGCCGGGGCAGGTACGTCGAGGTCGCTGATCGGAAGCTCGACGACTGGCACACCATCGTAGGTCTCCTCACCCGAGGTCACGATCCCAGTGTATAACATCGTTCAACGGTGATGTCCCGCAAGCCGAACCGCCTACGGGGACGGGAGGCGCGGGTGTCGCTCCAGTCCGTCCTGGTCGGCGCCGTTCCCGTAAGACCCGTCCGAGAAAAAGCCCGGTGGCCCCCGCTATACGGAGCGTCTCCCGCCAGCCCCTCGACCGACTCCAGGAGCGTTGGACCCATCCTGCGGCACCGTCGCCTACGAGGGAGCCGCTTGCTGGAGCTAGCCCTAAGACAAGCGCTCCCGGGCTCAGACCTCCAGAAGTAGCTGACCGCCACCGCCTTTGACCTGGGGAAGTTCTTGCGGTCAAATGGTCGGAAAGCCGTGCAATGCTGTTCTCGGTCGGGTAAGCTTGATCCGTGTACGAAACCGTGGCGGTGGAGCTGGCGGGGATGCCCGAGGTGGCCTCGTTGCGCCGGGTCTCGCTCGATGGCGAGACCATCGTCTCCTTCGGGTCACGGCTCGTGTTCCGCTACCAAGACGACGACACCGCAATGCGCAACCTGGCCATCGTCGCCTTGACCGACGCAGGGCTCCAGGGCCTCGAAGTGGCCCGGGTCTTCGGACTGAGCGCGCCCTACATCTCGCGCATTCGGGGCGAGGCTCGGCGCAGCGGTGCCCGAGGTCTCGTCAAGCGCCGGGGCCGGCCACCCAAGCTGAGCGATCGTCAAGTCGCCACCGTGCGCCGTCTGGCCGCGACGGGCACGACGCATAAGGAGATCGCCACGCGCTATGGCGTGGCTCGTTCGGTCATAAGCGAGCTGTTGGCGAAGTTCGGCCCCGTCGCGGTACAAGAGCCGCTGCAAGAGAACGGCGATGAGGCCCCGGTCGATGAGACGTCGGTCGATGAGGCCCCGGTCGATGAGGTCCCGGGTGATGAGACGCCGGGCGATGAGGTCCCTGGCGCAGGCCTGGCCCGCATCACCGCCGGTGTGCACGCGTCGCGCTATGCCGGTGCCGCCGTGCTCTACCCCTACCTCGACCTGGTCGGCGCCGAGGACATCTTCTCCACACTCTCTGGTGCGCGGTCCCGGCGCTGTGACGACCTCTCGGTGCTCGCCACCGGGGTCATGGGCTTCGCCCTGGGCATCGACACGCTCGAAGGTTCCAAGCACCTGCGCCGCGCGGATGCCGGCGTCTTGGTCGGGGTGAGTGCCATCCCCGAGCTGCGCACGCTACGGAGTCGGCTCTCTCATCTCGCCGATGGATCGGATCCCCTGGCCCTCCAGCGCTCGTTCGCCAGCGCCACCTTGGCCGCTGACCCGCTGACCTCGCCCATCTACTACGTCGACGACCACTTCGTCGCCTGTAGCGGGGCCCGGCCACTGGCCAAGGGCTACAACACCAAGCGCCGTCACGCCCAGCGGGGTCGAGATGACACCCATATCTGCGACGAACGGGGCCGGGCCGTGGTGTTCGCCTCATCGGAGCCCTCGGGGCTGTCCGCCACGATGCCCTCGGTCCTCGCGCAGTTGCGCGAGGTGCTCGGGCCC
>JAKAQW010000052.1 GCA_021819525.1 Actinomycetes bacterium
GTGCGCCGGGCCCCGCGTTCGCCACGATCTCTGCCTGGTCAGTTCCCACCGGTGTCCTCCCTCGGTCCGTCTCGGTGCGGCACGGTGCCGTCTCGGTTCGGCACGAAGCCGTCTCGGTTCGGCACGGTGCCGTCTCGGTTCGGCACGAAGCCGTCTCGGTGCGGCACGGTGCCGAAGTATACCCCCCGGGGTACTATACCCGGACCGGTGTACGTCAGTGCCACCCGGATCCCGCGCGGACAGGCTGCCGGCGCCTCATGGCGCAGACCGATCGACTCTCGCGGCGGCAAGCAACCCGGCCGCGCTGCGCTACGAGCAGGCCGCCGCCCAGCTGCGCGAGGCACCGGCGCCAGTAGTCGAGCTGGTGCAGCTGGTGCCGTACCTCCTGTGTCCCGAGGTCGGGACCGCGCCGATCATGGCTCCCGTCGACCCGGCATCGGCAGCGAAGGAGGTGAGGCGCTCATCAGCGTCGCTGACCTCGGGTCCGGCCCGACTGGCCGGCGCGGCAGTCCGGGCGACGGGCACGGTCCCGCACACCCCGGGCTCAGCCGGTCAGGCGCGCTCGAAGCAGGGCGACCTGGTCCACCCCCCTGAGCGCGCCACCAGCACCGGCCTGCTCGGCAGCCCGGGCCACAGCCTGGATCTCGGCCAACCAGGGAGACGGCTCCCGGCGCCGCCGGGAGCCGTCCACAGAGCGCTGGGTCACCCACGAGCAGGTGAGCGAGCGCCGGGCCCGGGTGGCAGCGACGTAGAGCAGCCGGCGCTCCTCGTCGGGATACCCGCTGTGCGCCAGGGGCACAGTGCCCTCTTCCACGCCGACGAGGTAGACATGGTCGAACTCGAGGCCCTTGGCGCGGTGGAAGGTGGCCAGCTCCACACCGCTGATCGGGTCGCCCGGCTCGCCACCGCGCGTGCGCAAGGTGCTGTACAGCCAGTCCCTCAGATGCTCTGCGCGGGCGTGAGGCTGGGTGGCGACCCACTCGTCGACCAGTGCCATCAGCTGGCCGAGCCGCTGGCTGGCCCACGCCACGGCCGCGTCCGACGACGGGCGGCGCAGGTCGTCGTCGCCCCAGGCATCGGTGTGGTCGCCCCAGACGCCACCGCCGTCGTCGTCACAGGCATCGTGGCCGCAACGGCAGACGTGGCCGTCGCCAGGGCGACCGGCGCTCTCCTGGGGCTTCAAGTCGCCGGTGCGGGCGCGTTCCGCGCGCCGCTCACGACTCGGGTCGCCGTCGCCGAGGCCGGTGCCGGGGCCGGTGCGTTCGGCGCGCCGCTCGCGGTCCCCGACACCGCCGCCTGGGGCACCGGCGAGGCTCTTGCCGCGAGGCTCGGCAGATCCGAGGCGGGCGACCTCGTCCAGGATCTCCTCCGCGATCTCGGCGAGGTCGACCGCAGTGGCTCGAGCTGGCTGCGCCCGCCCCACCTGCCCGAGCGCTTCCAGCGCCTGACGTACCACCGGTTCGTCGAGCAGGGCCCGGCCGCTGCGCACCGGGATACCGACCGCCCGGAGCTGCTGCTCGATCGGGGCCAGCAAGGCCCTCGTGCGAGCCAGCACGGCCAGCTGGGACCATCCGGTGCCGGCGGCTCGAGCCCGACGGGCCCAGCGCACGACCTGGCGGGCCTCGACCTGGTCGTTCACGTAGTGCACCACCTCGACGGCGCCGGGGTGCTCAGAGGCCACCTCGACTGGCACGTGCCGGTCGGCGAGCGAGCCGGCCAGGGACACGATGGCGGCGCCGGAGCGATAGTTCGTCTGCAGCCGGAACCGCTGGAGCTGGGGGAAGGCGCGCTCGAGCTCGCCCAGGAACCGCGGATCGGCCCCGTTCCACTGGTAGATGGTCTGCTGGGGATCGCCCACCAGGCACAGGTCGTCGCCAGGACCGAGCAGCTGGCGCACGAGGCGCCATTGGGTGCGGTCCAGGTCCTGGGCTTCGTCGACGGCGATGTGACGGACACGCCAGCGCACCGCCTCGGCGAACACCGGGTCGGCCAGCGCCTCGCTGCACAGCGGCAGCAGGTCGCCCAGGTCCATCACGCCGCGCCGGCGCTTGTAGTGGTCGTAGCGGGCGAAGGCCTGCGCCACGTGATCGAGTGGCAGGTCCACCGAGCGACGGTGCGCGCGTGCTGCGTCCTCGTAGGTGGTGGCGTCGACGCCACGAGGCCGAGCCCAGGCCAGCTCACGGGCCACCGCTGGCAGGTGCGCCTCCCGGGACCTCCCCAGCGCCTCGGCCAGCAGGCGCTCGGGGTTCCGGGTGAGCGCCCGGGGGGCGGCACCCCGGTCGGCCCAGTACCGGTCGAGCAGGTTCCGGGCTGCAGCGTGGATGGTGCTGCACGAGACCCCGTCCACCCCCAGCGCGACCAGGCGGCTGGTCAGCTCGGCGGCCGCCTTGCGGGTGAAGGTGAGGACCATGGTCTTCTCCGGATCCGCCGAGCCGGTCCGGGCCCGGAAGGCCACCCGCCTCGTCAGGACCCGGGTCTTGCCTGCGCCGGCTCCGGCCTCGATCACCACTGTCGGCGCCTCTGCCACCACACAACGACGCTGGGCGTCGTCCAGCCCGGAGAGCAGGTCTGCCACTGACCGGTCGACGATCGAGGTCACAGCGCCAGGCTACGGGTCGGGTGGGTCAGTGCGGTGGACCGGTCCGCCCACGTGGCATGCGGGGGCGCCGAAGCCCGTCCACCGCCGGTGCGCGGCCACGAACCGGTAGAGCGCGCCAGCCACGCTCGACATACCTGGCAGCTCGATGGCCCGTCCCCACCACGCCCGGCCGCCGCCGGCGTCGATGAGGGCCTTCGCCACTGCCCGGTGCCCCCTGAAGGGCCGGCCCTCCGCGTCGATCCAGTAGGCCGCCGTGGTCACCTCCGCCTCGGTCAGGCCGACGCGCGCCAAGGCGTCACTGCCGAGGCGCTGCCAGGCGACCGTCTCGGGCCGGCCGGTGCGTGGCGAACGGATCCTCGACGCCCACCGCTCGCAGAAGCTGCAGTCACCGTCCCAGACAAGCGTCCGGCGCAGCGGATCACCGGTCACGGCTGGGGCCACCGCGGGTCGGCCGGCGCCACCAGGCGGATCGGGGGCCGTCGGTAGGATCGAGGCCAGTCGGCACGCTCGGGGCCCGTCGGTCGGCGCTGCGAGGTGGCTCGGGGCTCGTCGGTAGGCTCGGGGCTCGTCGGCACGCTCGGGGCTCGTCGGTAGGCTCGGGGCTCGTCGGTAGGCGCTGCGAGGTGGCTCGGGGCTCGTCGGTAGGCTCGGGGCTCGTCGGTCACTGCGGGTCGGCCGGCCACAGCTAGCCACACAGCCGCTGGCGCCCGCAGTACACGGTGCAGCGGTCACCGCGAGCGAAGCCGACCAGCGTCATCCCGCTGCGCTCGGCCAGCTCCACGGCCAGGCTGGTCGCCCCCGACACCGCGACCACCACCGGCACCCCGCCGCGCAGCGCCTTCTGGACGATCTCGAAGGACACCCGCCCGCTCACCACCAACACAGCCTCGGCCAGGGGCAGCAGGCGGCGGAGCATGGCCCAGCCGACCACCTTGTCCACGGCGTTGTGCCGGCCGACGTCTTCTCGCACGACGAGGAGGGACCCGCCTGCCCGAGCCAGACCGGCGCCGTGGACGGCACCGGTGACGTCGAAGGAGCGCTGCTGGGCCCGCAGCAGCTCGGGCAGGGCCACCACCCACGCCAGCGGCATCACGGGACCTGTCGGCAGGGTCGGCCAGCCGGCACCCACCACTGCGTCGACCGAGGTGGTGCCGCACACGCCACACGCACTCGAGGTCACAAGCGTCCGCTCCCGGCCGAGCTGGCGAGGCGGCCCCCGCAAGGCGGCGGTCACCACGTTGTAGCGCTGGCCGCCCGACGCCTCGTCACCGAGGCAGGTGGTGAGACCGGCCAGGTCGTCGGGGCCGTCCACGATCCCCTCGGCCAGCAGCAGTCCTGCCACCAGCTCCATGTCGCTGCCCGGGGTGCGCATGGTGACCGCCAGCGTGGAGGTCCCCGCCGGGGTGCGCAGGCGGATCTGCAGCGGCTCCTCCACCGCCAGCTGGTCCGGACGGCGGACGAGCCCATCGGCGTCCGGCTCGAAGACCATGACCTGCCGGCTCGGCGGCGCAACCCCCCGGTCGACGGTCGGTCGCTCAGCACGCGAGCCGGCCCGCTCCCTGCACGACGGCGCGCCCGGTGCGGCGGAGACGGAGCGGACCATGACACCACCACCTTATGCGGCGCTCGTCGCGCACCGCCTGCACGGTCGGCGGGCTCATGACCGGGGTCCGGCGCCGGTGGGTTGCCCGGCACCGCGCAGCGTAGAGGTCACCGTCGCGTCGGCTGAAGCGAGCCAAGCGGCATGCAACGCGGCATAGCCGAGAGCAGAGGGCAGCTCGGACTGCCAGTCGCGAGCCAGGAGCTCCGGGTCGACAAGGTCGTGATCGACGCCACTACCGTCCCAGCTGGCGGCAAAGGCGCGAGCCCGCGGGCCGAGCACCGTGGCGTTGAACCGAGCCTTGCTCCTCCGACGCTGGACATCACCTGGCAGCACACCGCCGAACAACCTGCTCATGGCACCGGCCCGATCAGGAAATCCCCACCGTCCACCAGCCTCGGCCACGGCGTCGACGACTCCCGGGTCGAGCAGCGGGTGCACGGCGACGACACCGGCCGCCTCCGCCACCATGTCGATGCTGGCCATGCCCGCCGCGAGGCCACGGTGCCGCAGATGACGGCGCGTGGCGGCCGGCCACCACAGGGGTTCGCCGACCGCTTCTGCCACCAGCTGATCGACCAGTTGCAAGCGGGCGGCGGGACGGAGCCAGGGGGCGAGCTCGGCGCCTCCCAGCCGACGCTCCAAGACCACGCGCCGCAGCGGGGCCGGGCCCACCGCGCCAGCCAGCTCGACTACCTGGGCCCGTAGAGCTCGCAGCCTGCCCGCCGCCGTCCACGGCGGTGGCGGCCGACCGTCTCTCCCCTCCACCTGGATCCCATCCACCTGGCGCCCATCCACCTGGCTCCCATCCACCTGGCTCCCCTCCACCTGGATCCCATCCACCTGGGGCGCAGGATCCGGTCGGGGTGAAGGTTCCGCTCGGGGCTTCTGGCGCGCCGCGGCCCTCGGAAGCAGCCGCCTCGGCGCGACAGAGCAGGACCGGTCGGATCCGAGGAGCCGGAGCACGGGAGCCAAGCGTCGGGCGCCGAGCAGCTCGTCGCCGCCTTCGCCGTCGACCAGGGTGCCCAGCGGGGTCCCGGCGCAGGGCCCGGGTGGCGACCCGGGCGAGGCGACGGGCCAGGGGCCCGCGAAGCAGTCGACCACGGCCGGAGTCGTCGCCGACGCCGACCGGCGCCCACCGAGCAGCTCGGCGACGAACCACGCTCGAGTGTGCGCGAGGGGGGGCCACAGCAGGCCGAAGCGGCGAAGCGACGTCACGGCCACCTCGCCGAGCAGGTCGACCGCGGCGGTGGCGTCCAGCCGGACCCACTCCTCGAGGGCCAGGTGCCGGACGACCAGCTCCTGCCATCGGTGCTCGTCACTGGCGTCGTCTCGGGGGAACCGCTCGGTCACTGCGACAGGGGCGGGGAGGCCGCGACGCCGGGCCACGTCGACGGCCACCGCCAGCACCAGCGACGAGTCGCGTCCCCCGGAGAACGCGAGCAGGCACGGTGGCACCCGCAGGGCACGCTCCAGCGCGTCTTCGAGCGCCTGGAGCGGGGTCCGTCCAGCTGCCGCCCCGCAAACGTCAGGCCCGTCGAGATAGCCCCCGACCCAACCGCAGGCGACCTCCTGCGAGGTCATCGGGTACGGCACAGCCGGAGCGGTGCTCACCGGGCGCCCACCTCGTCGAGCACCGCCGCCAGCACTGCAGCTGCCAGCGACCCTCCCGCCGCCCGCAGCCCGCCGGGCGCCGCCGTCGCCCCACCTACCCCCGGCTCGGCTCTCGCCGACGCCTCCGGCGCGCCTCCCACCGACGCGACCAGCCCGGCCCCGTCCGCAGGCCGCTCCGCTGCGGCTCGCCCCGGCGGATCCCTCGGCTCCCTCGGCGGCTCCCACGGGACGTCGGCTGCCACCACCGGGACGTAGTCGGCCAGCTCCGCTACCTGTATGAACTGCCGTTCGAGGACAGCTCGATCACGCCACTGGACCAGGCGTCCGGCACCGACGAGCGCCAGCACGGCTTCGCCGCCGGGCAGTTGCCGCACCCGGAGGCGGCCGTCAGGAGACGGTCGGGGGCAGACCACGCAGCGCACCATCCCCCAGTCATGGGTCGACGGGGTCGGGCCCAGGGCCAAGCGACCGTCGGCGGTGGGCTCGGCAGACCACTGCACCCGGCGTCTGGCCACCACGTCGAAGGCTCCCGGTCGGATGCGCAGCATCGCCGAACGGCCCAGCCATCTCGTCGATGGCCCAGGGTGCACCCGCAGCAGGTCGTCGGCGATGAACGGCGCTCCAGCCATGCAGGCCGACGCAGCCAACGTCGACTTCCCGGTGCCCGAAGGCCCGGCGAACGCCACTGCGTCGCCGGGCGCCCCGCCGGCTCCCTGCACCTCCACGGCGGACGCGTGCAACACGCACTCCCCGGCCATGGTCAACACGAACGCGAGGACCAGCCCCCGCACCAGCAGCACGAGCTGGTCGTCGGTGATCCCCGGGGCAGGGCGGCACACCACCTCCTCCAAGGTGCCGGCCACCACCACGTCGCACACTGCCGGCACTCGCAACGTCCAGCCGTCGGGCCCTTCGGCCGCCCAATGCAGCCGCTGCCCGCCCACAACGGTGTCGAGCACGAGGCGACCTGGCGGCGCGCCGTCACCGACTGGTGCCGGGTCGTCCACGTGCACCACCAGGCGCCGGCCCCACCCCGGCGGCGGGCCGGCGGCGACGGCGCCGGGAGTGCCCTCGAGACTGCCGGAGCCACGGGCCCGCGCCGCGCGCCGGGCGGTGCCCACCGACCCGGGACCGGGCACCTTCGGCGCAGCTCGACCGAGACCGGCCAGCGGCGACCACAGATCCACCCCGTGGAGCTGGCTCCACGACCAGGATCGATCTGGAAGGCCACCGGCCCCTGCACGATCCGGGCGAGCCGGCCGGGTCGCCTGATCAGGACGGGGTGGGCCGGCTGTGCGATCCGGGCGAGCCGGCCGGGTCGCCTGATCAGGACGGGGTGGGCGATCCGGCTCACCGGTACGCTCGTCTTCGCCGGCGTCGAGAACATGGGTGGCGGGCAGCGTGGGCTCCACCTCGATCAGTACTGGGCCAGAGTGCCCAACCGACGGGCACGCCGCAGGCCGGCACGGAACACCACCAGGGACAGCGGAAGCGCCACCAAGGCAGCCGCCCACAGCCCGCCCATCTGGAGCAGCGGGACGTGCCGCCCGAGCAAGGTGTCGCGCAGCACCTCGAGCGCCCAGGTGAACGGCAGGCACTCGGCCGCCACCCGCAGCGGCTCCGGCATCACCGCCACCGGGTAGTAGACGCCACCGAGCATCGACAGCGCCGACGCCGCCAGCGCAGTGAGCGACTCGCCGCGTTTGAACACCAGCACGAAGGTGGCGAGAGCGAACCCGGCAGCGCTGCCGAGGACGACGGTGCCCGCCAGGCCGGCCATAGCGCCGAGCGCAGACACCAGGTCCACGTCGAAGCGCATGCCGAACGCCCCCACGGCCACCGCCACCTCCACCACCGCCACCGCTCCGGCAAACAGGGCCGGATAGGCCGCGCTGGCCAGCACTGCCATCGCAGGCGGCGGGGGCATGGTGAAGACCACCTCGAGCGTGCCGGTCGTCTGGTCGGTCCGCAGACGCTGGGCGAAGGAGGTGAGCACGGCGGTGGCCGTGGTGAGGAAGGTGGTGCCGATGACCACGAAGCCGAAGTACCCGCCGCGGATGCCGCCGTCGACAGGGCCGATGCGGGGGCCCACCAGACGCGCCAGGTAGTACAGGAACCCCAAGGTGGCAGTGGTCTGCACCAGTCCGAGGACGAAGGGCAGCTTGTAGGAGCGGGCGATGGCCCAGTCCCGTCGGACGAACGCCCCGAGCACCTGGAGCAGGCCCGGCCGCCTCACCGAGCCACGGGCCAGATCGATGGCATCCTCCGACCCGGCAGCACCCGGAGAGGAGCCGACATCCGAGACGCAGCCTGCATCGAGGCCGCTCCCGGTACCCGGAGCGGAGCCGACATCCGAGACGCAGCCTGCATCGAGGCCGCTCCCGGTACCCGGAGCGGAGCCGACATCGAGGCGGGTCCCGACTGGCGCCGCGCCGGACCGCCCGCCGACGTGCGATCGAGCGGTGACCCGGTTCACCGCCAGGCCCCGCGGTTCACCGGCAGGCCCCGCGGTTCACCGGCAGGCTCGGGACCACCGGCAGGCTCGGGACCACCGGCAGGCTCGGGACCACCGGCACTTCGAGGAGAACCGCTTGGCGGAGAGCGTCAGCGGTAGCGGTTTTCGGTGTCACCGATAGTGGGAACGCTCGAACGCGCCCCACCATGCGCTCGGAGCACGACGGGTGTGCCACACTCGGCCGATGCCAGGCTCTGCCCGCGAGTCGACGACAGCCGACTTGGACGCCGACCGCGAGTCGACAGCCGGCAACCCGGGAGGCATGGCGCCGGAGCCGAAGCCGTCGAGCAGTGCGGCGCGACTGCATGACCCGTCGGGGGGTGCGGCGCGACTGCATGACCCGTCGGGGAGCCCCGGATCGGCGTCGGGCACGAGGCCTGCCCCCGCGCCAGCAGCCGCTCGGCGGCGGCGCTGGCCCCCCCGGACGCGCCGGTGCCCTTCGAATCATCCGGCGGTGCTGGTGGCCGGGCTGTTCTGCGCCTACCTGGCCGCCTCGATCGGGATCTGGTGGCACGTCTGGAGTGGCCACCCCACGTCCACCTACCTGTGCGCATGTGGCGACCCCGGTCAGTACCTGTGGTTCTTCTGGGCGCCGGCACAGGCGATGCTCCACGGCCACTCGCCCTTCTTCACCGGCGCCGACTACCACCCCGGCGGCGTGAACCTGCTCGACAACCCCGGCGTGCTGGGCCTGGCCATCACGGCTGCCCCGGTCACCTGGGTCTTCGGCCCGGTCGCGTCGGTCAACACCGTCCTGACGCTCACTCCTGCGTTCTCTGCGCTGGCCGCCTACCTGCTGCTGCGCCGCTGGGTGCGGTGGTGGCCGTCGGCAGCGCTCGGCGGGCTCTTCTACGGCTTCTCGCCGCTGGTGGTAGCCAGCCTGCAGTACGTGCACCTGCAGGTGGCGTTCTTGGTGCTCCCACCGCTGATCGTGCTCTGCTTGGACGAGCTGCTCGTCCGCCAGCAGCGAGCACCGATCCGGGTCGGCCTGGTCCTGGCCCTGCTGATCGCAGCGCAATTCATGGTCAGTCCCGAGATGCTGGTCATCACGGCGCTCAGCGCGGCCATCGGCGTCGTCCTGCTGGGCAGCTTCACCGCCTGGAAGCGTCCCGAGGTGTACCACCGGCATCTACCCCGGGCCCTGCGAGGAGCCGTCGTCGCCGTGAGCGGCGCCGGTGTGCTGCTGGCCTATCCGCTGTGGTTCGCTCTGGCCGGGCCTCGTCACACAGTCGGCGCACCATGGTCGTTCATCGCCCGCACAGGGAACGCCCTGTCGGAATTCTTCCTGGTGGGAGGTGCTGCTTACCACCAGGCGCCCTCCCCGATCCTCTTCGGCTACACCGGTCAGCCCGGCCCCGGAACGGGCTTTCTCGGCCTGAGCGTGGTCGCTGCCCTGCTCGTCGGCGTCGTCGCGTTGCGCCGGGACGGCCTCGTCCGACTGGCTGGCGCGCTCGGAGCCATCCTGGCGGTGCTGTCGCTCGGCACCGTGCTGGTGACCACGTCGCCCGCCGTGCTCACCCACGGCCCCAGCAGCTCGGCCACCTCCTGGTGGCTGCCTTGGAGCCTGCTGGCTCACGTCCCGCTCGTGGACGAAGCCAGCCCCAGCCGCATATCGGAGGCCATCGACCTGCTGGTAGCGGTGATCGGTGCCGTCGCCTTGGACCGGCTGGTCGCCGTGATGGCCGGCCGGTGGCACCCTGGCTCCGGAGCCAGGGTGCAGGGGGATGGCTCCGGTTCCGAAGCGCAGGGGGCGGGGATCGACGACCTCCGGCAACCGGCCAGCCCTGGTGCGCGAGGACGGCACCGCGACTCCGGTGCCCAGCAGCGACCAGCGAGCGCCGGTGCCGAGACTGCTCGGGGGCTCGGGAGCTCCGAGAACGCGCCACGCCCGTTTCGGCGCCTCCGGCGGCTCCTCGACGACCACCTAGCTGGCATCTTCGGGTTGGTCGTGGCTGGCGCCGTGCTGTTCCCGGTCGGGCTCGCCTATCGCCTGCCGCTCGTGACCCAGCCGGTGACGACACCCCGGTGGTACTCCACGGTCGCGCGGCATCTCCCGAGCAAGTCGGTAGTCCTGGCGCTGCCGTGGGGACTGTCGGAGACGAGCGTCTGGCAGGCGGTGAACGGGGCGCCGGCGGTGATGGCCGGTGGCGATGCCTTCGTCCCGGGGCCGGGGGGCCATGTGGTGGACAAGCCCAGGTCCACCAGCGTGGACGGCATCCTGACCGACCTGTCGATCTTCGGCCCTCCCCCGGCTGCCACCCCGGGTTCACTCCGAACGGTCCGGCAGGCCATGGGGCGCTGGGGAGTGACCACGGTGGTGATCGCCGCGGTCACCGCACCGCCGACCGCGGCGGTGGCCTTCATGACAGCCACCCTCGGCAGGCCACCGGTCCACGGCGGCGGCGTCTGGGCCTGGTACGACGTGAGCCGAGCACCCCCACCTCTCGCGGTGTCCCCTGCCGCGGTGCAACGCTGCCAGGCAGCCACGGTCAGACCGACGTCGGCCGCGCGCTGCGTGTACGACACGGCCACTGCCGGCGCCCGGCACATCAGCCGGTAGCCGATCTGGCCCGCTCGCCAGCAGGCATTGCATCGAGGCTTGGCCCCGGGCGCCCGCCGCTGCACCTGACAGCAGCGGAGCCCGGCGTGCACTGCCGGTGACGCGCAAGTTCTTCTTCCGTTCACGCATCGGTGACAGTGGAGAAACATGGCTCCGCCACACTGGTCGCGTCAGGGGAACACCCGCCGGCTCCCGACCGATCCAAGGACCTGAGGAGGCTGCCATGCCCCACACGATGACCAGAGTGCGCGAGCGCTTGGCCCAGCTGACGGCTTCAGGTGCCGTCGCCAACGCCTGCGCCGAGATCGCGGAGCACCGGCGCACCCTCGACGCCGTAGAGCACCAGCTCCGGTTGCTCGAAGAGCGCCTGGACCGACCGGCTGCCTGAGCACTGGGCAGCCCCGGATCGCCAGCTGGGCCCTGCGGGCCTCTCCCCCGCCCCGGGCCCGCGGGACCCAGCTGGGCAAGGACTGAGGATCGGGTTACCTCGCCGGAGCCGGCGCCGCGCCGAACCGGCACACCCCACGGATCGGGTGACACCGCCGGAGCCGGCGCTGGACCCACGAGCGCCACAGGTCGACGTGACCGCGCCGTCGACCAACCCGTGCCTGGTGCCATCGCCTCGAGGCGGTGCCGCTACTGTGGCCGGGTGCCCGTGGACGACGCTTCCGGCGTGGAAGTCACCGAAGTCTCCGAAGCCACCCCGGAGGTTCTCGCCGCGCTCAGGGAGCTGCTTCCCCAGCTGTCGACATCGGCAGGGCCGCTCAGCGCCGAGGCGTTGGCCGAGATGGTCGCCGCCCCAGGTACGGCGGTGCTGGTGGCTCGCCACGACGGGCAGGTGGTAGGCAGCCTGACGTTGGTGGTGTTCCGGGTTCCGACCGGTCTGCGGGCCTGGATCGAAGACGTGGTGGTCGCGGAGCACGCACGCGGTGCCGGGATCGGTGCTTCGCTGTGCCGAGCCGCGATCGCCCGAGCCCGCTCGGCTGGCGCCCGCAACGTCGACCTCACGTCTCGCCCGTCCCGGGAAGCGGCCAACCGCCTCTACCAGCGGCTGGGGTTCGTGGTGCGCCAGACGAACCTCTACCGGCTCGATCTGGGAGATGCAGCCGCCCGATGATGCCGCACATCTCCACACGCCGGCGCTACCATGGGCGCACCAGAGAAAGGAGGTGGTCCAACTGCACAATCGACGTGGGACCCTGGAGGTGGCTGGCCGCTAGACCGGCTCGCTGGACCGCCTGGCGAATCCCAGCCAGTCGCCCGGAGGCATCTCAGTCGGGAGCTGGTCCCGCCCGCGCTGTAGGAGATGTCGCTGCCTTTCCAGTAGCTCGATGGAGCGAGAGGGCGCCCGGATCCCGGGCGCCCTCTTCGCGCTCGCGCGAGCGTCTCGAGGTGCTATGCGGTTCGTGATCATCGGCGGAGGCCCCGCCGGCTCCCAGGCCGCCACCGACGCTGCCCGGCTCGGTGTCGAGGTGACCCTGGTAGAGCAGGACCTGGTAGGAGGAGCGGCGAACCTGCGTGACTGCGTCCCGTCGAAAGCCATGATCGCCACCGGCGGCGCCATGGTCGACCTGGACCGGATGGGTCGCATGGGTCTCGGCGAGCTGCACGCCACCCTCGACCTGGCCGTCCTCGAACGCCGCATCGCCGCCATCACCGAGCACTTGACCACCTCGACCACCGCCATCTTGCGCAGCCAGGGAGTCGAGCTCGTCTACGGACGCGGTCGGCTCCTCGACCCGCACACCGTCGAGATCGCCGAAGCCGGCCATGACACTCGCACCGTCCACGCCGATGCCGTGCTGCTCAGCACCGGGAGCCGTCCCCGGGTGCCGCCGTGGGCCGTCCCCGACGGCGACCGGGTGCTCGTCACCCGAGACGCCTACCCGCCGAAGACCCTCCCCGAGCACCTGGTGGTGGTGGGCTCGGGAGTGACCGGGGTGGAGCTCGTCCACCTGTTCGTGTCGCTGGGCTCGTCGGTGACGCTGGTGGTGAGCCGCCAGCAGGTGCTGCCGGGCAAGGACCCCGAGGCAGCCGCCGTACTGGAGGACGAGTTCTTGAACCGGGGCGTGCAGCTGCTCAAAGGCGCGCGCGCCGTCGAGCTGGAGCGGAGCTCCGAGCAGGTGGTGGTGTCGTGCCACGACGGCCGGCGTGTGGCCGGCAGCCACGTGCTCCTGGCGGTGGGCTCCGTCCCCAACAGCGAGGACCTGGGTCTCGAACGCGCCGGCGTGCAGATCAGCGCGTCGGGCCATGTCCCGATCAACCACCACTGCCAGACCAACATCCCCCACATCTACGCCGCCGGCGACCTGTCGGGAAAGCTCCCGTTGTCCTCGGTCGCCACCATGCAGGGCCGCAAGATCGCCGAGCACGTCGTGATCGGGCACACTGCCGCCCACCGGCACCTCAACTACGACAAGGCGCCGTCGGCCATCTTCACCGAGCCCGAGATCGCCGACGTCGGGCTGGCCGAGGCCGACGCCTTCGCGATGGGTCGCAAGATCCGGGTCACCAAGGTCCCGTTCTCCGCCAATGCCCGAGCGCTCATCTCCGAGGACACCCGGGGCTTCGTGAAGATCATCTCGGACCCGGCCACCGGGGTGGTCCTCGGTGGCACCGTCGTCGGTCGTCACGCCTCGGAGCTCGTCGCCGTGCTCGGGGTGGCCGTCACCGCCGGCCTGCGGGTCGGCGACCTCGTCGACTCGATGCCGGTGCACCCGGCGCTCGCCGAGGTCTTGGCCGAGGCAGCCGACTGAGCACCCTGCCGGCGTGTGTGCCCGAGGACACGCCTACGGACCCGCACCAGGTGAAGGCCGGGGGCCCCCTCGGCGCCGGGAGCCGCGGACGAAGACGACCGAGTCCTCGGGATGCTCCGGATCCAAGTAGAGCTGGAGGTCGTCACCCATCGGATCCCCCGAAGCGTCAGCTTCCACCACGATCTCGGGTCGCTTCTGCCCGTACATGGCCTCGGCCAAGCCGAGCATGGCGTTGCCGAGGATCTGCCCACCCGCAGAGCGCTGCACCCTCGGTGCCCTCGGCTCGGCCGCCTCGCTGTCGTCGTCCCCTTGGCCCAGCCAGGCCAGCCACTGGTCGTCCGACCAGTCGTCGGGGTCGTCGGGCGGCACCAGCAGCTCGCCAGCCGCACCAGGTGGCGCGCTGCCAGCTGTCGTCCCAGTCCCACCGGGCACCTCGCGGACCTCACCCGAGGCGGCGATGACGGCCCGATCTGTCAGGGGCCTCTCTGTCAGGGCCGATACCTCGTGGACGTCGCCCGAGGGCCCGCTCGTCGCCACCGTGACGGGCGCCACCGTGACGGGGTGCTCGTCAGGCTCGGCAGCGGCCTCGAGAGCGCTCGCGCGGCCACCAGGAGCAGCTCCGGAGCTTCGGGCCCCGAGGCTGCCGCCCCCGGGTGCCGATGGCCCAGAACCAGGTCGAGGACTTCGAGCCTCGCCGCTGCCGGGCTCCGGTGCCGATGGCGTCGTGGTCGAGCGGTCGTCGGAGCTGGCAGCTCTCCGACGAGGAACCCGGAGGACGCGGCGAGCCATGACACCTACGGTACTCCCCCCGGCCAAGCGGTAGTCGTCCCCCGCTCCGAGCCGAGGCCGCGCACGGCTCGAGACACCGCGGCCCCTTCCTCGAGACGAGACGCGGCGCCTCCCGCCATCACGACCTGGAGCTCGATCAGTCCCCGCGGAGCCGACCACGACTGGGGTGCAGCGCCGACCAGGCCGTCTCGGCGGCAAAGGCGACTTGGCGGACCGGGAGCCCCAAGGCGCCCGCCACCCGCACGACGTCCGCGTGCTCAGCTTTGGCCCGGTCCGGTCCGACCTTGATCGCCACCTGGTGGCCGGCCACGGTGACGTGCTCGACACGGCGAGGTGACGACCAACGCTGCACCCAGTGGACCCGAACCCCGAGCGTGCCGGTCTCGCGCCGCAGGATCTCGCGCACCGAGCCGGCGCCAGCCGGTGCGGCAAGCGCGCTGACCACGTGCCCGGGCCGGCCGTGCTTCATGGTCACCGGCGTCACCCAGGCATCGAGCGCTCCCGAGGCGATGAGGGCCGCCACGGCGTGGCCCAGCGTCTCCCCGGTGACGTCGTCGACGGTGGTCTCCAGCACCACGACCGGCTCGACCGCACCCCCGAGGCGACCCGCGGCGTCCGGGTCGGCACCCGCTTGGCCGGCGCTCCCCCGAGCCGCTTCGCCGACGATCACCTGCACGCAGTTCGCCACGCCCGGTGGGTCCGCCGACCCGGCCCCGAAGCCGGTTGCGCTCACCGTCATGGCCGGCAGAGGACCGCTGCGGCTGGCCCAGGTGGCCATCAGGGCAGCACCGGTGGGCGTGGTCAGCTCCAGCGACGTGTCGACCCCGACCACAGGCAGGCCGTCCAACAGCCCCACCACTGCCGGAGCCGGGTTGGGGAGGAGACCGTGGGCGCCGTGCACGGTGCCGGTGCCCACCGCGATGGCCGACACCGCCACGTCGACTATCCCCAGGAGATGGAGCGCGGCGGCCGAGCCCACGATGTCGACCAGGGTGTCGTGGCCGCCGAGCTCGTGGAGATGCACCTCGTCGAGGGGCGCCCGGTGAACACCTGCTTCGGCCTCGGCCAACGCACGCAGCACGCTGAGCGAACGGCTGGCCACCGGCGTCGGCAGATCGGCCCGCCGCACCAGGGCATCGAGGTCGGCGTAGGGACGACTGGTCGTATCGGTGCCGGCGACCGAGACCACGGCCCGGGTGGCACCGATCCCGCCGCGCACCACCGGCTCCGCCTCCAGCGTCCACCCTGACAGTCCGAGCAGCCCGACCATGCGGCGCACCTCGTCCACCTCGGCACCGGCGTCGAGCAGAGCGCCGAGCACCATGTCACCGGCCACCCCGGCGAAGCAGTGGAACCAGGCCAGGCGCCTGCCTGTCGACGGCCGCTCGTCGAGGCTCGGCCCCGCAGCGGCATGCGAGCTCGCCGGAGGATCCCCACGGCGTCCCGCTCCAGGATCTGGGCGACGGCTCACGGCAACATCCGGGCGACGGCGCACGCCGCCATCTGGGCCACGGCGCGCGCCGGCACCGAGGTTCGCCTCACCGTCCGGACCCCGGCGCACGCCGACATCTGGGCCACGGGCTCACGGCAACATCCGGGCGACGGCACACGCCGCCCCGAAGCCGTTGTCGATGCCGACCACGGTGACGCCTGCCGCGCACGAGGACAACATGGCCAGCAACGCGGTCACCCCTTCCAACGACGCGCCGTAGCCGACGGAGGTGGGGACGGCGACCACCGGAGCACCGGTGATCCCGCCGACCACGCTGGCGAGCGCTCCCTCCATGCCGGCCACCACCACCACCACATCGGCGTCGGCCAGCTCGTCGGCGGAAGCCAGCAGCCGGTGCACGCCGGCGACGCCGCAGTCCGCCAGCCGGGACGGGCGGAACCCGGCTGCCTCGAGCACGGCCATGCACTCGTCGGCTACCGGCAGGTCAGCGGTGCCAGCCGTCACCACCAGCACCTGGCCGGGCCGCGGGGGTGCGGGGCGCCAGGTGACCGTGGCAAGCGCACCCGACGCGGTGACCTGGCCGTCGGGGGCGGCAGCGAGCGCAGCAGCCACCTGGACCGGGTCGGCTCGGGTGAGCACCACCGGCAGCGAGACCGGTTGACCGAGGAGCTCGACCACGATGGCGGCGCACTGCTGCGGCGACTTCCCCGGGCCGTACACAGCCTCGACCGAGCCCTGCCGCAGGGCTCGGTGGTGGTCCACCCGGGCGAACCCCAAGTCGGCGAAGGGCAGCCGCCGTATCCGGCGAACCGCCTCGTCGGCCTGGCACGCTCCGGAGCGGACGTCGTCGAGGAGCTGGCGCACAGCGGTCTCGTCCATGATCGGCCACTATCCTGCCCGTCCATGACCCGCGCTGCGACCGACCAGCCCCCGGCCCACGCCGCCGGTGCGCCGGCCGGGGGAGACGATGCACCGCAAGGGGACCGCGCGGATCCGAGCCGGGCACCCCGAAGCGGGCAGGATCGAGGCGCCGGGCAGGACCGAGGAACCGGGCAGGACCGAGGCGCTCCCGGGGGGCGTCTCGGGAAGGAAGCCGGTGACCGAGCACCCAGGCGAGTCGCCTACCTCGGCCCGAGCGGCACCTTCACCGAGGAGGCGTTGCGCAGCCAGCACGACCTGGCGGCCGGGACCATGCTGCCCATGGCGACCATCGGTGACGCCCTGCAGGCGGTCGCCGGCGGCGAGGCAGACATCGGGTTCGTCCCCATCGAGAACGCCATCGAAGGGACGGTGCACGCCACCGTCGACACCCTGGTGTTCGAGCTGGACCTGCTCGTGCAACGCGAGGTGGTGCTCGACGTGCACCTGCACCTGATGGCAGCACCGGGCACAGCCCTCGATGACGTCACCGAGGTGCTCTCGTTCCCGGTGGCCACCGCCCAGTGCCGTCGCTTCCTCGCCGACCGGCTCCCCGAGGCGGCAGTGGTGGCGACCAACTCCACCGCCGAAGCGGCCCAGATGCTCGGCGCGCACCCCAGGGCAGGAGCAGCCGCGCTGGCACCGCGTCTGGCAGCCGAGCTCTACGGGCTCGAGGTGCTGGCTCCAGCCGTCGAGGACCACCCGGAGAACCAGACCCGCTTCGTGGTGCTGGCGCGCTCGGGGATACCTGCGCCGACCGGTCACGACAAGACCAGCATCGTCTGCTTCCAGCGCGCCGACCATCCCGGGAGCCTCCACGCCATCTTGAGCGAGTTCGCGGCGCGGGATCTGAACCTGACCAAGCTCGAGTCGAGACCGACCAAGCGGCAGCTGGGCAGCTACTGCTTCCTCGTGGACGTAGAAGGCCATCTGGCCGACGAGGTGGTAGCCGACTGCCTGCGGGTGCTCCACGCCGAGCTGGCCGACGTCAAGTTCCTCGGCTCCTACCCGTCGGCAGCCTCGGGGGCGCCCGAGCGCCGGGCGCAGGCCGGCGCGGCCTGGCGGCGGGCCGACGCGTGGGTGAACGGGCTGCGCCGCCAGATCGCCGGCACCGGACCGAACGACGCCGGCCTACCTGCTCCCGGGACGTGGCTCCGGACATAGAGCTTCAGCAGGTCGAGGCCACGACCTCGCGTCCAGGGGTCTGCACCGATCCTCATCACAGCCCGGCACCATCCACCGACGGTCGCGAGCGCCGGCCTCGTCGGCCGCAGCACAGGGCTCCATGAGCCGGTCGGGCTCGTGCAACGCTCGCGCTCGGGCGGGGCGCAGCTGCTCGTGCTCCGCGGCGAGGCGGCGACGAGGCAAGCGGCGGCGCTGTAGCCTCGGTGGGCCCTGGAGGGATGGCAGAGCGGACGAATGCGCGGCTCTTGAAAAGCCGTGAGGCGCGAGCCTCCGTGGGTTCGAATCCCACTCCCTCCGCCGGAGCCAGATCTCCCCGGTCGACGGCGACCGACCCGGGCAAGGACACCGCTACACGCTGGGCGTCGTCAGAGCCGTGAGGCTCGGCCGGCAGGATCTCGTTCAGGCTCAAGGTATAGGCCATGAAGGCCACCAGCAGCAACGCCACCCCGACGACGTGGGCTTCGATGATCCCCGCCCGGAAGTGGGTGAAGTACACGCTGAGCCCCAGGGCGCCCTGGGCGACGAGGAGGGCGGCCGCCACCCACATCCGCCGGCGGATGTCCCTGGGAGCGCCGGTGGCAGCGAGCAGGACGAGGGTGGCCACGGCGCACCCGCCGAGCAGCAGGCCGCTGGCCCCGTGGGTCTCGACCACGCTCAGCAGCGAGAACCCGAACCGCGGGGTGCCCGGATTGCCGCTGTAGGGGCCGGTGCCCGTCACCACCGTGCCGAGGACCACGGTGACCCAGAACAAGGCGGCCAGGACGCGCGCTGCTGCGAGCACCCGGGGCGGGACACGGGGGCGGAGCTTGGGAAAGCCGAACCGGCCCGGCACGCCTGGTGGCCGGGAGGCGAACCAGTGGAGGACCACCGCGTCGGACAGCAGCAGCAGGGCCAGCACCAGATGGCTGGCGACCAAGGCCGGGGCCAGCTTCTCCAGCACGGTGACCCCGCCGAGCACCGCCTCGCCCACGTAGCCGACGAGCAGGCCGATGGCCAGCACCACGTGCTCGCGGCGCCGGGGCCGGGAACGGATCGCCCCGAGCACGATCACCCCGATGAGCACCCCGATGAGCGTGATGAGCGACCGGTTGGAGAACTCCACCCACGAGTGGTACGAACCGGTGGCGACGATGCTCTGCCCGGTGCACTTGGGCCACGTCGGACAGCCCAGACCGGACTCCGATACCCGCACCCAGCCCCCGGTGGCGACCAGGCCCACGAAGATCACCACCACCGCCAGGGTGAACCGGCGGAACGTCGTCCTGCTCATCTCGAACACGCGCACCTCAATACTCTCTCGCGCCAGGGCGCGCGATGGACAGTCAGGTCGAAGATCGCGCAGGACGGCATCCTCGAATGCCCCGGGGAGAGCGGCAGGGGATGGCCTCTGCGAGGATGTGGCGGTGAGGGACCGGGATGGCAAGTGGTGGGATGGGAAGTGGTGGCCGACCAAAGGCCCGCCGCCCTTGCTCGGCCGGGAATCGGAGCTCGGAGTGCTGCGCCACGCGATCACGACGGGCGTCACCGGCGCCGGGCGCGTCGTGCTCGTCGAGGGGGATCCGGGGATCGGCAAGAGCGCGCTCGTCGCCTCGGCGATCGCCGCTTCAGGTGTCCCTAGCGTGTCGGCGAGCACCTCGCCACTCAACCGGCGCCGCCCGTTCGCCTTGCTGGTCGAGGCCTTGGGAGGCGAGCTGGGCGGGTTGCGCCGCAGAGGCGATGCCGAGGCGGTCGGTGCCGACCCGCCCGAGGCCGACCCGCCCGAGGCCAGCGACGTGGCCCCCGGGTCGGGAGAAGCGATCCTCTCGGCGTTCGCCGAGCTGGGCGCTCTCGGCCCGATGGTGGTGCTGCTCGAGGATCTCCACTGGGCCGACGACGCGACACTCGAGCTGCTGGGCGCCGTGGGCGGTTCGATCCTGGCAGAGCCGACCACCTTGGTGTGCACCGCTCGGCGGGCCCCTCGCAGCCCAGAGCTGTCCAGGCTGGTCACCCGGTGGTCCCGCCAGGGTGTGCTGACGCGGGTCGAGCTCGGCCCGCTTGGCGCCGCGGAGTGTGTCGCGCTCGGAGAGTGGCTGGTCGGTGCTCGCTTCGGGGCCCGCCTGGTCGAGCAGGTGGGGCGAGCCGGGGGGAACCCGCTGTTCGTCACCGAGCTGGTTGCAGCCCTCGTGCGCGATGGGTCGATCCAAGCACAGGGCCCGGCCGGCGTCGAGCTGGCCGGCGGGGCCAAGTCGGCGACGTTGCCGATGACGATCCTGCACCACCTCGGTCGAGTGCTACGAGCTGCAGCTGGCGGGCCTCGAGCCTGGCGACTGGCGCCGAGTGCACGCTGAGGCCGGCATCGCGTCTGCCCGCCTGGCGTCGGGCAGGGCGGTCGAAGCCGAGTCGAGAGCGCTCGCGCTCATAGACGCTGGAGCCCCCCCCGAGCTGGCCGGTGCTCTGTGGCGCTGTGCGGTGCGGGCGATCCTTTTCCAAGGACGCATGTCCGACGCCCGCAGGGCTGCCGAGGCCGCCGCGTCGTGTGCCGGGCTCGGAGACGAAGACCGCGCCGACCTGCTCGCCTTGCTCGCTACCGCCATCGTGATGGACGGCGATCCGAGCTTCGCCGAAGAAGCAGGGCACCGGGCAGAGCACACGGCACGGGCGAGCGGCAATCGTGGCGCGCTGGTCCGCTCGCTGGTGGCACGCGGGCAACTGGCCGGAAGCGGTGGCCGGCTGGCGGAGTGCGAGACGCTGCTAGGCGAGGCGGTGCAGCTGAGCGAAGCCGAAGGCACCCGGGATAGCCACGAGTGCTTCGCCCATGCGCTGTACGCGTTGACGCTCGCCGACTCGGACCGTTTCGACCAGGCGGCCCTGGCGGCCCTGGCGGCCGCCGGCGGCGACCCTGCGGCTGCCAAGAAGCTGCTTTGGGAGGCGTGGGCCGTCGCGCTCGGAGCCGGATTGGCGATGGACTGCGTCGTGATCGGCTCCGACCTGGCCGACATCTCAGCACTCGTCGGCGACCCGGGTGAGGAGATAGCAGTAGTGGCAGACGAGCTGGGGGCCGTCGCGGCCCGCAACCCGGACGCTCAGCGGCAACAGCGGCAAGACCAGCGGCTGCAGCACCGCGTCCTGCGCCGGGCCGGTGCTCGTCATCGACGGTGGGGTCACCGCCGTGCTCCGCGGGGTCACCGTGGAGGACGCCAGCAATCCCACACTCGCACACTCGCACACTCGCACACTCGAGCCGAACGGATACGGCGGCGGCGTCTACAACGGCGGCAGGCTGGCGGTGTCCGACTCGACGTGCACCAACGACTCCGTTCGCAGCTCCGCCGTTGGCGATGCTATCGCCAACGGGTCTGCCGGCACCGGCATCTTGACCGTGCTGCACACCACCTTCCTCGATAGCACCGGCGGTGCACCCATCATCTACAGCTCCGAGGCCACCGGCACGAAACAGACGTCCTCGGTCACTGTCGGCGCCGACATCTTCGCCAGCGCCAGCACCAACAGCGGCGCCTGCGAGGACAGCGGCGGATCCTGGATCAGCCTGGGCTACAACGTGGGGAGCAACACCTCCTGTTTCGGC
Source organism: Actinomycetes bacterium (assembly GCA_021819525.1). Lineage (GTDB taxonomy): Bacteria > Actinomycetota > Acidimicrobiia > Acidimicrobiales > UBA8190 > JAKAQW01. The sequence continues at coordinate 21,555 of JAKAQW010000052.1, forward strand.
TCGTCCCCGGCCACGAGCGACGTCAACGCCGGGCTCGGCGCTCAGCGGCGAGCTGGGCCCGCTGGCAGCCAACGGGGGGCCGACCGAGACGGTCCTGCCAGTCACGCCCAACCCCGCCATCGGCCTGATCCCCGACCCGACCACGGCGGGCGGCAGCGCCCTGTGCCCGTTCACCGACCAGCGGGGCGTGTCGAGCGGCTCGCAGCCCTGCAGCGCCGGGTCGGTGCAGCTCGACCCCCAGGCCATCTCGTGGGCCGCACCGTCGTCGGGGGTGGCGGGCACCACAGCGACGCTGTCGGCCACCGGCGGCGGATCGGCCAACCCGGTGGTCTTCTCCGTCGGTGCCTCGAGCGGGGCGGGGGTGTGCTCGGTGTCGGGCACCGACGGCACCACCGTGGACTACGCCAAGGCGGGTAGCTGCGTGGTGGTCGCCAACCAGGCCGGCGGCCCCGCCGGCGAACCGCTGTACGCCGCGGCGCCGACGGTCACCAAGACCATCACGGTGGTGGTGCCGATCCCGGCGCCGACGCCGGTGACACCGGCCCCGGTGCTGACCGGCATAGCCCCGACCAGTGGATCGACCGCTGGGGGGACCGTGGTGACCTCGAGCGGGAGGGATCTCTGCTCGCCGAGCCTGGTGGACTTCGGGTCGGTGCCGGGCTCCGCGGTGTCGGTGAACGCCAGCTGCACGACGCTCACCGTCGTCGATCCCCCTGGATCAGGCACGGTGGTGGTGGTGGTGGTGGTGACCAC
>JAKAQW010000250.1 GCA_021819525.1 Actinomycetes bacterium
TCGTGAGCTCGCTGCGAGCGGGGATCGACAGCCGGCCCAAGATGGGGCCGAGCACGAACCCCAAGAACAGGTCGAGCGCCTCCTCGACCAGGTGCATCACCAACGACACCGAGGCGCCCACGAGACAGAACATGCACCGTTGGCGCATCCGTGGCGCATCCAAGACCGGGGTTGCATGCCGAGACGAGCCTGCTCTCGTGCCGTGACACCGAGTCCCGCACCCGCGACGAGCGCCATCGGCACGCTGCATGCCGAGACGAGCCTGCTCTCGTGCCGCTGGCACGTCGTCACCTGGAGAACGAAGAGCGGCTCCCGGGGCCCGGCCGGCAGGAGGTTCGTGCCTCCGGAGAATCGGCGCCCTGCGCGCCGGCCCTGCGATCGGCTCCGCTACCGGGAGGCGAGACCCCGCAGCCAGGAGCACCAGCCATCCAAGCCCTCGCCGGTGCGGGCGCTGGTCCGCACGACAGTGGCACCGGGGTTGACATCGGCCAGGTTCGAAAGGAACAGGTCCAGGTCGAAGTCCAGGTACGGCAGCAAGTCCACCTTGTTCACCACCACCACGTCGGCCGAGCGGAACATCACCGGGTACTTGAGGGGCTTCTCCTCTCCCTCGGTGACCGAGAACACCATGGCCCTGGCGTGCTCACCGACGTCGAACTCGGCCGGGCAGACCAGGTTCCCGACGTTCTCGATCACCACCAGGTCCAGGCTGGACAGTGGCAGGCGGGGCAGGGCCGAGCGGACCATCACGGCGTCCAGGTGGCACTCCGCGCCGAAGCCGGCACTGGTGTTGACCAGGGTGACCTCGGCGCCCAGCCCCTCCAGGCGGTCGGCGTCCAGGCTGGTCTCGATGTCCCCCTCCAGCACCCCGACCTTGATCCCGGGCCCGAGGATGGTGAGCGTGCGCCGGAGCAGCGTGGTCTTTCCGGCCCCAGGGGAGGACATCAGGTTCACCACCGAGACCCCGCTGGCGGCGAAGTCGGCGCGGTTGGCCGCGGCAGTCCGGTCGTTCTCCGAGAGGATCTCCTTCAGCAGCTCGACCCGCTCAGGGCCGCTCCGGTAGCCGCTGTGGTCCCCCACGTCCGATCCGGCTCCGTGGTCGTGACCGCCATGTCCGGCGTCGGCGCCGTCGTGGCTGCCATTTCCGGTGTCCGCTCCGTCGTGGCTGCCGTGGCTGCCGTCCGGGCCGCCATGGCGGTGGGCCGTCTCGTCCGAGTGTCGGTGGAAGCGCCCCATCTCAGTCGCTCGTCGCCAGGTCCATCGACGCCACCAGGAGCTCCTCTCCCGATACCAGCACCACGTCACGGCCGCCGCAGGCCGCGCAGCGCAGCACCGGCTCGTCCAGCTCGTTGCGAGCCCCGCACGATCGGCACACCCCGACGGCGGGGACGTGCTCGACCGCCAGCTCGCAGCCGGCGAGCTCGGTGCCGTCGGTAACCATCTTCCAGCAGAACACGAGCGTGTCGGGCACCACCTGGCGCAGGTGCCCCACCTGCACGGTGACCCGGGTGACGTCGCGCCGCTCGGCGTGGGAGGTGACGACGTCGGCCACCGCACGGCACAAGGACAGCTCGTGCACGCCCGTTCCCCTCGCGCCTCAGCGGCTCAGCGCCTCGGCGGCCTCGCGGTGCAGGCGACCGAAGTTGTAGTACGCGGCGCAGGCCCCTTCGGAGGACACCATGCAGGTGCCGATGGGCGTCTCGGGGGTGCAGGCGGTACCGAACACCTTGCACTCCCAGGGTCGGATGACCCCCCGCAGCACCTCACCGCACTGGCAGGCTCTCGGGTCGGCCGCCGGCACCCCGGGCAGGTCGAAGCGCCGCTCGGCGTCGTGGGCCCCGATCTCTTCGCGCAGGCGCAGCGCGCTGGCGGGAATGGTGCCGAGGCCCCGCCACTCGAAGGTGGGGCGCTCCTCGAAGACCTGGGCGATGGCCGCCATGGCGGCCGGGTTGCCCTCCTCGGTGACCGCCCGGGTGTACTGGTTCTCCACCTGGCAGCGTCCCTCCCGGATCTGCACCAGCAGCATGGCCACCGCCTGCAGGATGTCCAGCGGCTCGAACCCGGCGGTGACCAGCGGCTTGCCGTACTCGTCGGGCACGAACCGGTACGGCCGCTGGCCGATCACCGTCGACACGTGGCCGGGGCCGACAAAGCCGTCCAGGCTCAGATCCGGTGAGTCGAGGATGGCCCGCATCGGCGGGACGATGGTCACGTGGTTGCAGAACACGCTGAAGTTGCCGACCTCTTCGGCCCGGGCCCGCAGCAGGGTGACCGCGGTGGAGGGGGCGGTGGTCTCGAAGCCCACGGCGAAGAACACCACCTGGCGGTCGGGGTTGTCCTCGGCGATGCGCAGGGCGTCGAGCGGCGAGTAGACGGTTCGCACGTCTGCCCCTTGCGACATGGCGTCGAGCAGGCTCCCGTGGCTTCCGGGCACCCGCAGCATGTCCCCGAAGGTGGTGAAGATCACCCCGCGGTGCGATGCCAGGAAGACGGCGTCGTCGACCCGACCCATCGGGATCACACAGACCGGGCAGCCGGGACCGTGCACCATCTCCACCCCCGGGGGCAGCAGGTGCTCGATCCCGTAGCGGTAGATGGTGTGGGTGTGCCCACCGCACACCTCCATGAACTTGAACCGGTCGTCGCCGGCCAGATCCCGGATGCGGGCCAGCACCTCCCGAGCGGCGGCCGGGTCGCGGAATTCGTCCACGAATCGCACGTCCTCTCCTTCCAGCCGATCAGCAGATCCGGGGAAGCGGGTCCCCGACCAGCATGTCCACGATGCGGGTCCCGCCGAAGGGGGTCACCGCGACCACGATCCCCGGCGGCTCTCGCCGGATCTCCCCCACACGCGCCGCTCCGGACCCGAGCGGGTGCGACCGCATCGCCGCGAGCGCGGCATCCGCCTCGTCAGGCGGGACGACCGCCACCAGCCTGCCCTCGTTGGCCACGTACAGCGGGTCGATCCCGAGCAGCTCGCAGGCCCCGGCCACGACGGGCCGGACCGGGAGATCCGCCTCCTCGATGACCACCGTCACGTCCGCTGCTCGGGCCAGCTCGTTGCAGACGGTGCCGACCCCGCCCCTGGTGGCGTCGCGCAGCCATCGGGTGCCGGGCGCTTTCGCCAGCAGCTGCTCGACCAGGCCGTTGAGCGGCGCGGTGTCCGAACCGATGTCGGCGTCGATGGCCAGGTTGCCGCGAGCCAGCATGATCGCCATGCCGTGCTCGGCGAGAGCTCCCGACACCAGCACCACGTCGCCGGGACGGACCCGCGAGGCGCCGAGCTCCCGCCCGACGGGGACCGCCCCCACCCCGGCCGAGGTGATGTAGAGGCCGTCGGCGGCACCCCGGCCGACCACCTTGGTGTCGCCGGTCACGACGGCCACCCCGGCCCGGGACGCCGCCTCGGCCAGGTCGGCCACCACGTCGCGCAGCTCGCTTATCGCCAGCCCTTCCTCCAGCACGAAGGCGACCGACAGGCCGAGGGGGCGGGCGCCGACGACCGCCAGGTCGTTCACGGTTCCGTTGACGGCGAGATCGCCGACCGATCCACCGGGGAAGCGGAGAGGCTTGACCACGAACGAGTCGGTGGTGAACGCCAGACGCTCGCCCGCCACCGGCTCCAGCAGGGCGGCGTCGGGCTGGTCGGTGCCGACCTCGCCCTGGAAAGCGGGAAGGAAGACCGCCTCGAGCAGGGCTTGCGACGACTTCCCCCCGGCGCCGTGCGCCAGGGTGACGTGCTCGTCGCGCAGCCGGGGAGCACGACGGCGGAAGGCCTCGATCCGGTCGAAGACCTGCTCCTCGCGACCCGCCGCCCCGGCCGATGACGCCGATGTCGATGACGCCGATGTCGATGCTGCCCCGGCCGATGACGCCGATGTCGGGGCCGATGCCGCCCCGGCCGATGACGCCGCTGCAGGGGATGTTGTCGTCATCGTGCCACCTCCGGTAGGACGGCGAGCGCCACCCCGGCATGGACCAGCAGCAGGTCCCCGTTCTCGACCGGGTCGACCAGCGAAACGTCGACCTGCTCGCAGGAGCCCTCGGCCAGCACCCGGGCCCGCCGGTCCCGGTCGTCACCGGGTGCCTCCACCACCTCTACCACCTGTCCCTCGTCCGAGCAGGTGATGCATGCCACGTCCGTGCACGGTGCCGCCGGGGGCGCCTGGAGGGACGGGTCGTCGAGCGCATCGCGGACCAGCTCCCGCAGCACCCGCAGGGTCGCTGTCACCTCGGCACCGCCGGCTTCGCTCGGATTGCCGCCGTCGTCGGTCCGGTCGGCACGCAGCACGTGGTCGGCGGTCCCGGAGGCCGGGTGCCGGCCCTCGCACAGCAGGACGGTCAGCACCCCCCACGGTGCGCCGCGCCGCAGCACCCGCACGAGGTCGGGGTCGTCGCCGGAACCGGCAGCGAGAAGGACGTCGCCGCGGCGCACGAGCCTCCGCAGCCGGTCGAGCCCGGTGCCGTCGGCGGCAACTGCAGGCAGCGGTGGTCGGCCGGTACCGGCGGGGACGGCCATCGTGGCAGCCATCCGGCAGGCGCGCTCGGGTGCCCCTGGCGCCACGCACCACAGGGTGCCGCCGGCTGCCAGGCGCCGGGCGGACTCCCGGGCGGCAGCGATCTGGGCCCGGTCCGGGCCCCCAGCTGTAGCCGGCTCCGGCGGCGGGGCGTGCGGGCCGGTCGGCGCGGCGAGGTGGACGGTCATGCTCAGCGAACCGACCC
>JAKAQW010000053.1 GCA_021819525.1 Actinomycetes bacterium
GGCGAGCACCCGGGCGTCTTCGGGCGAGACGTTGAAGTACACCTTGTTGCGGGCGTTCGCCGACGCGGCCTCGGCGAGGTCGCGGGGCAGCTGGCCGAGGTGCTGGTGGGCCAAGGTGAGCGACAGGCGGTAGCCGCGGGCCTCGGCCAGCACGTCGTCGAGCGCGCCGGGGAGCGCCAAGAAGTTGTGGGCCTCGTCGACGTAGAGCGACGCGTCGTGGCGGACCGTCCGTCCGGCACGGTCGGTGGCCGCCTGCCACACCCGGGCGACCAGCAGCGAGCCCACCAGCCGCGCGGTGTCGTCGCCCAAGAGGCCCTTGGGGAGCCGGGCGAGGAGCACGCCGCCGTCGAGGACATCGGCCATAGAGAAGCTGGAGGTGGCCGAGCCGAGCAGGTCCCGGGCGAAGCTCCGGGCGAGCACGGCCCGCAGCTTGTTCATGACCGGGCCGATCACCTGGGCCTGGCCGGCAGGCGACAGGGCGTCGTAGCCGTCCCAGAAGCCCTTCAGCCCCGATCGTTCCGACAGTCCGGCCACGAGGGGCGCCCGGAAGCGCCGGTCGGTGAGCAGCACCGGGACGTCGGCCAGGGTCGCACCGGGGAGCCGGCGCAGGGTGGCACACGCCGAGCGCAGCACGTCGTCGGTCCTCGGTCCCCAGTAGGCGGCGAAGATCCGGGCGAACACCGACACCACGTGGTCGACCGCCACCTCGGCCGGCTCGCCCGAAAGGACATTCAGGGACGGTGGCGCCTCGGTCTCCTCGGGGTCGACGAGCACCAGTCGCTCAAGGGCACGCTTGGGGATCCGGGCGAGCAGGTCGACGACGAGGTCGCCCTTCGGGTCGATCACGACGACCCCACGACCGGCTGTCATGTCGGCGAGTGCCAGGTTGGCGAGCAGCGTCGACTTGCCCCATCCGGTGGCGCCGATGACGTGGGTGTGGAAGCGGCCGTCTTCGACCCCGAGGGCGACGGCACGCCGGGGGCCGATCTCGGCGTCCCCGAGTACCCGGAGCCCGGCTTCGTCACCGGCGGCCTCAGAAGTACGCATCGTCGTCCTCCCGTCCCGAGCTGTCCTGGCGCCATGGACCCGCCAGCACTCCCGGCGGCGGGGCGACCGCGGCGGCGCTCGCGTGGGCGAGACCGGGGATCATCTCGTCGTAGGGAAGATGCGCGAGGCCTGCGACCTCGGAGAGGCCGAGAACGTGAGCACGGCCGAAGACGCGTCGTTCGAGTCGCCGGCGAGCACCCGAGCGGTGCTGTGCGACGAGGTGGTTGCGCCCGGCATAGACACCGAAGGCGGCGGTGAGCTCGTGGGCGCGGGAGCGTAGGTGACGTCGTGCGCCGCGGCCGGACTGGGCACAGGAGAGCCCGTAGCGGACGGCGACCTCGAAGGCGGGGAGGTCGCTCGCCTTGTGGACTGCGTGGCGCACGTCGCCTGTACGCATCGGGTCAGGGGTCGACGGGTGCGCCGGCGCGCTTCGCCAGGCTGCGAGCAGCCGGGGGACGAGCGCGGTAGGCCGGCCGGTCTGGAGCGACCGGGCGGCTCGGACGAGCATGCGGGTGGAGCGGGCAGCGGCGGGGCGGACGAGGACCTGGACCAGTCCCTGCTGGCCGCAGTCCCAGGAGCCGAGGGCGCCGATCACGGTGCGAAGCGGATCGATGACGTGGTCGGTCCCGAGTGGGAGCCAGGCCGGCGCCGAGAGCCGCAGCTCACCGCAGACCACGAGCGGACCGGCGAGCTTCGGGCGGCGGGCATCGCGTACCTGGCACTGTGCGCCCGGCCATGCCGAGGACACGGCCCGGGCGACGGCGTGCGCCGAGATGTCCGCGGACACCCAGAGCCGCAGACCGATGCCGTCACCTGACCCCTCCATCTCGAAGACGACGTGGCCGGCGGGGCGAAGCAGGTGGCGCTTGGCGGCCAGCACCGGGTGGAGGTTCCGCCAGAAGGCGAGCGCACCTTTCGCTTCGACGACAGCCGGCATCGCCACCTCGACGAGCTGGCCACCAGACGGTGGCCGGAGACGGCCAAGCACTCGGACCACCGCCCAGGTGGTCACCAGTGCCAGGACTGCGATCACCGCGGGCACGGCGATGGGCAGTACCTGGTTGGCGAAGTGGGCGAGATGGTGGCCGAGGTCTTTCCACCAAGCGTCGGGGTGAGCGAGGAAGTGGGCGAGCGGGCCGTGGGGGATGCTCGGGGACGGTTCGGGGGCAGTAGCTGGCAACGGGATCCTCCTGTGATCGATGGCTGTCTGCGGGAGGACCGGGCCGGAACCGAAAACCTCCACACATAAGAACAGGGGGGTCCTCGCGCAAACATCGAGAAGGCGTCCGGAAACGAGACACAACAAGCTGCTACGCTTGGAGAACGAGAAGCGCCTATTTGTCGAGATCTGGGGCTGCCGACGAGTTCGAGCAGGAAGGTCGTGCCATCGAGGCAACCCTCGCGCGGGGCCAGGCCGCCCGGCTCGCACCGCATAGGGCCGCGCTCATCGAGTCTCTCTGCGCCATGCGTAGCGACGCCGAACTGGCGCTCCACCAGGCGATCTACGAGGCGAACCAGGACGGCTGTTCGTGGCGGTTGCTCGCCAAGTTCACCGACATGTCCTGGCAGACCCTCCACCGTCGCTACCGGGGGCGACCGACCCGCATGCGACCGCCGCCCGAGAAGGACACCTGGCTCCGCAGCCGGCATCGACCCAAGCGGGTCGTCACCGTGTCGGTCGGCGACGAGTGGTGACCGATCCCACAGGTCACCTCCCTGCGGTGCCGGTCGAGGTGGCCTGTGACCACGGCGCGAGGTCGGGGTCATCTCGACGCTGGCGCGGTCCGGGCTCGGCGGTCAGGGCTTCAGTAGCCTTGCGATCAGGATCTACCGACCGCGTCGGCAACCCCGAGACAAGGACACCCAGGAACAACGCGATGGCACGAACCGACGGCACACGAGCAGCGGTGGTTCTTCGTCGTGCCTGACGCCGAGGACTACCTCGGCCCCGAGGCCCAAGCGCGCGTCGAGATCGACCGCCAGCTCACGGCCTGCGGGTGGACCGTCCAACGCCACAAGCAGATGAACCTTGGTGCCAGCCCAGGCGTCGCAGTCCGCGAGTTCCCCATGCTCGAAGGCCACGGGGACGCCGACTACCTGCTCTTCGTCGACCGAAAGGCCGTCGGAGTCATCGAGGCGAAGAAGAAGGGCACCCCGCTCACCGGCGTCGAGTGGCAGTCAGCGAAGTACACGACCGGTCTTCCCGACACCGTCCCCGCGCTGACCAATCCGCTCGCGTTCGCCTATGAGTCGACCGGCGTCGAGACCCGCTTCACCAACGGCTTCGATCCCGAGCCTGCCAGCCGCCAGGTCTTCACCTTCCACCGCCCCGAGACCCTCGCTGGCTGGGTGCGCGCCTGGTCAGCTTTCGGCGGCATCGAGCAGGCAACGCTGCGCCAGCGCCTCCTCCAGCTACCCCCACTCTCCTCGACCGGGCTCTGGCCCGCCCAGGAGACGGCGATACGCCACCTCGAGGAGTCCCTCGTCCACTTCCGTCCCCGGGCACTCATCCAGATGGCGACGGGCTCGGGCAAGACCTTCACCGCAGCCAACGTCTGCTACCGCCTCATCAAGCACGCCGACGCGGGCCGGGTGCTGTTCCTCGTCGATCGGGCGAACCTCGGCCGCCAGACCTTGAAGGAGTTCCAGGCCTTCACCACCCCCGACGACGGCCGCAAGTTCACCGAGCTCTACAACGTCCAGCACCTGCAGACCAACACCATCGACAAACCGTCCCGGGTGGTGATCTCCACCATCCAGCGCCTGTACTCGATCCTTCGCGGCGATCCCGAGATGGCTCCCGAGCTCGACGAGACCTCGGCCTTCGAGCTGGAGCCCAAGGCCCCGGTCGAGGTGTCCTACAACCCGAAGCTTCCCATCGAGGCCTTCGACGTGATCATCGTCGACGAGTGCCACCGCTCCATCTACGGCGTGTGGCGCCAGGTCCTCGACTACTTCGACGCCTTCGTCGTCGGGTTGACGGCGACGCCCGGCAAGCAGACCTTCGCGTTCTTCGACCAGAACCTCGTCATGGAGTACAACCACGACCAAGCCGTTGCCGACGGCGTCAACGTCGACTTCGACGTCTACAAAATCGCAACCGAGATCACCGGGCGGGGGTCTGTGGTCGACGCCGGTCTCGTCACCAAGTTCCGCGACCGCCAGACCCGGGCGGTCCGCCTGGAGAAGCTCGACGACGACGTCACCTACGACCCGGCCGCGCTCGATCGCAAGGTCGTCGCGAAGGACCAGATCCGCACCATCATCCGGACCTTTCGGGAGAAGCTGCCCGAGATGTTCCCCGGCCGGCAGCACGTGCCGAAGACCCTCATCTTCGCCAAGGACGACAGCCACGCCGACGACATCGTCCAGGTCGTGCGCGCGGAGTTCGCCAAGGGCAACGACTTCGCCGCCAAGATCACCTACCGCTCGGTCTCCCAGGGCCAGCGACCCGAGGACCTGCTCGCCTCGTTCCGCAACAGCTACAACCCCCGCATCGCGGTCACCGTCGACATGATCGCGACGGGCACCGACGTGAAGCCCCTCGAATGCGTCTTCTTCATGCGCATGGTCCGCTCCCGCAACTTCTTCGAGCAGATGAAGGGCCGCGGCGTCCGGGTGATCAACCCGACCGACCTCCAAGGGGTCACCCCCGACGCGCGGGTGAAGGATCGCTTCGTCATCGTGGACGCCGTCGGGGTGACCGAGGCCGACCTCCACGACACGGTCCCCCTCGAACGCCAGCCCGGGGTGCCCTTCGACAAGCTCCTCCAGCGCCTCGCCTACGGTGAGCGCGATCCCGACCTCATCTCCTCGGTCGCAGCGCGCATCGCCCGGCTCGACCGCAGCATCACCAAGGAGGACCGGGCAGAGCTCGAAGAGGTGGCCGGTGTCCGCTTGCAGGACATGGCCCATCTCCTCGTCGACGCCCTCGACCCCGATCGCCACCTTGCCGAGGCCTGCCGCGCAACCGGCAAGGACGAGCCGAGCCTCGACGAAGTCGCCACGGCCAAGGCCGAGCTGATCGAGGCTGCCGCCCGGCCGTTCGACAACCCCGAGCTGCGCACCAAACTCATCGATGTCCGTCGGTCCTACGAACAGCTTATCGACGAAGCGTCCAAGGACGTCCTCGTCGACGCCGGCTTCTCACTCGACGCCACCGACCGCGCCCGGCACACCGTCGAGTCGTTCCAGGCGTTCATCGAGGAGCACAAGGACGAGATCACCGCCCTGCAGATCCTATACAGCCGGCCGTACTCGCAGCGCCTCACGTTCAAGGAGATCAAGGAGCTGGCGCACGCCATCGGCCGGCCGCCGTATCTCTGGACGCCCGAGCAGCTCTGGCAGGCCTACGAGACCCTCGACCGCTCCAAGGTCCACGGGTCACCGGGCCGCGTCCTGACGAACATCGTCTCCCTCGTACGCTACGCACTTCAGCAGGACGAACAACTCGTTCCGTTCCCCGATCTCGTCCAGGAGCGCTTCTCAACCTGGATCGCTCAGCAAGAGACCGCTGGTCGCACCTTCACCAACGAGCAGCGCGTCTGGCTTGGGCGCATCCGCGACCACATCGCCGCATCCCTCGTGATCAACGCGGCGGACTTCGAAGGCGTTCCGTTCGTCCAGCACGGCGGACTTGGGAAGGCGTACGAGCTGTTCGGGGAGCAGCTCACACCCCTCCTCGACGAGCTGACCGGGGTCCTGGCGGCATGAACCGACTACCTCAAGGTTGGGTACGAACTGCCCTTGGAGCGCTCGGCAACTACTGGAATGGTCGAGCCTTCAAGAAGTCTGAGTGGCGACCCGAGGGACAAGGACGCCAGATCATACGGATCCAGGACCTCACTGGCTCGCATCAAAGCCCCAACTACTTCGACGGCATGGCAGACGAGCGCAACATTGCCCGCAAAGGCGACATCCTCGTGTCCTGGGCCGCAACCCTCGGCGTGTTCGAATGGCCCGGACCCGAGGCTGTTGTAAATCAGCACATCTTCAAAGTGGAGTCGTTCATCGACCGGCGCTTCCATCGATATCTAATCGACTCAGTCCTGGATGACCTCCGGCGACGTTCGCATGGGACTGGAATGGTCCACGTCACCAGGAACGTCTTCGACGAAACTCCCGTTCTCCTACCCCCACTTGCTGAGCAGGAGCGGATCGTCGCGGCCATCGAGGAGCAGGGCTCACGCCTCGATCAGGCAGAACTGCTGCTTGACCAAGCCGAGCACAAAGTCGTGCTTATGCGCCAGGCGATTTTGTTTGACGCGGTTACTGGCGATTGGCCGGTCAAGAGTCTTGCCGACGTGGCCGAGGTCCGGCTCGGTAGGCAGCGCTCACCAAAGAATCACCATGGGGAACATATGAAGCCGTACCTGCGGGCAGCGAATGTCACGTGGGCAGGCCTCAAACTCAATGATGTAAAGCAAATGAACTTCCTGCCGGACGAAGCCGTCACCTTTCGACTTGCCAACGGCGATGTACTCGTCTCCGAAGCTTCAGGTTCGCCGGGTGAGGTAGGGAAACCGGCGATCTGGCGCGGGGAGATTTCGGACTGTTGCTTTCAAAATACGCTCGTACGAGTGCGCCCGCTGGGCGCCCTTCCGGAGTGGCTACATCTCGTGCTCTACAATGCCGCTCGTAGCGGGCGACTTGGGGAGGCAGCTCCCGGTGTTGGAATCCATCACATTGGTGCTGCTCGCCTTGCGGCTTGGCCGATTCCGGTGCCGCCTATCGACGAGCAGCATCGGCTCGTCGCTGAAGTCGAGCGAGAGCTGGCGCTCCTGGAGTCGCTTACAACGGCGATCAACCACGCGGTTACGCGGTCTGGACATCTACGCCGCTCGATCCTGGAGCGAGCCTTCTCCGGGCAGCTGGTACCGCAATATTCGGGCGACGAGCCGGCTTTCGAGCTTCTCGCCCGCATCGCTTCGGACCACCGGAAGACCGCCAAGCCCCGACGGAGGCAGCGAGCATGACTGACCCCAAGGCCCTCGTTCAGAAGCTCTGGAACTACTGCAACGTGCTGCGCGACGACGGGCTCTCCTACGGCGACTACGTCGAGCAGCTCACCTACCTGCTGTTCCTGAAGATGGCCGACGAGCAGACCCGGCCACCGTTCAACCGGGAGCCCGTCGTCCCTTACGGACTCGACTGGCAGTCCTTGCTCGATAGAGACGGCGAGGAGCTCGAAGCCCACTACATCAAGATGCTGAACGACCTCGGCAAGCACCCCGGGATGCTCGGGGTGATCTTCCGCAAGGCCCAGAACCGTATCCAGGACCCAGCAAAGCTCCGACGATTGATCGTCGACCTCATCGACCAGGAACGATGGATGATCCTCGACGCGGACGTGAAGGGCGATGCCTACGAGGGTCTCCTGCAGAAGAACGCCGAGGACACCAAGTCCGGTGCGGGCCAGTACTTCACCCCGCGCCCCCTCATCAAGGCCATCGTGGAGGTCATGCGGCCCGAGCCAGGCATGACGATCTGTGACCCAGCCTGTGGGACCGGAGGCTTCCTGCTCGCCTCCTACGACCACATCGTCAACTCGAACGCCCTGCTCGACCCCGACGAGAAGCAGCATCTCCGTTACGACGCGCTGCACGGTTGGGAGATCGTCGACAACACGGCGCGCCTGTGCGCGATGAACCTGCTTCTCCACGGGATCGGCGCGGCGGACGCCGAGAGTCCCATCCGGGTTGACGACGCCCTCAAAGCTGATCCGGGAGACCGCTTCGAGATGGTGCTCACCAATCCCCCCTTCGGTCGTAAGTCGTCGGTCACCGTCGTCGGTGCCGACGGCGAGGCGAAGCGCGAGGACCTCACCGTCGTACGAGACGACTTCTGGGCAAGCACGTCGAACAAGCAGCTCAACTTCGTCCAGCACGTGAAGACCCTCCTCAAGATCGAGGGGCGGGCAGCGATCGTCGTGCCCGACAACGTGCTGTTCGAAGGAGGAGCCGGCGAAACGGTGCGCCGCAAGCTCCTCCACGAGTGCGACGTGCACACCCTCTTGCGGCTTCCGACTGGGGTGTTCTACGCCCAGGGCGTCAAGGCAAATGTGATGTTCTTCGATCGCAAGCCGGCGTCCGAGACGCCGTGGACGAGGGAGCTGTGGGTCTACGACCTGAGGACCAACCAGCACTTCACCTTGAAGGAGAACCCTCTTCGCGACGAGCACCTTGCCGACTTCATCGCTGCGTACCAAGCCGAGGACCGTCCCGCGCGAGTCGAATCCGAGCGCTTCCGCCGCTTCTCGTACCAGGAGCTCATCGGCCGGGACAAGGCGAGTCTCGATGTCTTCTGGCTGCGAGACGAGTCTCTCGAGGACGCGGACAACCTGCCTGCGCCTGAGCTCATCGCTGCCGAGATCGTTGAGGACCTGGAAGCCGCGCTAGCGCAGTTCGCGGAGATAGCGAGTTCGCTTGCCGCCAATCAGGAAGACTGACCGATGGTCGCGACAGCCGATGCACGCATCCAGCGAACGCACACGGCTGTTGTGGACGAGTGTGAGTTGCTGCTGGCGTCTGATTCCTTCGATGCGTGGAAGGGCGCTGAGACCCTGCAGGTCGGCGATCTGATCGCCTGCAACAACTCGTTCTGGTACCGAGAGGGGCAGTCAACCACGAAGAGCGATTACTACCTCGGAATAGAAGTGGGAGACGGTCCGAACTTCACGCTTCCTCCAGTCGTTGTAAGGCCGAATAGCTGGATCAACTCGCGGTTCAAGCGGCTGACGGCAAGGGAGCTACCGCAGTACGAGATCGCCGACCTCGACACGGCTCTCGGCGAGCAGCTTCTCGGCCTTGGCTCGATCGTCTTCAGCCTTGCCGGACGGATCGGAGAGCCAGAAGCGGCCGAGGTGCCTCTTGCGAAAGTACCCCATCTCGACCTCCTGAGGTACGTTCCAGGCCAGTCGAGCCAGCCGTCGTGTTGGGAAGCGTCGTCATGCTCGGCGCCGTCGCCGACTTGGACGGTTCGTGGGCGGCAGTACTAGATGCCGTCGCTGGGATCGACGGCATCGATGCAGGAGTCCTTGGTGAAGCGTTCGAAGAAGCATTCCATGCCCTTCAAGAGGCGGCAACCAGATCGGTCGACCCCGCGGATGTGACCGAAGATACTCCTTCAATCCTCTCGAATGTCCTTGAGTGTATGGACGAACAAGTGAAGGCGTTTTCAACGGCTCTGGAGCAGCACCAGAGACGCCCTGACAACAATGACGTCTACAACGAGCTGTTGAGGGTTGCGTACAACTTCGCCGACGGTGCCCGTGCGTTCCTGCGTCTGATGGTGGGCGTATGCGATCTCAAGCCCGTGCTCTTCTGGCTCACGGTGTTCGAACAGGTCGAGCTGGCGCACCGCTTCGAGAAGCTTCCCTTCTCCCTCGTCGGCAAGGCGAAGCCCTCGCTGGGGCGGTACCGATCGGTGATCGCCGATGCACGCAACCAAGCGTTTCATGACCTGTTCGCCTTCGATCACCCGTTCAGGGTGGAGTTGCCAGGCGACGCGCTTCGGTCCCCTGAGCTTCGTCTCTTCCGAGAGTACGCCAAGCGCGGAGACTCTGCTCTCAACTTCGAAGATCGCGGCCTCGTTGAACTCTTTGCGTCCCTTACGCGCACCCCGGAGCGACCGGTACCAGTCGGCTTCTGGCAAGGCAACTTGGAGGTCATGTCGGCTGTCGTAGACACCGTACGGGCGTTGCGGCGAGCCCTGATCATCGCCACTCCGTGAACGACGAGGTCCGCGTTGGTGGGTGCTCAGGTTTAACCGTATAGCTCACAGTTGACTCTCGCCCTCGAGTTCGACCTGGATCGGAACCTCGAGAACGACTTCGAGTTGGGCCTGTAGCTCGGCGTAGAGCTCGAGTTGGGCCTCAGTCCGCCAGAGGGCCATGGCGAGGCCGTAGTTCTGAGTGGCGGTGGTGTCGTCCCACCGGTTGACGTTTCGCACGGCAAGGAACGTCGGTGCGTGCCTCATCGGGTCGAGTTTCTGGGCGAATTCGACCCTGCCGAGTTGGTTGGCACCGCGGCTGCGGATCGTGTTGCTGGGTTGGAGCTTGACGGCTTGTGACCCCGGCCCACCCGACGCTGTCGCGGTCGAGGTCTCGGACCCGTCGATGTCGTCTCCGCCTTCGAGGTCGATGTCTTCTCCTTCGATCCGGGCAACGAGTTCGATGACCTGGTCGAGGGGGATGCCGCGATAGAGCAGGAATTCCATTTTGGAGGAGGTGTAATCGAGTCTGCTGGGCCGGGTGCGAGGGTCGAACGCGAGGGCTATGTCGATGCCCCGCCGGCCTCCTCTTTGAAAGAAGGAACTCGGTATCGGGATCTCGTAGATATGGACACCGTTCATGGGGATAACGCCTTCGGCGATAAGCGTGACTCGATGGCTCGTCGACTCGGCTGCTCGAGCGATCGAGGGGCGTCCGTAGCCGAGGAGTTGGCGAGCCCGATTGCGACGTACCGCTGGGGTGCCGTCGATCTGTGCTTCGAAGGCGTTGCGGTCGGCGCTGAGAAGAACCAGAGCCCGGATCAGGTTCGGTCCGAAGTCCGGATATCGGGCCTGCACGGCAGCGGCGACCCGAGTGACAAGCGGGGCGGCGAAGCTGGTGCCGATCTCGAACCCAAGCAGTCGACCTGGACGGAGCAATGAGCTGATGACGCTGAGCTCGGGGTCCTTGACGAGGCGACCGCTCTCCAGCCCCAAGGTCCCGGCACGCTCGACGAGCTCGGGCTTGACCGATGCCGACACGCCTGGTCCGCGCCGGGTGACCGGAGACGGCCAACCTGGTCGGCCGAACGGTCGACGCGTTACAGTCTCGCGACTGGCGTAGCCTCCTGCCGCAGCGGCGTCGGTGATTCCGCCAACGGTCAGGGCGAGGGCGGCCGTTCCCGGGTCCAGCACGCCCGTGGCCGCGTCGGTGAGTAGCGCCGCCGGGTAGCCGACCAGGCTGTGGGGCTGAATTGTTCCCAGGTAGTCCGTCGGATGAGTGTTGCCGGCGGCGATGATCACCACCAGCCCGAGCCGTCGGGCTGCTTCGTCGATGAGTGCTGCGGCTGGTAGCTGGCGGGGCGTCCGTAGCGGGTGACGGCTGTCACCTACGGATAGGTTGATGATCCGGGCTCCTTGGGAGGCGCACCATTCGACCGCCTCGATTAGGTCGCGTTCCCATAGATGCTCATCAGGGAAAAGGCTGTCCTCGTTGAGGACGGCGACGGAAAGGAGCTTGCAGATAGGGCGGGCCCGGACCCCGCCGCTGATGACCGGTTCGATGGGCCCATGTAAGAGCAGACCGGCGACCATGGTGCCGTGGCCATTTCGGTCTTCGCCATCGGTGATATCCGGAGAGAGAGCTTCGGCAGCGAGAACGGCTGGTCCGATCAACGGATGACCGGACGCGATGCCAGAATCGATGAGCCCAACGATCGGCGCAGTCGGGCTCGGTGGGTCTACCGTCGGCAGGTGGTCGAGATCCAGGGCGAAGAGCTGCGGTGGTGTCAGCGCTGGGCGGGGCAAGACATCAAGCCGAGCGATGACGTCGAGCGCTGCGAGCTCCCGAATACGGCCGGCCGGTGCATATACCCGGGCCAGGATGACACCAGCCTGGTCGCTGGTGTATGCGTCGGTGATCCTCCCTCCGGCGGCGGCGACAGCGTCGCGGAGGAGGTCGGTCCATGCGTCGGCGAGTGCTCGATCGTCGGGGTGCCACAATTCGACGTCGAGACGCAGTTCGCTATCCGGGGCCGCCTCGGCGACGATCTCGCCGAGCGCCTCGGTGATGCGGTCGTCCGGTCCGAGCGCTCGAACGGCGTCGATGGCATCGACAAAGGCCGCGTACGGTTCGCTTGCGTGGCCGGGTGGGATGCCACCGGCGCACTCGTCCAGACGTTGGAGGAATCCGGCCATCTGCGGGTCGTCGGCAAACGCCACGACCACGGCCTTGTCCGCCGCGTCCAGCACTTGCAGCCCGGCGCGGCGGAACTCGTCTGACGCCACGGGTGCCCCGAGCTCGATGACCATGACGAGCCGGGGATCAACCCCCAGGACCGCGGGTCGCGCCTGGTGTCGCATCCGGATGTCGTCGACCTGGGAGCGGACCTGTCGGCTGTGGTCGGGAAGATCGTCGTATCGCCGCGCTCTCGGAAATCCGGTCGGCGGACGACGCTGGCCCGGATTGACCGCCTGGCTGAGCCGCAGCAGACCCAGCCGCCCGCGGGGAGCGTCTTCTAGGCCGGGGAGTTGCGCATTGCTCGACGTCGCTCCTCCCTCCGTCCCGCGGCGTAGTCGAGGTGCGCCTCGGTCAGGGAACGATCGAAGGATCGGACCATTAGGCGCATCGCGTCACGACAGAGCTGCTCGATCTCGGCCTGCGTATACCCGTCGGTGCGCTCCACGAGCGTCGCAACATCGAGGGCGATCCGGACGGTCCGCAAGTTCATCTCGACCAGCGCGGCTCTCTCTGCCGCGCCCGGCAGCTCGAAGGCCACGATCTCGTCGAAGCGGCGCCACAGCGCCACGTCGAGCAGCTGGGGGTGGTTGGTAGTCGCTATCACTAAGGAGTCCGTGTGGGCATCCTCGACCAGTTGCAGCAAGGCGGTGACGATCCGTCGGACCTCGCCATGGTCGACTCGCTCGCCTCGCTCTCGTGCCAGCATGTCGAACTCATCGAACAGCAGCACCCACGACCCGGAGCGCAAGAACCCGAAGATCTGCTCCAAGTTCTTCGCCGTTTCGCCAAGGAACGACGAGACAACCGTCGCTAGCCGCACTCGAGCCATGCCAATCCCCAGCTCACCGGCGATTGCCTCCGCCGTTAGGGACTTCCCACACCCTGGTGGACCGACAAACAGCACCGTCGACCTCGGATCCAGGCCGTGCGCGTGCAGAGCGGAACGCTGGCGGAACTCATCGACCAGGCCCTCGACGACCACCGCGACCTCGGGCGCCAGAACGACCTGCTGGAGAGACACCGATGGCTGCAGCAGCTCCAACAGATCGACCTCGTCCCTGCCCTTGGGCAGCGGACGCAGAGCCGACACCTGCAATGGCCGTCGACCCACCGACGGCTCATCCAGGATGGCCTCCAACTCGTTCGCCAGCAGGTCGTGACGCTTGCGGCGCTCATCCTCGATCAGCGCCTCAGCCGTCGACCGAAACCCCCCGTCATCACCCTGCCGGTAGCTTCTGAACAGCGCCTTCACCAGATCGCTACGCGCCACGGCCGGCCCTCACCAAACCATGCTCAGCAGTAGGAGTCCGTCCACCGCGAGGCCGCAGACGCGAGGATGACAACCAGGCAGACCTAGGCGAGGAGCCCATCCGCCGGCCGCGGGACGTGGCGAGCCCCCTCAGATCTCGTCTCTGCACGATCCTCAGCCTACGCGACGGCACTGTCAGCCACCGGGATCCGCGCACGACCCCACAGCTGCGGGACCCGCTGAGCTCCTGCTATCTGTCGGTGGACGCCGCTCGCTGAGAACCTGCTGCTCAGGGCAACTTCAGCCGTCGGCTCAGCCGCACCACCCGTCGGAGGACTGGACCGGCTCCGGCCGGGGGCGCCCAACCACCCATGGCGCGCACCTTCGGTTCTGCGCCACCTGGGAGACGGAACCACGGTACAACGCGGTCGCGACCTTCGACGCGGCTTTCCTGCAGAGCGCGTGCAGCAGCGACTCACGCGTCGGCACCGAGCCGTCGGCGATCGCCTGTCCGACGTGACGCCGTCGAGCTGGCCGCGGTGGCGGGTGCCGCGCTCAGCCGTCCGCCACCGCCTCGCGCAGCTGGCGGATGAAGCCGGTACACACGTCGATTACCCGTTGCGACGGCACAGCGATACGAAGGGCATCGCGTGCCATGCGGACGCCATCTGCGCCCGGCGAACCGAAGAGGTGCACCATCAACTCGATGGCCTCGCGACAGACTGGGCCTGCAGTCTCATCGTCCATAACCGGTCGTAGCCGGCGCAGAAACTCGCGAAGCGGGACGGCGAGCATGAGCCGATATACGTCGGCGGCATCCTTGTCGGCGATGCGGTCCACCTTGCCCTCGGCCAGCCGGTCACGAAGCTTGTAGACCTTGGCGACGATCAGCGCTGCGGGTCCTGCTACGCGGATGGTGAACCGGCGGGAGTCGGCGTCATCGAGGGCGGCGACCTCCATGAGATCGTTGTCGAGGATCGAGCCTTCCAAACCGATCGCCTTGCGGGCGATCATCTTATCGTGAGGTGGGAGCCTGACGCTGCGTCTCCCACCTGCTGGGGCGAAATGCTCTGGCACCATGATGTCGACCTCGACATCCGTCGGCATGCCATCGATGATGATGGTCTTCCACCAGATGCCGGGGTCGCCCTTCTGCTCGAAGTTGGCGTCTTCCAGGAGCTTTTCGATGCGAGGCTCATGGGCGAGCCGGGCCGGAGCCAGAGCCAGGTCTGCGTCGGTGGTGTATGGGGCGTACCCCATGATGCCGCCGTCCTGCGTGTGCATGTAAATCGCCTGAGCACCGACCACGATGATCGCCTCACGCTGCGAGCCGAGTGCTTCAAGGACGTCGAGCAAGACCGTCCGAGCAGCGACGTACTCAGGGGCCGCGTCCGTCACGAGCTCAGGCCCCCGTGCGAGACTCGTTGGCGAGTAGTCCTTGGATCGTCGGGTACCGCCAGTGGCCCTCGTTATCTTGCATCCAGGCGATGAGCGAATCTCCCTCGGACGGCATCCGGCCGGTCCCAGCCAGGCAGTCGATGGCGACCTGGCTCGGGGCTGCCCAGGCGATCCCGCCGTCTCGCTTCGACCCCGTGAAGGCGAACTCATTGTCCGGCCGGATGAAGACCGTGTCGGCTCCGGCTTCGGCCGGTAGCAGCTCGAGCTCCGATCCAAGGTTCCGCGGGTTCGGCGTGTAGACGACGAGGAGAGTTGGCGCGGTGACCGGCGCGAGCCTGGCGGCGGCGAAGGAACCCGTGACGGTGGGCAGTCTTGGGCCCGACGGAGCCCTGCTGCGCAGTCGGTCGAGCAGTGCGGAGGCGCCCTGGCGTGCGACGTAGCGGTAGGTACTGGCGGGGCGGAACAGGTCGAGCGCCTGGGATCGCCGTCGCAGCAACGCCGGCCAGTCGACTCGAGTCACCGGACCTGACCGTTCGCGGTCGATGAGACCCTCGTCAGCCAGGGTGTCGAGGATTCGGGACAGGTATCCCTCGTTGACCTTGGCAGCTCTTGCCACCTCGGCACCCGCATACGGCGGAGCCGCATCAACGAGGACCCGCACGACCGCCCCCGCCTTTGCTCCGCGAATGGCTGCTCGTGGCTTGGTGGAGCGGGGGTCGTGGGTCGCGCCCTGGAGCTCGATGAAGACCCCGGGGTAGTCGCTGCTGATTCGAGCGTTGCCGGTGAGGTCGAGGTAACCAATGCCCTCCTCGATGAGGAGTTCGCGGACCCTCGGGCCGACGTACGGGGCGACAAGGAGGATCGGTTGGTTACCCATCCGGCGCCGCCACGACTTCCGCCATGGGCCGTCCAAGAGCGTCCCGACGTCTCGGGGGGAGACGTCCGTCTTGACCTCGACGAGAAAGTATGCCTGGCCCTGATTACTTGGCGTCCTAATGACCAGGTCGGCGATGTCGGAATCCGGCACGGTAGCTTGTTCCGCGACCCAATTGGGGGGCAGGCGCCGGCTGAGGATTTCGACGGCGGCGTCGAGGATCTCTCGTTCGCTCTCCTGGGTTGCTGGCACCTTGCCTCCTTGCCTGTCACCGGCAATCGTACCATCTCAAGCAAGTCATGCCGATCTCTATGCAAGCCTTGCCGGAAGGTGCCCCGTTGCTGGTCACAGGCAACCCGGCAAGGGAGGACACGTGGGGTGCCTTTATCGGCCGGCAACACCAGAAACGACGTGCGGGAGCGGTGCTGGGTTCGCACCACTTCTACGAACACTCGTGACCGACGCCTACCGTCCAGAGCGGGCGTGGCCATGCGACTCGCCGTCTGGAACGAGGTGACACTGTCGCCATGCCCGGCAGGCGCAAACGGCTCGCCCGGTTTGGAGGCGTGAGGGAACCGTTAGGTCAGGAGCAACCGCCGGGTCAGCCGAACCACGCGTCGGAGAACCACGCGTCGGAGGACTGGCCCGGCTCCTGCCGGGGGCGCCCATGCGCCAGGGCGCGAACCTTCGGTTCCGCGCTGCCTGGCACGCGGAACCACGGTACAACGCGGTCGCGACCCTCGACGCGGATCTCATGGACGAGCGCTTGGAGGAGCGCCTTGCGCGCCGGCACCGAGCCGTTGGTCAGCGCCTGTTCGATGTGTCGTCGCATCGCGGCGATCTCGTCGATGTCGGGCGCGGTGGCGTTCGCGTGCTCGATGGCAGCGAGCAGTTCCTCGCGGCGCTCGCGGAGGTCGCGCACCTTGGCGGCGATCCCTTCGAGGCGCTTGCCGCACTGGGACTCGGAGAGCGTGCCGGCCTCGAACGCGGAGAGGTATCGCTCGATGGCGTCCTCGGACTT
Source organism: Actinomycetes bacterium (assembly GCA_021819525.1). Classification (GTDB taxonomy): domain Bacteria; phylum Actinomycetota; class Acidimicrobiia; order Acidimicrobiales; family UBA8190; genus JAKAQW01. The sequence goes on from JAKAQW010000053.1 coordinate 16,538, forward strand.
GGTGATCCCGGCGTCGACGACGGCGAGTTCCTGATCGTGGTTGGCGCGCTCCGACCGTGCCCGGCGCCGGGCGGCGGAGACCGCCTTGTCGAAGAGGTCGGTCCGCTCGTACGTGTGGAGGAGCGCGTCGAGGACGGCGGCGTCCAGCTCCTCGGCCGGCAGGCGCTCGGCGTCGCAGTACTTCCTGCCGTAGCGCTGGCGGGAGAAGCACGTGTAGTAGCGGTACCGGTAGCGGTTGCCGACTGCCGAGGTCCCGACGAAGTGCTTCCCGCACCGGGCGCACACGACGAGGCCGGCCAGGAGGAACGGCGAGGTCGCAGAAGCCCGCTTCGACCAGTCCTCGCCCCGCTCGGAAAGCAGGGCCTGGACGCGGTCGAACAGCTTCTCTTCGACCAGGTGCTCGTGGGGGCCGTCGTGGAGGGTGTCTCGGAAGAAAATCTTGCCGACGTAGACCGGGTTGCGAAGCACGGTCAGGACAGCCGTGTGGCTCCAGGGCCTCCCGGCCTTGGTCCGGTGGCCGGACTCGTTCAGCCACACCGCCAGCGCCCGGGCGCCCTCCCGGCCGTGTGCGTAGCGGTCGAAGATGACCGAGACGAGCGGCGCCTCGTCGGCCTGGGGGGCGAGGCATCCGGTCTTCGGATCGACGTCGTAGCCGTAGGGACGCGATCCCCCGCACCAGCCGCCCCTCGCCGCCTTTCGCTCCATGCCCGCGATCACCCGGTCGACGATGGTGGCCCGCTCGAACTCGGCGAACACCCCGAGCATCTGGACCATCATCCGCCCCGCTGGCGTCGTCGTGTCGAAGGGCTCGGTGGCAGAGCGGAAGGCGACCCCGGCCGAGTCGAGATCTTCCAAGAGCTGGGCGAGACCGCGGACGCTGCGCGAGAACCGGTCCACCCGGTAGACGAGGAGGAGGTCGAACCGCCCGGCTCGGGCCTCGGCCAGGGCCCGCTTCAGCTCCGGCCGCTCGCTCGTAGCCCCCGAGGCCTGGTCGCTGAAGCGCCGGGTGAGCTGCCAGTCGGGCTGGCTCTTCACGTACGCAGCGAGGCGCTCGGCCTGGGCTTCCAAAGAGTAGGGCTGGTGGTCCTCGTCGGTCGAGATCCGGGTGTAGGTGGCGACTCTCACAGTTGGGCTCCTTCTGGCAGGTGGGACGGACGTGGGCGAGGAGACCTCTGGGTTGGCCGGCCGGTCAAGCGGCCTCCTCCTCGGGGACGTCGGCGTAGAGGGTGAGCAGGTCCGCCAGGGCGGCGACGGCCGCCTGCGGGCGTGGTCGAGATCGACGTAGCTGGATGGTTCGAGGGTCAGGCGGGACCGGCGGCATGGTCGGGGACGCGACGAGATGGCGGCGTGCTCGCCGCGGGAACGGTGGGGTTGGTGGTGCGCAGGCATGGGCTGTGCCCTGTGCGGCCGGAGACAAGCGTCGGGTCGACATCGATGACTCGATCGCGACGCGAAGTCAAGGCCTTCCCGCGAAGATTTCTGAACTTCTTTCTCCCGGCTAGCCGCCCGGCCCACCGACAGGGACGCTGACCAGCGACGACGCGTCTCGCGGGGTACGTCTGCGCCTGGCGCGGGGGTACTTCCGGAGTACTACACAATACGTCACGTGACGACTTCTCTTGGCCTCACCTGTGAGTGGTGCGGGCGTCTCCTCCCGCCCCGGGGCAGTCGTCGGGGTCCCCCGGCGCGCTACTGCCGGCCGTCGTGTCGCCAGCGCGCCTACGAGGCGAGGCTCATGGCGAAGGCAGCCGGACGCCGCCTTCCCGTCGAGGGGGAGGTTCCATCACAGAACGACGGCGAACTCATGGATTTGGCAGGGAGGCTGGAGAACCTAGCTCGGGCCCAAGACGAGACCCGCGACGCCCTCGGCGACGGCGCTTCGGCGGTCGCCTGCGGGCGGCTCTTCGCCGCGGTCGCTCTCCTGAACCCGCGGCACGCGGCCGGCGTACTCCGCACGCTGGCGCAGTCGTCGACCACTTGAGCAGCGAGGGGACCGGCATCCCGCGACCGTCGGGGGCGCTCACGCATCCGTCAACGCGAGACTTGAGGGAGATCGCCGCCACGCATACAACCCCGACGTCAGCCCGTACCAATCGACGCGAGCACGGCGCTTGCGGCGACGGCCATGATGACGGCTATGGCCTGGACCCGAGACAGGCGTTCGTGCAACACGACGCGTGCGCAGGCGAGCGTCCCCAAGGGGTAGAGCGCCATGAGGGCAGCCATCACCGCAAGGTGGCCCCGGTGAATCCCCAGGATCACGAGGACGTCGGCGGTCGCCTGGGTGACGCCGCTTGCGATCGCGAAGCGAAGCGGCGACCGAGGCGCGGTCGGCGACTCGTCGCAATAGGACGTCGGTGAGGAGACAAGGTGCCTGAAGAGCACGCCCACACCGAGGAGCCCGGCGCCGACGGCAAACTCAACGAGCACGGGCGCTGCCCCTGAGTTGGTCGGCGTGAGGTCGAGGGAGACCAGGAACAGGCCGGTCACGACCCCAGCGGCCAGACCGATGCCGAGCGCCTTCGGACGGACCCGACCGCCGTGCCCCTTCGGGTCGTGGGCGAGAAGGGCTGCCGAGAAGAGCACGACACCGATCGCTCCCTCGCCGGGCGGACCGAGCCGCTCTCCGTGGCTGAGCCCGTAGAGGACCGGCACGAGCCCTGCGATGACCGCGACCGTCGGCGCGAGCACGCTGACCGGGCCCATCGCAAGAGCGCTGTAGAGGAGCCAGATCGACCCCGCCGCCGTCACTCCGGCCAACGCCCCGTAGCCCAGGACGGCGAGAGACCAGTGGGACCCGGCGAGCGGGAGGAGGGCGACGCAGGTGAGCGTGCCCACGGCGAAGGCGACGAAGGTCACCTCCAGGGAGGTCATGCGCTGCGAGGCGAAGCCGCCGAGGAAGTCAGAGCTCCCGTAGACGATGGCGGCGGAGAGCCCGAGGGCGACAATGATCCCCATGCGTCACCAGTAAACCAGTTATAGTAGTGACGTGCCAGTGCCCGACGACGCGACGCTCGTCGTGGACTTCTTGAACACCGTCGACATCGACGAAGACGTCGACCTCCTCTCCAATGACCCCGAGTACCGGTCGTGGGCACTGGCGCGCGGGCTACCCGCGACCCGGCGGAAGGTGGCACGGAGCCTCCGCGACGCGCTGCGGGCCCGCCTGGTCGGCGAAGCCGCCGAGCTCCCCAGAGTGCCTCTCTTTGTCGCGGTCGACGCCGGCAGGACGCCGCACGCCGTGGTCGAAGACGTCGTGACGGCCGTCCTCGCGGCCGCCCTCGCACTCGTGGAGCGTGGGGAGTGGGCTCGGATCAAGCTCTGCCCGAACCCCGTCTGCCTGGAGGCCTTCTATGACCGCTCGAAGAACCGTTCACGCGCCTGGTGCGACATGGCGGGGTGCGGGAGCACGATGAAGGCCCGGGCGTACCGGGCGAGGCGACGCGGAGCCACCTCGAGCGCTACAACCACGACCGCAAACCCGGGGCTTGCTGCCAGCGTCAGGAGCACTGCGATCACACCGAGCTCAGGTCGGGATCGGCTCCTGCCGTGACGCCATCGCGGCGCGCTTGGCGCCGAGCTGATCTCGGTCGTCAATCAGGTCTGCTCGGCGGAAGGTAGTAGGGGATGGATTTGTCCCAGAAGCAGGCGTCGGCGATGAAGAGGTCTGCGCGGGCGGCGCAGTCGATGAGCACGTCGGTCCCGGCCGTATCGCCGCTGTGGGCGATGGTTCTCACCCGTGCCACTGCTCGGCGGCTCGCCGCCGGTACGCCTGGGTCTCGGCGACGCGTTCTTCGGACTCAGGCGGAATGGGCACGGTGGCCAACTCGGCGAGCCGCAGCCGCACGTTCTCGTACCCGAGCGGCGCCCAGATCGCCTCGTGCGGCCGCTGTGTCGGCCCCGGGGCGGCCGTCGCCACCGGGACGGTGGCCCGTGCCAGGACGCGCCGGGCGCCCACCTCCCGGCGCGGGTGGCCGAAGCAGAAGCAGATCCAGTAGGCGTGCCCCGAGACGACCTGGAGGTCTTCGTAGGACTTCAGCTTCTTCTCAAAGCGATCGAGGGTCTCGGTCGAGCGGTCGTACTCCAGGCAGAAGATGACCTGGTATCCCGCCTCCTCCCACCTGCCCAACCCGTCGGGCTGGGCGATCCGGTCGAACTGGTCGGAGCAGTGGCGCTCGGACCACCACAGCGACAGGTCGCAGCCCTCCGTGCGCCGGGACTCGGCGAGGAGAGCCGAGAAGAACCCGTTCACGCCGACGAGGTGCCGGAGGCGCTGGGACTTGCCGATGGCGAGCGCCTTGTCGGCCCGCCACCGGGACTTGTCGGGGTCCTCGCCCCGCTCGGCGGTGACGACCATAGCCCCCAGCTGGTCGAGCACGTAGTGGTACGGGAGGCTGGCGTAGTGGTGGTCGAGCGGCTGGAAGCGGTCGAGGAGCCGGAGCTTGTAGAGCGTGGTCAATCGGTGCTGGGCGGTGTTGACGTTGTTGAAGTACATCTCGGCCAGCTGGTCCGTGGTGAAGACCCGGTGGCGGTAGAGCATGGTCAAGATGGACCTGTCCCGTTCGGTCAGCCGATGCGCCACCGCCATCACGAGCCCGTCGTCGGCCCGCGGCCGGAGAGAAGAAGCATTCATGAGAACAACCCCAAGGAGTCGGGGTTCGCGACTGGCGGGGGTGCAGTACCAACACGCTGGCACTTCGGCGAAGAGAGGGTGCTCCGTTCAGGACTGGCGACTCTGCTGGCGGGGGTACTGGCGACCGCGCTGGCGACCAGGAGGAGCCCCCTCACTTGGCGTACCTCTCACGGCGGACCTTGGCGTGCCGCGTCGCCAGGTTGATCGCCGCCCCCTCCACCAACGGTTCGAGGTTCGCATTCTGGGAGGCCAGGGGCGCCGCACCCGTGACCAGCAGCTTCACAGCACCCGCCCGTCCAGGGCGCGAACCCGGACCGGCGATCGGAAGTGTCGCGATATCGAGATACCATGAAGTCATGGCAAAGCAAACCACCGTCAGGTTGCCCGATGAGCTGGCCGACGAAGCGGAGGCGGTTGCTCGCGTTCGCGGTACCAGCGTGAACGCGTTGATCGTCGACTCGCTCAGTGCTGAGGTTGCGCGCGTCCGGGAGGACAAGGACTTCGTGACCCGCGCTCGCAAGCTGCTGGAGCGAGACAAGGAGCTCCTCGACCGACTCGCCAAGTGATGCGATACCTCAGCCTGGCCGAGTACCTCTGGCTGGCAGA
>JAKAQW010000054.1 GCA_021819525.1 Actinomycetes bacterium
GTCGGGGTCCTGTTCGTCCTGCCGCTCGTTGCCCAGGCCCTGCCCACGTCGATCGCCGACGACGTCGGGCGGTTCCTACCTGCCGAGATCGGCGCCGCCATGACGACCACGGTGCCCGACGTTCACTTCGCCGTCGGCAGCTTCAGCCCGTGGGCCGGCTTCGGCCTGCTCTGCGGGTACGCCGTCGCCTCCTTGCTGATCGGCGGTTGGCTGCTCGAGCGGCGCGACGCGTGATCGACGCGGAGCCGTCTCGAGCCGCCAGCGGGTAGCGAAGCAGGGCGGATCCGCCTGGGTGCCACCACCTGCCCCGTCGACGCCAAGGGCTCAGTTCACGGTGCAGCCGATGACGGTGTGGGCTCAGTTCACGGTGCAGCCGGTGACGGTGTGGGCTCAGTTCACGGTGCAGCCGGTGACGGTGTGGTGCCATTGGCCGTATCGGTGTGGCTGCTGATCTGGACGAACGCCAAGCGGATCTGGTCGAGCGCCTGGCGCAGCGACGGCGCCGCTTCACCCAGGCGAGATCCGAGCCCGTCGACCAGGGAGCCGAGGGCGTCGACGGCCAGGCGGGCGTCGTCGAGGCGTGGTGGCCGCTCGGAGAGATGGATGGCGGCCAGCTCGAAGAGGCCGTAGGCGTGGTTGGCCACCACCACGGCAGCGGGCGTGCTCACCAGCTGGCGGCGCAGTGCCTCCATCTGCTCGGCAGCCAACGGGTCGTCGGGCCCGGTGGGACCGGAGGAGGACGGCGCCTGGGAGCCACGGCCAGGAGCCGAGGAGCCGGGGCCCGTGGCGGGCTCACCGAACCCGGTGCTCCCGGCAGGGCCTGAGGATCGAGGTCCGGTGGTTCGCGCACCACCACCACCACCACCACTGGTGCTGCTGGCGCTGTCCCTGTTGCCGCCGGGATCGGTGCGCCGGCGGGCGGGCGCCCCCGAAGAGGGCGGTGGCTCGGCGGCGGGCCGCCGGATCGGTCGTTCCCCGTCTGGTGTCCACAAGCTGCTCACGCCTGGTAGCCTAGGCGCCGAGCAACGTGGAGAAGCGGGGCCCCGGTCACCCGGGCGCTCCCACCTGGCCGCCGGTTGTGGCACGTCGGGTCTGGATGTCCTTCGTGGACGGTGCGCAGGTGAGTAGCCGCGCTTTTCCGTGGGCGGCTCCGGGGAAGCCCGGGGTTGCAGCACCGACAGGAGGGATGTCGCATCGCCGCTACTTCGACGACCAGCGAGCCGAGGATCAACGACCGCATACGTGCCCGTGAGGTACGTCTGGTCGATCCAGACGGGCAGCAGCTGGGGATAAAGCCGCTGCCCGAGGCGCTCGCCATCGCCCGACAGTTGGATCTCGACCTGGTCGAGGTCGCGTCCCAGGCGAACCCGCCGGTCTGCCGGATCATGGACTACGGCAAGTTCAAGTTCGACGCCGCTCAACGAGCCCGTGAGTCCCGGCGCAAGACGACCAGCACCGGGATCAAGGAGATGAAGTACCGCCCCAAGATCGGGCCGGGGGACTTCGACACCAAGACCCGCCAGGTGCTCAAGTTCCTGAACGAGGGGCACAAGGTCAAGGTCACCATCATGTTCCGAGGGCGCGAGGTGTTCCATCCCGAGCTGGGCAAGCGGATCTTGGACCGGGTGGCCGAGCACGTGGACTCGACGGCTCGGGTGGAGACCGAGGCCAGGCTGGATGGACGGAACATGGTGATGGTGCTCGCTCCTGACAAGCGGGCACGCCAGTCGGCGGCAGCTCGAGCCGACGGCGAAGGCGAGCGGCCGGAGGTGGTGGACACAGGCGGCACACTGGCCAACGGCGCCGCCGGTGCCGGGGACGAGAGAGCCAACGGCGCCGCCGGTGCCGGGGACGAGAGAGGGAACTGAAGCACCATGCCGAAGATGAAGACCGACCGGGGCGCGGCGAAGCGGTTCAAGGTGACCGGCACCGGCCGGTTGCGGCGGGGCCAGGCCATGCGGTCGCACCTCTTGGAGAAGAAGCCGTCGACCCGGACCCGCCGGCTCGGGCGCGAGGTGGACGTGGCGCCTGCCGACCTCCGCGAGGTACGGCGACTGCTCGGCCGCTGAGCTACCGCCGCACCACCTGAGCGTGCGGCACCCCCCCATCCACCGTGCAGGCAGCCGCCACGGGCGCCGCCTGCGCACCGTTCACCAAAGGAGTTGTGTCATGGCCAGGGTCAAGCGCGCCGTCCACGGACGCAAGCACCACCGCGCCGTACTGGAGCAGGCCGAGGGCTACTACGGCAACCGGAGCAGGTCGTTCAAGTCCGCGAACGAAGCGGTCATGCACTCGCTGCAGTACGCGTACCGAGACCGTCGCGCTCGCAAAGGGGACTTCCGGCGGCTGTGGATCCAGCGGATCAACGCGGCGGCCCGCCAGAACGGCACGAGTTACAGCCGGCTCATCGCCGGCCTTCACCAGGCTGGCATCGAGGTCGACCGAAAGGTCCTGGCCGATCTCGCCGTGTCGGACCCGGCTGCCTTCGCCCAGCTGGTGAGGGCATCGAACCTGGCGTCGCGCCCCGCGGGCGACAGCGCTGACGGTGTCCCGAGCGCCGTGGACCGGGCCGACGATGTCGACAGCACCTCCCGGGAGACCAGCAGCACCTCCCGGGAGACCAGCAGCACCTCCCGGGAGACCAGCAGCACCTCCCGGGAGACCAGCAGCACCTCCCGGGAGACCAACAGCGACATCGGTGTCCCGAGCGCCGTGGACCGGGCCGACGATGTCGACAGCACCGAGGCCGGTGCCGCGACGGCGACCGTTTCCCCGTCTGCCGTCGCGACCGGCACCGAGCGCTTGGGTGGCGTCGGCAGCGTGGACGCCGTGACCGGGGAGGCAGGCTGACCCAGCGCCTTGGGCTCCGGCATCAGCGGGTGCAGCGCGTCCGGCGCCTGCTCAGCCGGCGCAGCGTCCGGCGCAGCGACGGCATGTTCGTCGCCGAAGGAGCGAAGGTCCTCCAGGTCGCTCTGGAGCTCGGTGCCGAGGTGGAGTCGGTCTACCTCGCGCCCGAGGCCACCGGTGCCGTCGTCGCCCTCGCGGAGGCGGCCCACCAGCAAGGTGCTCGTGTGTTCGACCTCGGACCCGGTGTGCTCGAACGGGTCGCGGGGACGGTGTCCCCGCAGCCGCTGCTCGCCGTGGTGCGAACGCCGGCGGCGTCGACCGACGTCCTTCACCATGCGCGCTTCGTGGTGGTGTGCGTGGACGTGCGCGACCCCGGCAACGCCGGGACGTTGGTGCGAAGCGCCGCGGCGGCGGGCGCCGACGCCGTGGTGTGCGCCGCGGGCACGGCCGATCCGTTCAACCCGAAGACCGTCCGGGCGTCGGCCGGCGCCGTGCTGCGCCTGCCTGTCCTCCAGGATCTCGAGGCCGACGTCGCGCTCGAGATGCTCGGTGCCGCAGGCCTGCGGCGGGTGGGCGCAGTCCCCGCAGGCGGCCATCGCTACGGCGAGGTGGACTGGGTCGCGCCGTGCGCCGTCGTGCTCGGGAACGAGGCAGCCGGCCTCGATCCCAGGATCCTCGCTCTCCTCGACGACACGGTCACCATCCCCATGGCCCGACAGGTGGACTCCCTGAACGTCTCGATGGCCGGGACCGTGCTGTGCTTCGAGGTGGCGCGCCAGCGCTCTAACCTGCGGGCCATGGACCGAACGCGCGCGGCTGGCGGCCAGCAGGGCTACGGCGTCCCAGGAGCGGAGCGGGAGATGCGCCCGTGGTGAGCGTGCTCGACGACGGGTGGCTGGGCGAGGTCTTGGCCCAGGTGGCCGGCGCCTCCACCCTCGACGCCCTCCACGAGGCGGCCGTCGAGCTGACCGGGAAGCGCTCGGCTCTGAGCGCGGCCCGCCAGGCGCTCGGGGCGTTGCCCCCTGACGAGCGCCGGGTGCGCGGCCAGCAGCTGAACGACCTGCGAGCGCAGGTGGAGGCGGCCCTGGCCGAGCGGCGCTCCGTCCTCCAAGCTGCCCAGCGTCGCCTGCGCCTCGCAGCAGACCGCCTGGATCTGAGCGAGGTGCTGGCGGCTCGAGCTCCGCGGGGCGCCGGTGGGCACCGGTGTGTGCCCGGCGACGGGCGCTGGGGTCGCGGACGGGTGCACCTGGTGCAGCGCACCCGCGACGAGCTGGAGGACGTGTTCGTCGGGATGGGCTTCACGGTGGCCGACGGCCCGGAAGTGGAGACCGACTGGTACAACTTCGAAGCGCTCAACATGCCCCCGGCGCATCCGGCGCGTGGCATGTTCGACACCTTCTACCTCGACGTCGAGCCCCCGGACGGCGTCTTGCTGCGGACCCACACCTCGCCGGTGCAGATCCGGGTTCTCCAACGACGAAGGCCGCCGGTCTACGCGGTGATGCCGGGCCGCTGCTTTCGTCGCGAGACGCCCGACGCCCGCCATCTCCCGGTCTTCCACCAGGTCGAAGGGTTGGTGGTGGACGAGGGGATCACCTTCGGCGACCTGGCCGGCACCATCGAGTCCTTCACGGCCGCGTACTTCGGCGCCGACATCGACGCCCGGCTGCGCCCCGCGTTCTTTCCCTTCACCGAGCCGTCTGCGGAGTTCGAGGTCACCTGCACCATCTGCCGGGGCAGCGGGTGCCGGACCTGCTCGCACACCGGCTGGGTGGAGCTCGGTGGCTGCGGGATGGTGGATCCGGCGGTGCTCGTGGCAGTGGGGATCGACCCCGAACGCTACGGCGGCTTCGCGTTCGGCTTCGGGATCGACCGGTGCACCCAGATGCGCCACGGCATTGCCGACATGCGGGTCCTGCTCGACAACGACGTGCGCATCTTGCGCCAGGGTTAGGAGAGGAGCCTTCGTGCGGGTCCCGCTGTCGTGGATGCGTGACTTCGCGCCGTTCGGGGACGACTGGCAGGCTGTGGCGGCCGCCTTCGACGAGCTGGGCCTCGTGGTCGAGCAGGTCGAGCACGTCGGTAGCGGGCTGAGCTCGGTGGTGGTGGCTCGCGTCGAGAGCATCGGGGCCATCGACGGGGCTGACCGTATCCGCCGGGTGGTCGTCGACGCCGGTGCAGGCCCCGTCGAGGTGGTGTGCGGTGCATGGAACTTCTCGGCTGGCGACCTGGTGGCTTTTGCCCCGGTTGGCTCGGTGCTGGCGGGGGGCTTGCGCATCGAGCGGCGCAAGCTCCGCGGCGTGGTGTCGAACGGCATGCTGTGCTCGGCACGGGAGATGGGGATCGGCGAGGACCACGAGGGGATCGTGGTCCTCGAGGCCCCTCGAGCGCCGGGCACCCCGATCCTCGACGCGCTCGGCGTGGCGCCCGACGTCGTGTTCGAGGTGGCGGCGGAGACCAACCGGCCCGATGCTTTCAGCATCGCCGGGGTCAGCCGCGACGTCGCCGCCTGGCTCGGGCTGCCGTTCACGTCGCCTGATCCGGTGCCGGTGCTCTCGGGGACCGAACCGACCAGCGCGCTGGTGGAGGTCGTGGTCGAGGATCCGGAGCTGTGCCCGCGTTTCACGGCCCACGTGCTGAGCGAGGTGGCGGTCGGGCCGTCGCCGCCGTGGGTGCAACGTCGGTTGACCCTGGCCGGCATGCGACCCATCAACAACGTGGTGGACGCCTCGAACTACGTGATGCTGGAGCTGGGCCAGCCCACCCACCCTTACGACCTCGACCAGGTGGCTGGGCCGGGGTTGCGCATCCGGGCGTCACACCCCGGCGAGACGCTCACCACCCTCGACGGATCCACCCGCGTGCTGGGCACCCGCACGGTGGCACCCGGCGACGACCGGCGCGACTGCGTGATCTGTGACGCCACAGGCACGGCCATCGGCGTGGCTGGGGTGATGGGTGGTGCCAGCTCGGAGATCACTGCCGGCACCACCCGGGTGCTGCTCGAGGCGGCCTACTTCGAGCCGATGGCTATCGCTCGGACCTCTGCTCGCCTCGCGCTGCGCACCGAGGCGTCAGCTCGCTTCGAGCGGGGATGCGACCCCGAGGGCATCGACCGTGCAGTGGCTCGCCTGGTAGAGATCCTGGCCATCTCTGTGCCCGGGCTTCGCCAGGCGCCGGCACCCATCGACCGGCGGGGCCCGGTGCCCGCGGCACCGGTGGTGGCAGTTCGCGTCGGCCGGGTGAACGCCGTGCTCGGCACCGACCTGGACGCCGCCCAGGTCGCCGGCTACCTGGAGCCGATCGGCTTCAGCTGCAAGACCACCGTCGACGGCGACCTTCACGTGCAGGTGCCGAGCTTCCGTCCCGACACGACCCGCGAGGTCGACGTGGTGGAGGAAGTGGCTCGGCACTACGGCTACCGCCGGATCCCGCGGCGTCGGCTGCGGCCTCCCCAGGTCGGCGCGCTCGACCGTCACCAGCGGCAGCGGCGCCTCGTGCGCGAGGTCCTGGTCGGCCTCGGGGCTGACGAGGCGTGGACGGCGTCGCTGCTGGCCCCGGGCACCCACGAGCGGGTGGGGCTCGCCGGGGCCGAGCTGACCGTCGCGAACCCCATGGCCGCCGACGAGGCGGTCCTACGCCGGACGCTCCTCCCGGGCCTCCTCGGCGCGCTCGCCTTCAACGCGGCACGCCGGTCGGGGCGGCTCCGGCTCTTCGAGATCGGTCACGTGTTCCCGCCGCCACCGCCGGATCGCGTGAGGGTGGCTTTGACCCACGAGGACCCCGACGTGAGCGTGGTGGACGAGCGCGAGCTGCTCGGAGCGGTGTTCGCCGGCGAGGGTGACGACGGCGCGAGCGCCGTGTCGGCCTGGGCGACGCTCGCCGACGCGCTCGGCCTCGACGATGTGGACATCGACCAGCAGGCGATCGTGGGCGGGCTCCATCCGACCCGCCGCGGCGCGCTGCTGGCGAGGTGCCGGGGTGAGTGGGCCGTCGTCGGTGAGGCCGGCGAGGTGGACCCCGACGTCGCGGAGGGCTTTGCGGTCTCCGCCGTCGCGGCGGGCTCCGAGGAGCGCCGCGTCGGGTGGCTCCAGCTCGACCTCGGGCTCCTGCTGGACGCAGCGGACCGCCGCTCCCCCCTGGTGGCACCGGTCAGCCGCTATCCCACCTCTGACGTGGACCTCTCACTGGTGGTGGCCGACACGGTGCCGGCAGGGGCGGTCCACCGGGTGCTGCGCGATGCCGGGGGGGAGTGGACCGATGCCGTGTGGCTCTTCGACACCTACCGCGGCGCCGGCATCGGCCCCGAAGAGCGCAGCCTTACCTTCCGGCTGCGTTTCGGGGCGCCGGACCATACGCTCACCGACGACGAGGTGGCAGGGCTGCGTGCAGCCTGCCTGGCCGCCGCCGAGCGACGCCTCGGGGCATCGGCACGTACCTGAGCAGCGGTCCGCCCGCGCCGAGACGGGCGTGTCCCCCCAGGCACGGTTCGGCCTGTCCCCGGGCGCCTGGCTCAGGGTCTCTTCGCGTACCTGAGCAGCGCCGGCTCTCGGTGCTCGAGCCACGCCGGCCGCGCGGACGGCTCGGATGCGATAGGCATTGGCGATGGACAGCTTCCCTACTGCCCTGGAGATGGCCGCGGCCATCCGCTCCGGGGCGCTCGACCCCGTAGACGCCGTCGAGACCTGCATCGAGCGCATCGACCGGATCGACCCGTCGCTGGGCGCGGTGGTATGGCGTGACGACGACACTGCCCGCGCGGATGCACGGCGGATCGCGCAGCTGCTTGCGGCTGGCGAGGACCCGGGGCCCTTCGCCGGCGTACCTGTCACCGTGAAAGATCTCACTCGGGCAGCCGGCCAACCGGCGACCTACGGTTCCGCAGCGGTGCCTGGCACGCCTGCTGGCGATGACGAGCTGGTGGTGGCCGCGCTGCGCCGGGCTGGGTTCGTGCTGTGCGGGCGGACCAACACCCCCGAGCTCGGTCCCCTGCCGGTGACCGAGAACACCCGCTACGGCGTGACCCGAAATCCGTGGGACACCCGCTACAGCCCCGGAGGGTCGAGCGGCGGCTCGGCGGCCGCGGTGGCAGCCGGCATGGTCCCGATCGGGCACGGCAACGACGGCGGTGGATCGTTGCGGATCCCGGCGTCGTGCTGCGGGCTGGTGGGGCTCAAGCCGAGCCGATGGCGGGTCCCGAGCGTGACCCCGGGATGGTTCGGCATGTCGGTGGAAGGCGTGCTCACCCACAGCGTGGCCGATGCAGCAGCCGTGCTCGACTGCCTGAGCGCCAGCGATCCGACGGCGTGGGAGCAGGCCCCGCTCCCCGCTCGCCGCTTCGCAGACGAGGTGAGCGTCGAGCCGGTGCCACTTCGTGTGGCCGTGCTCACCACCAGTGCCTTGGGTCTGCCCGTCGCCGACGCGCCCCGCGAGGCGGCCGAGGAGGCCGGAAGGTTGCTCGAGGCGTTGGGGCACCAGGTGTCACAGCTGGAGGAGGACGTCTTGGATCCGGCGTGGTTCGGACCGTTCCTGAACGTGGTGAACGCCTCGTACGGTGCGTACGAGGACGTCGACTGGAGCGCCGTGGAGCCACACAACATGGTCGGGCACCGCGCCGGGCAGTCTGTGGACAGCTGCAGCCTGGTGGCGTCGCTGAACGAGCTGCGCCGGGCCACGGTGCCCGTGGTCTCGCGCTGGGGCCGGGACTTCGACCTGCTGGTCACCCCGACCATGACCATCGAGCCCCCGGTGGCCGGCGAGGTGCTGGCGGCCGCCCACAGCTCACCAGAGGTCCCCCCGAGCACGGTGCTGGCCATGGTGGCCTTCACCGTCCCCTACAACCTGACCGGCCAGCCCGCGGTGAGCTTGCCGCTGCACATGAGCCCGGGCGGGCTGCCGGTAGGGGTGCAGCTGGTCGGCGGACCATGGGGAGAGGCGCAGCTCTTGCAGGTGGCCGGCCAGCTGGAGCGTGCTGCGCCGTGGTGCGACCGGCATCCGGTGCTCCCCGAGCGGTGAGCGCGACGTTGGCGGCTACCGTCGTGGCACTGCGCGACGGTGAGACCGGAAGCGGGCCGTTGGAGGTGCTGCTGGTGCGCCGAACCTCGGCGGTTGCCTTCGGCGGCAACTGGGTCTTCCCCGGAGGGCGCGCCGATCCGGGCGACGCCGAGCCCGCCGGCGTAGATGGCAGCAGGTCCGCGCAGCGGGCCGAGCCCGCCGCGCGGCTGGAGGAGCTGGCGATCGCCCGCCGGGCGGCGGCCCGAGAGATGCGCGAGGAGTCCTCGCTGGTGGTGGTCCCTGACGACCTGGTGCCCGTGTCGCTGTGGGTGCCGCCGGCCGAGGCGCCGCGACGCTATCGAACCTGGTACTTCGCGGTCGCCGCTCCGAGGGCGACGGTGGCGGTAGACGGAGCAGAGATCGTCGATCACGCCTGGATGACGCCGAGCGAGGCACTTGCCCGCCACGAAGCGGGCACCGTGGAGCTGGCGCCGCCGACCTGGATGACGTTGTGGCGTGTGGGGCGGGAGTGGGGGACCACGGTGCACGAGGTGCTCAGACGCCTGGAGGCTCGGGTGCCGGACCGGTTCGAGACCCGGATGGTGGCTCACGGTGCGCGGTTGCATGCGGTGTGGGAAGGTGACGCCGCCTATGCGGGCGGGGATCTCGACGCTCCCGGACCGCGCCGGCGCCTGGCTGTGGGTCCCGTGCCCTGGAGCGTGCAGTGGGATCCACCCGGCGACGGTCAGCCGGCTATCATGCCGTCTTGACCAATCGGTCAAGGAGGTGTGCGGTGTTCGAATGGACCGAGGAGCAGGTGGCCGTCCGGGCGGCAGTCCGGCGCTTCGTGGAGGCCGAAGTGGTGCCGCGGGTCGACGATCTCGAGCACGGCGACCTGCCACCGTACGACGTGATCCGGGCTATGTACTCGAGCTTCGGGATGGACCAGCTGGCCCGTGAGCGCTTCGAGCGCACCCTGGCCGAGCGCCGGGCCTCGGAGGCGAGGAAGGCCGGCGCCCCAGCGGGTGCGCCGCTCGGGGCCGCTACTGCGGGAGCGGCGCCGAGCGCTGTGAGAAGCGGGAGCGCTCGAGCCGAGGAGCCGGAGCTTGGAGAACCCGGCGCTCCCGCGGTTGCGGGGGCGGACCGTTCGGCCCGTCGCGGCGACGCGGGATCGGCGGCCATGACGCTCATCCCGATCATCGAACTGTGCCGGCACTGTCCGGGGATCGTCACGGCCATGGGGGTGAGCGTCGGGTTGGCTGCTCGCACCATCATGCGTCGCGGCACGGCCGACCAGATGGAGAGGTGGGGCCGTGACCTCGTCACGTTCGAGAAGATCGGGGCATGGGCCATCACCGAGCCCGGTTCCGGCTCCGACGCGCTCGGCGGCATGCAGGCATCGGCCCGGCCGGTGGACGGTGGGTACGTCTTGAACGGCAGCAAGACCTTTATCACCAACGGCCCTTATGCCGACACGGTGGTGTTCTACGCCAAGCTCGACGACGGCACGGGGACCCCGCGGCGGTCGCGGCCCGTGCTGAGCTTCGTGCTCGATCGGGGAATGACCGGGTTCGAGCAGTCGGCTCCCATGCGGAAGATGGGCCTGCACTCTTCGCCGACCGGTGAGCTGTTCCTGAGCGACGTCCATGTGGGTCCTGACCGGCTGCTCGGTGCAGAGCACGAGGCGTCGGGATCCGATGGGCGCCAGAGCGCCAAGGAGAACTTCGTCGCCGAGCGGGCCGGGTTGGCCGCAATGTCGCTCGGGGTGATCGAGCAGTGCCTGGCGCTGTCGATCGACTACGCGAAGAACCGGATGCTGTGGGGGAAGCCCATCGCAGATTTCCAGTTGGTGCAGCTGAAGCTGGCCAAGATGGAGGTGGCCCGCCTGAACGTGGAGAACCTGGTCTTCCGGCATCTGGAGATGGAAGCGGCCGGCCGGCCGATGTCGCTCGCCGAAGCGTCCGCGCTCAAGCTCTACTCGGCGCAGGCCGCATCGGAGGTGGCCATGGAGGCGGTCCAGCTGATGGGTGGCAACGGGTACATGGCCGAGTACCGGGTGGAGCAGCTGGCTCGCGACGCCAAGGTCTTCCAGATCTACGCCGGCACCGACGAGATCCAGGTCACGCACATTGCCCGAGAGCTGCTGGGCCGTTAGGGGCCTCCGAGCTGCTGGGCCGTTAGGCCGGTGGGGCGGTGGGGCCTCCGAGCTGCTGGGTCGCTGGGGGCCTCCGAGCTGCCAGTGGCCCCCGACCTTCTGGGTCGCCGGGAGAGGTCTTGCGGTCAAGAGAAGCCATCGAGCTGCCAGTGGCCCCCGAGCCCACCTTCGTCGACGTGCTCGGCTATGGCGGCGGTGTGTGCTCCGAGCCACGGTGCGATCTGGCGTCGAGCCGACGGGTCCAACGCGTCGAGGAACGCCCATCCGACCAGCTCCTCGGCCTCGGGAGAAGAGCTGGCGACCAGCTCGAGCGCGTCGAGGTAGCGACCGAGCACCGGCGCCTGCTCGTCCGTGGGCTTCACGAGGTCGGTGACGAGATCAGCGAGCGCCTCGAACACAGCCGGCGCGCCTGGGTCGCCGTCGGCGGCCTCGGCCAGGGTCAGGTACCGCGGGACCAGCTCCGGTACGCGCAGGAGGAGCGCGGCCACCTCGGGCTCGACTGCCTCCGGGTCGGGCAGTGGTCTGGTACGGGATCTGGCCACCTCGGGCTCGACTGCCTCCGGGTCGGGCAGTGCCGGCGTGCTGGATCTGGCCACCTCGGGCTCGACGGCGTCCGGGTCGGGCAGTGGTCTGGTACGGGATCTGGCCACCTCGGGGCCCGAGGAGCTTCGACGCCCGGTCCACCCGAAGGAGCCTTTGGAACGGAACATAGCGAAATACTACGAAAGATCACTACAGCAGTCAATCGGCAGGCTCACCCCGACGACGGAGGTCTGCGGATGATCAGCGCCACGGCTGCCAGGACACCGAGGAGA
This sequence comes from Actinomycetes bacterium, assembly GCA_021819525.1. Lineage (GTDB taxonomy): Bacteria > Actinomycetota > Acidimicrobiia > Acidimicrobiales > UBA8190 > JAKAQW01. The sequence goes on from JAKAQW010000054.1 coordinate 11,812, forward strand.
TCGGCCTCACCGGGCGCGGCAAGCAGCTCGCCAGCGCGTCGAGAGAGCGGACCGTCGGCGAGCACCGCCCCGGTGCTGCGCGTGCTCCTCCGTGCAGGCTGTCGCGCATTGGCGCCGAGCACGACAACTCGCAGACAAGAGACCAGGTCCTCACCCGCTCGAACCGCATGGCACGACACTCTGTTTGCAAATCTATACGCGAGGTGGCATAGTTACTCACCATGAAGGTCGGGATCGTCGGGGCATCGGGCTTCACCGGTGCTGAGCTGCTGCGGCTGTGCGCTGGACACCCTTCATTCGACGTGCACGTGGCGACAGCTCGATCACAGGCGGGACGGGAGGTCGCCGCTTTGTACCCGTCGTTGGCAGCCGTCTACGGCGGTACCACCTTGGTCGAGCACACTGTCGACGTCCTCGACGGCCTCGATCTCGTGTTCCTCTGCCTTCCCCATGGCCAGTCCCAGCAGATGCTGCCCGATCTCGTCGATCGGGTCGGGCTGGTGGTGGATCTCGCCGCTGACTTCCGTCTGGTGGACCCCGAGCAGTACCGCCGGTGGTACGGGAAGCCGCACAGCTGCCCCGAGCTGTTGGAGAGCTTCGTCTACGGCCTCCCGGAGCTGAACCGGGCGAAGCTGGAAGGGGCTACCCGGATCGCGGCTCCGGGCTGCTACCCGACGGCGGCGTCGCTGGCTTTGGCTCCGTTCGTGCGAAGCGGGTTGGTGCAGCGCAGCGGGATCGTGGTCGACGCGGCCAGTGGGGTGTCAGGGGCAGGCCGAGGCCTCGACGAGCGTACCCAGTTCACCACGGCCGACGCTGATTTCACCGCCTATGGCCTACTGGCTCACCGTCACACACCGGAGATCGAGCAGACCATCGGCGCGGAGATCCTGTTCACCCCGCACCTGGCCCCTATGAGCCGAGGCATCCTGGCCACGTGCTATGCCCGACCAGTCGCCGACGGCCAGACGATGACCACCACGTCGGCGCTCGAGTTGCTGGCTGGCGCCTATCGTGACGAACCTTTCGTGGTCGTAGGGGAGTCGATCCCGTCCACCAAGGCCACCACCGGTTCCAATGCCGCCCACCTGACTGCCCGGGTCGACGATCGAACGGGATGGCTCCTCGTGCTGTGCGCTATCGACAACCTGGTCAAAGGGGCTTCGGGCCAGGCGGTCCAGGCAGCGAACGCCGCGGTGGGCCTACCCGAGGCGACCGGCCTCAGCGCCATGGGGGTCTATCCGTGAACGTGGTGCTCGAGATCGTCCCTACCGAGAAGCCGCCCATCGGCACGGTTCCGGGGGCTCCTGGCAAGGTCCAGCCGCCCATCGGCACGGTCCGGGGGGCTCCTGGCAAGGTCCAGCCGCCCATCGGCACGGTCCGGGGGGCTCCTGGCAAGGTCCAGCCGCCCATCGGCAAGGTTCAAGGCGCTCCTGGCACGGCACGGCGCGCTTGTAGCTGTAGCACGGTGCAGCCGCCTGTCGAAGACGAGGAGCATCCATGAGCGTCACCGCACCGGCCGGCTTCGTGGCCGGCGGGGTGGCCTGCGGTATCAAGCCCGGCGGTGGGCTGGATCTGGCCTTGGTGGCCACTGCGGACGGGCTTGCAGTACCGGCGGCAGCCGTGTTCACCACCAACCGGGCTGCCGCTGCCTCGGTGCAGGTGAGCCGGCGGCATCTCACGACAAGTGGGGGCCGGGCAGCCGGGATGGTGCTCTCCAGTGGGAATGCCAATGCTGCGACAGGCGCACGCGGGGTTGCCGACGTCGAGGAGATGGCGGCCGCGGTGGCCGTGGGTCTCGGTGCCGGGCTGGACGCGCACCACGTGCTGGTGGCCCAGACCGGGCTCATCGGCATCCCACTGCCGATGGGGCCGGTCCGCCGCGGCCTGCCGGCCGTGCTGGCCGATCGGTCCGGTGATCGGGAGGCATCGGCGCGCGCAGCCCGGGCAATCATGACCACCGACACCGTGCAGAAGGAGATCGTGGTGCACGGCAGCGGCTTCCGGGTCGGCGCCATGGCGAAGGGAGCCGCCATGCTGGCGCCGAACATGGCCACCATGCTGGCCATCCTCACCACAGACGCCGTCGTCGACCCCCACGATCTCTCGGCGGCGCTGAGCCGGGCAGTGAGCGGCACCTTCAACCGCCTCTCGGTGGACGGCTCCATGTCGACCAACGACACGGTGGCCATCTTGGCCAGCGGTGCCTCGGGCAGCACCCCGGCTGCCGCCGAGCTCGCCGATGTCCTCGGGCAGGTCTGTGGCCAGCTGGCACGGATGATGGCTGAGGACGCCGAGGGCGCGACCAAGGTGGCGGTGGTCCGGGTACTTCGAGCCGTCTCCGACGAAGAAGCTCATCGCGCTGCCCGGCAGGTTGCGGAGTCGCAGCTGGTCCAGTGCTCGCTCAACGGCGCCGATCCCTACTGGGGGCGGGTGGTGAGCGAGCTGGGAGCCGCCGGTGCCACCTTCGACCTGGACCGGGTGTCGATCGAGTACGGGGGCGTCACCGTGTGCCGGGCTGGGCAAGGCATCGACCACGACGACGTGGCATTGGCTGCCCACATGGCCGGGCGCACCGTGGAGATCACCTGCGACCTCGGTCTCGGGACAGGAGAGGCAGCTGTGCTCACCACCGATCTCGGCTACGGCTACATCGACGAGAACCGGACGACCTCTTGAGCGCGGAGGCCATGGAGCACGCCGCGGGGTCGACGACCCAGGTCGATCCCGCCCAGGGTGCCATGGAGCACGCCGCGGGGTCGACGACCCAGGTCGATCCCGCCCAGGGTGCCATGGAGCACGCCGCGGGGTCGACGACCCAGATCGATCCTGGATCCGGGGCCGGGCTCCGGCACGGGTTGGAGCCCGGCGCCCGAGCATCGGTGCTGGTGGAGGCCCTGCCCTATATCCGCCGCTTCTGGCAGGCAGTGGTGGTGGTCAAGTACGGCGGGAACGCGCTGGCCGGCACGGTGCGCCTGGATGACGACGGGTCCGGCCTGCCTCTGAGCGCCACCGCCGCAGCGTCCGGACCTCGCGCAGCTCCCGGCCCGACCGGTTCAGCTCCCGGCCCGACCGGTTCAGCTCCCGGCCCGACCGGTTCAGCTCCCGGACCTGGCCCAGCTCCCGGCCCGCCTGGCGCAGATCACGCCCCTCCTCGTGCTCCGTGGACCTCCGAGGCCACTGCGCTCGCCTCGTTCGCGGAGGATGTGGTGCTCATGCGATCGGTGGGCATGCTGCCGGTCGTGGTCCACGGCGGCGGGCCCCAGATCGGGGCGCTCATGGCCCGTCTCGGCAAGGAGCCGGTGTTCCGTGACGGGCTGCGGGTCACCGACGCCGACACGCTCGACATCGCCCGCATGGTGCTGGTGGGCAAGGTGAACCGTGACATCGTCTCGGCCATCAACATCCACGGGGCGCTGGCGGTGGGACTGTCGGGTGAGGACGCGAACCTCATTCGAGCCTCGGCACGCGACGAGGCGCTCGGGTTCGTCGGGGACGTGGACGTCGTGGATCCGGAGATCCTGACCCGGCTCCTGGCCCAAGGCCTCATCCCGGTGGTGGCGACCATCGGTGCCGACATGGCTGGGCAGTCCTACAACATCAACGCCGACACGGTGGCCGGGGCGGTCGCAGAAGCGCTCGGCGCGACCAAGCTGATCTATCTGACCGACGTGACCGGGCTGCGATCGGACCCCGAGGACCCGACGAGCCTGGTGCCGGTGACCGACGCCGAAGGGCTCGACGCCATGGTCGCCACCGGAGCGGCTCGCGGCGGTATGGTCCCGAAGATCCAGGCATGCGCGCACGCCGTTCGCCATGGCGTGAGCCGCGCCCACATCCTCGACGGCCGGGTGCCCCACGCGCTGCTGCTGGAGCTGTTCAGCGATGCCGGGGTGGGCACCATGATCGTCTCCGAAGACCAGCAGGCCGCGACGAAGGGAAGCCGCCCGTGACCAGTACCGCCGATCGCAGCCGCCTGATGGGCACCTACGCCGATCCGCCGGTGACGTTCGTGCGCGGGCGAGGCTCCGAGCTGTGGGATCTCGACGGCCGGCGTTATCTCGACTTCCTCGGCGGCCTCGCGGTGACCTCGCTCGGCCACGCGCACCCGAAGGTCGCCGAAGCCATCTGCGAGCAGGCGACGACGCTGCTCCACGTGTCGAACCTCTTCGGCACGGTGGTGGGGCCCGAGGTGGCCGCTACCTTGGACCGCCTTGTCGGCGACGGGGTGCCGGCGGGAGGTCAGGTGTTCTTCGCCAACTCCGGCGCCGAGGCAAACGAGTGCGCCATCAAGCTGGCCAGGCGGTGGGCGGGCCCGGGACGTACGACGGTGGTCAGCGCCTGGGACGGGTTCCACGGTCGGACCTTGGCCACGTTGACGGCGACCGGGCAGCCCGCCAAGCAGGAGCCGTTCCGCCCGCTGCCGGCTGGTTTCGTTCAGGTGCCCTACGACGACGTGGACGCGCTGGAATCAGCGGTGGTGGAGCACCAGGCAGCAGCGGTCTTGATCGAAGCGATCCAAGGCGAGGCTGGCGTCATGGTGCCGTCGCCTGAATTCCTGCCCGAGGTGGCGCGGGTCTGCCGGGAGCATCACGCCTTGCTGATGGTCGACGAGGTGCAGACCGGGCTGGCGCGTACCGGACGCTGGTTCGCCTTCCAGCACGGAGCTGTTCGCCCCGACGTGGTGACCATGGCGAAGGCATTGGGCAACGGTGTCCCCATCGGGGCCTGCTGGGCCCGGTCCGCTGTCGCGTCCGCCTTCGGACCGGGTGACCACGGCTCGACGTTCGGGGGGCAGCCGCTGGCAGCCGCGGCTGCCCGGGCCACCTTGCAGGTGATGGAGGAGGTCGACGCCCCGGATCTGGCGCGCCGGCGCGGAGCGAGGCTCGAGAGGGCGCTGGCACGCACACCGGGCGTCGCAAGGGTCCGCGGCAGCGGCCTGCTGCTCGGTGCCGAGCTGGCCGTCCCGGTAGCGCCGGCAGCGACCGCGGCCGCCCTCGCCGGTGGGTTGGTGGTGAACGCCCCGAGGCCCGACACCATCCGGCTGGCACCGTCGCTGCTGGTGAGCGAAGCGGAGATCGACGAAGCGGCGGTCATCTTGGCCGGCGCGCTGGCCAGCGTGCTCGACAGTGGCGCCGTGCCAGGCTCGGGCCCGGCGCCTTCGCCTCGACCCGACGGCCTTGAACGCGAGACGCGCCAGGCGGGGAGAGGGGCGCTGTGAGCAGCGCCTGGATCGCCCCCCATCACGTGCTCGACGTCGACGACCTGTCATGCGGCGAGCTGGCGTCGGTGCTCGACCTTGCCGAGAAGCCACCAGGTTCGCTCTCGCCGGTCCTCGGCGGGAGCGGGGTCGCGCTCGTCTTCGAACGACCTTCAGCCCGGACCCGTAACGCGGCGGAGATGGCCGTGGTCGGGCTCGGCGGGCATCCGGTGTCCATCGCTGCGGCCGAGGTGGGGATCGACCAGCGCGAGACCGCCGAGGACGTGGCCCGCACCCTGGCCTGCTACCACGGCACCATCTGTGCCCGGGTGGCTGACCACGAGGTCCTCGTGCGCATGGCGGGCGCGCTGGATGCTGCCGGCGTCAGCGTGCCGGTCGTGAACCTCCTGTCGGACCGAGCTCATCCGAGCCAGGCTCTGGCCGACCTGCTGACGCTGCGCCAGTGCTTCGGGGACCCCGCCGGTCGTACCGTCGCCTACGTCGGTGACGCCAACAACGTGTGGCGTTCGCTGGCACTTGCCTGTGCCATGGCAGGCGTGCGGCTTCGCACTGCAGCCCCCGATGGCTACCGGCCCGACCCAGACGACGTCGAGCGGGTGGCTCGGGCCGGCGGCGACGTGGAGGTCACCGGCGATCCGCTCGAGGCGGTGGCAGGGGCCGACGCTGTCTATACCGATGTGTGGGTCTCGATGGGCCAGGAAGCCGAAGCCGACCAGCGGCGCCGGGCGTTCTCCGGGTTCACCGTCGACGCGGAGCTGCTGACCGCAGCGCCCGAGGCAGTTGTCATGCACTGCTTGCCCGCCCACCGTGGCGACGAGATCACCGCAGAGGTGGTCGACGGACCCCGGAGCGTGGTGTGGCGCCAGGCCGCGAACCGCCAGCACGCCCTGCGGGGCTTGCTGGCCTGGTTGCACGGTGCGGGTGTAGCCACGTGAACCTCTCCAAGGCGCAGCGCCAGCACCTCGTGGCCCAGTTGCTCGAGCACACCAGGGTCACCAGCCAGTCACAGCTGGTGTCGTTGCTGGCCGATCACGGGGTGGTGGCCACCCAGGCGACCGTGTCGCGCGACCTCGAGGATCTCGGCGCCGTCAAGATCCGGGTGACCGGCGGGGACACCGCCTACGCCCTTCCCGAGCTGCCCCACCAGCAGGTTGCTCCCGAGGAGCACTTGCGCCGGGTGCTCGGCGAGTGGGCGGTCGAGGTCGGGTCGTCGGGGCCGCTGGTGGTGGTCCGCACGCCGCCGGGATCGGCGCACGTGGTCGGCTCGGCTTTGGACCGCAGCGGCCTGGGTGGAATGCTGGGCACCGTGGCTGGTGACGACACGGTGCTGGTGGTAGCAGAGGAGTCCACAGGAGGCGCAGCTCTCGCCGAGGTGGTACGGGCTCTGGCCGGGCTCGAGATGCCGTCCGAGGCGGCCCCGGCCGGCGAGCACGGAGCCGTCGACCAGGAAGAAGACGGGGACCTACCAGCCGACGAGGGGGCGAGCGCGCAGGCGACCGGCCACCTGGCACCAGGCGACCAGATGCCTCGCAGCACGGTGCGTGGAGCGGCGCGGTGACGCTCTGGGAAAGTCGCCTGGGTCGCTCCACGGCCGACGAGGTCATGACCTACACCGCCAGTCTGCGGTTCGATCGACGGCTGGCGGTCGACGACCTGGCGGGCTCGCGTGCGCACGTCCGGGGTCTCGCGCGAGGGGGCGTCTTGGCTGACCGAGAGGCGGCGGAGCTGCTTCTAGCCCTCGACACGGTGGCAGAGGAGATCGAAGACGGTCGCTTCGCCTTCACCGAGTCCGACGAGGACATCCACACCGCCGTCGAACGGCGGGTGACCGAGATCGCGGGGGACGTCGGAGCCAAGCTGCACACCGGGCGAAGCCGTAACGACCAGGTTGCCACCGACCTCCGGCTCTTCACCCGGCGGGCCCTGCGCCAAGTGGCCGGGGAGGTCCTCGCCCTGCAGGAGACCTTGGCGAAGCGGGCTACGGACGCCGGCGACGCCTACCTGCCGGGATACACGCACCTGCAGCGAGCCCAGCCGGTCCTCCTCGCCCATCACCTGCTGGCTCACGGATGGGCGCTGGCCCGGGACTTCGACCGGCTGGTGCACACCGTGGACCGGCTCGACGTCTCGCCGCTGGGTGCGGGCGCCCTCGCCGGGTCGTCACTGCCGCTCGATCCCGATGGGGTCGCCGACGAGCTGGGCTTCGCCAGCCGGTTCGAGAACTCCTTGGATGCCGTGTCCGACCGAGACTTCGTGGCCGAGGCACTGTTCGACCTGGCGCTGCTGGGCATCCACCTGTCCAGGCTGGGTGAGGAGATCGCCCTGTGGTCCTCCGAGGAGTTCGGCTTCGTCGTCCTGGACGACGCCTATGCCACGGGGAGCTCCATGCTGCCACAGAAGAAGAACCCGGACGTCGCGGAGCTGGCACGGGGGAAGTCGGGCCGGATGGTGGGACACCTCGTGGGTGTGCTGACCACCTTGAAAGGCCTGCCGCTGTCCTACAACCGCGATCTCCAAGAGGACAAGGAGCCGCTGTTCGACGCGGTGGACCAGACGGTGGCCGGGCTGCGTGCCGTGGCAGGGATGATGCGCAGCGCCGCCTTCGACGTGCAGCGCATGCAGCACGCCGCCGACGGCCCGACGTCGGCAGCTGTGGACCTTGCCGAATGGCTGGTCCAGCACGGCATGCCCTTCCGTCAGGCCCACGGGGTGGTCGGTGGGCTGGTGCGCGACTCCCTGGAGCGCAAGGTCCCGCTGGTGGAGCTGGTGCAGGCACACCCCGCCCTCGGCGCAGAGGCTGTAGAGCTCCTCGAGCCTGGGGTGGCGGTCACCCGCCGGACCACGCCCGGTGGTGCTGGTCCCGAGCCGGTGCGGATCCAGATGGAACGGTTCGCTCACCGTTTGGCGGTGGACGGTGAGCGCCTGGCCAGTGCCAGCCGGAACCGCTGACGAGGCCGGGGGCCTCGGGGCGCCGCTCGAGCGCGGTCGTCTGGCCGGCGACAGCGTCGAGGTGGCCCCGTGGCTCCTGAACAAGGTCATGGTGCGATGCCGGGAAGCCGGAGAGCCCCTGCGGGCGGGCCGGATCGTGGAGGTCGAGGCCTACCGCGGTGAATCGGACCCCGCCTCACACGCCCGTCGGGGATGGACGCAGCGCTGCGCCAGCATGTTCGGTCCCCCCGGGCACCTCTACGTGTACCGGATCTACGGGATGCACTGCTGCGCCAACGTGGTGTGCGGACCTGAGGGCGCCGCCGGGGCAGTGCTGGTACGGGCGCTGGCCCCACTGGCGGGTCGGGAGGCCATGGCGGCACGCCGACCGGCCGCACGGCGTGCGGCGGATCTGGCCAACGGACCAGGTCGGCTGTGCCAGGCGCTCGGCATCGACACTGGTCACGACGGTATCGACCTGCTCGCAGCCCGCTCGCCGGTCCTCCTGGTCGACGATGGCACACCACCGCCTGTGTCGCCAGGACGCTCCGAGCGGGTCGGGGTCCGTCACGGCCGACGGCACCTGTGGCGCTGGTGGGTGCCTGGCGACCCGGCCGTGTCCCGGGCCAGGCCAGCCCGCGGTGGGCCAGAAGCGGCTTGACAACGCCGGAACAGCAGGTACAATGGGCAGTCCCGGAAGCCACCGGGTTCGGGCCTCGGCCCGGACACGAGCTCCCGGGCCGGCACCGCCACCTCTTCGAGGTACGTGCCTTGTCGCTCCTTGAAAACGGAACAGTGAATGCCAAAAGCCAGTGCGGGCGGCCGCGCCGGGTGCTTCGGTGCCCGAGGCGACCGAACCAAGTAATTCAAGCACTGACACGGACAACATTCCGTGCTGTGCCAGTCGGTCGAGGGGATCAGTGTCCCCGGAACCGGCTCTCCAGATCGTAGCCACAACGAGGAGCGTGCTCCGAGAAGTGGTGAAGGTCTCGATGGAGAGTTTGATCCTGGCTCAGGACGAACGCTGGCGGCGTGCCTAACACATGCAAGTCGAACGAGGTTCATCTGGTGGCAACACCAGAGAAGACCGAGTGGCGAACGGGTGAGTAACACGTGAGCAACCTGTCCCGAAGACTGGGATAACACCGGGAAACCGGTGCTAATACCGGATACCCCCACCGGGTCGCATGGCCGGGTGAGGAAAAGGACTTCTGCTTCGGGAGGGGCTCGCGGCCTATCAGCTAGATGGTGGGGTAACGGCCTACCATGGCGTCGACGGGTAGCTGGTCTGAGAGGACGATCAGCCACACTGGGACTGAGACACGGCCCAGACTCCTACGGGAGGCAGCAGTGGGGAATCTTGCGCAATGGGCGAAAGCCTGACGCAGCAACGCCGCGTG
>JAKAQW010000251.1 GCA_021819525.1 Actinomycetes bacterium
GCTCCGTTGCGCAGTGCGACAGCAGCGATCATGCAGCCGACCACTCCGAGAGGAGTGATGCCTGCGCGGCGACACCGGCGGGAGATGTGCGTCGCGCCGGCACAGTCCGTGACCGCGTCGAACGGCGGCTGGTGGAACCCGAGCAACAGACGCCGTAGTTGCCTTTCGTGGGTGCCGCTCGTGCCAGCCGACACGTCACCCGGACAGGTCGTTCGCGACCTCGGATCGCCACTTCTCACCAGATGGTGACAGGCGCCATCGGCGGCCGACCGGGTGCTCTCAGGTGAGTGGGTCGAGCGATCTCGGGTCGATGGTGCCTGTGGCGACGTCGTTGGCCAGGTCGGTGAGCCGGAGGTTGTGGTTGCGGGCGTGACGCCGCAGGCGTCGGAACGCTTGGTCCATGTCGAGATGGGCGGCCTCGCTGAGCTTGCCCTTGGCTTGCTCGATCACGATCCGGCTGTTGAGAGCGTAATTGAGCTGGTCGTTCAGGGCTCGAGAGTCGACGGCCCCTCGGTGCTGGATGATGGCGATGGTGGCGACGTCGGCGAGGGCTTGGGCGGCGGCGACGTCGTCGGCGCTGAGGGTGCCGTCGTCGGCTCGAAACAGGTTGATCGCTCCGATGGTCTGTCCGCGCAAACGCATGGGCAGCGAGTGAGTAGAGCGGAACCCGGCGGCGATGGCCAGGGGAGCGAAGCGGGACCACAGCCCGGTAGCTGATTGCAGGTCCTGGTTGACAACCGGTGTGCCGCTGCGGTAGGCGTCGACGCACGGACCTTCGTCGGCTTGCAGCTGGAACAGTTCCAAGGTGCGCATGGCCTCACTGGACGACGCGACGACTTGGAGGGAGCCACCTGGTGTGGCGATCATGACTCCGGCAGCGACGACGTCGAGGGCTTGGACGCAGCGGTCGGAGAGCAAGGTGAGCAGATCGACCACGTCGAAGTCGGCGACGAGGTTGTCGGCGAGCTGGACGAGCGTGCGCATGAGGAGCGTTTCTTTGGTCATCGAGACACCATCGGATCTGGTTGGGAGCCTGTAGGGGTGCACGTCTGGGGTGGCTGGAGATCGGAGACAAGACACCTGGAGGTGGCCGGCGGATCGGAGACGGGGTGGGCCGTAGGTTGGGGTGCAGCAGGAGACCGGTAGGGTGCCGTTGGGAAAAAGTGTGCACCCGTAGTTGAGCACACCGGTGGGCACGCCCGGTGCTACGGGTCGTCCGGGCCGTCTGCTTGGTCGAAGCGAAGTCGACGATCCACGACGTCCTGGGCGACCTCGGCGACGAGCCGGTTGCGGGCAAAGGCCTGTGCCCGGAGCCGCACGAGGGCTTCGGCGACTGTGACGGCGAGCTGGACAGAGACCATCCCGGCGGCTTGGTGGACGACGAGCTGCCAGTCGGCGCCGACGTCGAGCTCGGGGGCCAGGGTTCCTGGCGCGACGTCGACTTGGAGCGAGAGCACGGCGCGAGCGGCGACATCGGCCAGGACCAAGGCGTCGGCGTGTTGGTCGGCGGTGAGAGGCCCGGGTCGGTCCCGGTACAGGTCGAGGGCACCGAGGCGGACTGCGCCGATGCGAACCGGGAACCCGAACACTGCCCGCACGCCAGCGGCCACTGCCGGCGCAGCGAAGGCTGGCCAGCGAGCCACTGCCGGCTCGGCCAGGTCAGGCTCGGCGACCGGCCCGCCGAGAGCGTGAGCGTCGATGCCGGGTCCTTCCCCGAGGGTGTGCTGGAGCCCTTCGATGTACGCGGCCAGAGGATCGGTGCTGCACAGCGAGGCGCGTGGCAGGGCGCCGTCGACGAGCATGATCCCGCCGCAGGTGGCGGCAGTCACTTCGGCGGCCACCTGGCACAGCCGGGCGGGTACCGGTTCACCGCCGTTCGCCGACACCATGGCCAGGATCCGCAGCAGCCGGTGGCTGCTCACATGCACCTGGTCCTGACCCCGACCCAGGCAGGGCACGCACGGGGGGCTCGCTCGGCGAAAGAGGCCGAGGTGAGGTGCTTTCGGCTGGCCAGCTCGGTGGCGAGCTCCGCAGTGAGGCGATTTGGGTGCATCGACCGTCTCCTGGTCCGAAGGCGAGACGCTCAACGGGGACCGGGTTCAGCGCACCCCGATCGATGCCACGACCGGTGCCGCGACTCTACTCGTGTCGGAGCTCGCTCGCGGCCGGTGCCGGCGGGTCGAGGCACTTGTCATCGCCCAGTGGAGATGGGTTGATGGACAGGAGCCCATGGCTGCTCCCCGATGGCGATGGGTCGGTCGGCAGCAGCCGGCGGTGTCGAGCGCCAGGCGGATCGAGCACCGCGACGACGCTCGAGGCAACCATGAGTCGCACTGAGCCGATGTGAGGGTGGACAGCAGACCGAGAGGTGACGTAAAGTAACAACAGTTGACCATAACGAGGTGCCACAGGCGGCTGTGGTGCTTGGGATCGTCGCTCCGGACCCTGGTGACGCAGATACACCACCAAAGGACCCAGCGATGAGTGTCGAGGATTGTACGGATCGCTCGCCGGTACTGCTGTCCCAAGTGTCCGAGACGGCCCCTTCGGAGTGTTGGGTGACCGTCAGTCCGGTCGGAGACGTAGACGTGGTGACAGCCCCGGCCCTCTTTGACCGGGTGCTCGAAGCCTCGGCGGGAAACCGGCTGGGAGTCGTCGTGGACTTCGCCGCGGTGACCTTCGTGGACACCGCAGGAGTCGACGCCTTGGACCTGGCCCGCAGGGTGCTGGCCTCGTCGGGTCGCCAGGTGCTCGTACGTCATCCGACGAAGCTGCTGATCTGGATGCTCGATCTGTTCGACCTCTCCGATATGATCGAGCGACCAGCGAACCCGGCGGATGCGGTCGTCCCCGGTTCTTCCGCGGCGCCAGGTCTCCGCGAGAGCCCCGGTGTGGCCGACGGCGGACTATCAGAGGTACTGACCGAGTTCGCCCGCACGATGGTCACCGACTTCCCGATCCAGGCCATCTTGGACCGGCTGGTGGAGCGGATCGTGGAGGTGCTGCCGCTGTCCGCAGCCGGCGTGACCCTGATCTCGCCGGGGACGAGCCCGGTGTACGTGGCCGCTTCCGACGCCGACGCGCTGCGATTCGAAGCCCTGCAGAGCGCGTTGGGGGAAGGGCCCTGCCTCCTCGCCTACGCGACCGGCAGGCCCGTCTGCATACCCGACGTGCGAGACGATCTCCGTTTCGGCAAGTTCTCTCCTGCTGCCGCTCGTGCCGGCCTGGGCGCGGTCTTCGCGTTCCCGTTGCGCCACGGCGATGACCCGCTTGGTGCGCTCGACTTGTACTGCGACGAGCCGGCTGAGCTGTCGCCGGCCACCATGCACGCCGCACGTACCCTCGCTGATGTCGCTGCGGCCTACATCTTGAACGCCCGAGCCCGTGCCGAGCTGCTCGCCGACGTCGAGCGTGCCCGGGAACGGACACGACGCGACGAATTGACCGGTCTGGCCAACCGGGCCTCGCTGCTCGAGGACCTCGGCCGGACCCTGCACCAGGCCGGCGGTCCCGGGCACAGCCTGACCGTGGTCTTTGCCGACATCGACCGTTTCAAGGAGGTCAACGACCTCTATGGCCACCGGGCCGGCGACGAGCTCCTGGTCGCCGCGGGAGCGCGGCTTTCGGCCCTGGTCCGCTCCGGTGACACCTTGGCCCGGTTGTCGGGCGACGAGTTCGTCGTCGTCTTCCTCGACCTGGCCGACGTGGCCCAGGTCGAGGCGATTGCCCGTCGGGTGGCCACCAGCCTCAGCAAGCCCTTCGTGCTCTCCGGCGTGGTCGTGGCCAGCACGACCAGCGTCGGGGTCGTCTACACGACCACCGGAGGCCACTCGCCTGGTGAGCTGTTGCACGCCGCCGACATGGCGATGTACGAAGCGAAGCGCCGTGGCGGTGGCAGGTACCATCTCGTCACGTCCGGGTCGGCACCCACCGATGGGTCGGATCGGCTCTTGGTTCCTGGCGACGACGGCGCGGTCGGTCCGACCGGGGCAGCAGACGGTCGTCGAAGCAGCATTCCGAGCATCGGCGGTCGACCCCGGAGTGCCCACCGGACTCGGCGACCGCCCTCCACCTAGAAGCTCCACCCGACCAGGCCGACCTGAGACTTCCACTGGCCCCCGGCAGCGCAACGCGTCGCCGAGCCCCACGGGCTTGGCGCCGCGTGCGGCTCTGGCGCCACGAGGATCCGAGCTGGCTCTCGGCACCTATGGCACAGCCCCGTGGCTCAGCGGCGGTGCTCACTCGCATCCCCGGCGCCGCCGCTCTCGTGGTGTGCCAGGGGCAGCCCATGGCGGTCGTGCAGGGTGCGGTGCACCTGCTCGGGGTCGACCCGGCGGCGGCTGTGGGCATGGTGGCGGCACTCGACGAGGCGCTGTAGCCGGTGGCCCCGGAGGTGGTGGCGGAGATCGAAACGGTAGGCGGTACCACGGGCGCCGACGACTTCCACCACCGTGGCCAGCGCACCACCGTGGCCAGCGCACCACCGTGGCCAGCGCACCACCGTGGCCAGCGCACCACCGTGGCCAGCGCACCACCGTGGCCAGCGCACCACCGTGGCCAGCGCACCACCGTGGCCAGCGCACCACCG
>JAKAQW010000252.1 GCA_021819525.1 Actinomycetes bacterium
CGGACCACGTCGATGGTCTGGGTGCCGATCGACCCGGTGGAGCCCAAGATGGCCACGGTGCGCATCTGCGGTGCAGTGCTCATCCGAGGTGCAGGGCTCATCTGCGGTGCAGGGCTCATCTGCGGTGCAGGGCTCATCTGCGGTGCAGGGCTCATCTGCGGTGCAGTGCTCATCCGAGGTGCAGTGCTCGGACGAGGTAGAACGTCGCCGGCAAGAGGAACAAAAGGCCGTCAACGCGGTCCAAAATTCCTCCATGACCAGGGAGTACGGACCCCATGTCCTTGATCCCCAGCTCCCGTTTGACCAACGACTCGCACAAGTCGCCGAGCGGGCCGAGAACGGCGGCCAGCACCCCGAGCACAGCCGCCGAGGCCGGCGTCCATGGATGGACGTGGCCAACCAGGAGTGTCGACACCACGATGGCGACGATCCCCCCGCCGATCGCCCCCTCCCACGTCTTGCCGGGGCTGACGGTAGGAGCCAGGGGACGCCGCCCTAGCCAGGTGCCGAAGGCCAAGGCCCCGACATCGGCAGCCACCACGGCCGCGATGGCCCCGAAGATGAACGCGACGCCGTGCCGGTCGGGGAAGAGGCTCGGCGCGACCAGGAGCCCGCCGTAGGACCCGAGCAACCCCACCCACCCGAAGACCAGGACCGTGACACCCATCCCCTGCAGTGGAGAGCCTTTCCCAACCCGGAACAGGTACCACAGCATGGTGGCGAGCACCACGATGACGGTGACGAGAGGCAGGGCCGACAGCCCTTTCGCATAGGCCGCCACCACGACCGCCACCGTGGCGACCAACCCGAGCAGGGTCGCCGGCCGGTACCCGGCTCGCCGCACAGCGCCGTACGCCTCGGCTGCAGCCACCACCACCACCACGGTGACGAGACTGGCCATGGCGAGCGGGCCCAGCTTCAAGCAGACCAGGCCCACCGCAGCGAAGCCGACCCCCACACCGACCGCCAGCGGCACGTTGCGCGCCTCGCGCTCCTGGCCAGCGGCTACCGGGCGCTGCCGCTCGCTCTTGGGGTGCGCCCGTCCGGAGCTCTCCGAGCGCCGGCGACGCACGCTCCTGCGGCCCGGTGAGCCCGACGGGGCGGTACCTGACGCCGGCGATCCCGGCGGGGCGCTACCCGTGGCGGCGGCGCTCGACTGGGCAACGTCCGACGCCGGTGAGCCCGACGGGGCGGTACCCGACACCGGCGATCCCGGCGGGGCGGTACCCATGGCGGCCGCACCGTCGCCAAGAGGCGATGTGCTGTCTCGAGACGGGGTCGTGCCCGGACCCGCACCGGGTCGGCTTCCAGGAAGCCCCGAGCCGGCCTTCGGATCTGGTTCGGGATCCTCCTCGCCGTCCCAGGCAAGATCGAAGCGCTCTTGGGTGCCCATGGCCCCGAGCTGGGTCTCTTCGTCGCCAAGGAGCGCCGGCTCGAAGCTCATGTCCTCCCATTCGTGGGGATGCTCACGCCACATCGGCCCCCCGCCGAGCGCTGTAGACCAGGGATCTGCCTCGTCGTTCCCGCCGCGGTCGAGCACTGCAGGTACCTGGCCGGTGGGAGGATCGGTCCAGTGAGGAAGATCCGGCACCACGGGGACGCCGCCAGGCGGGAGCCCGGCCGATCGGTCACTGTCGGTGTCCCGCGAGTCGGCGCTCGGCGCACCTGGACCGGTCGACGCTTCGAGGGGCGCCTGCAAAGGGGCCGGTTCCGCGGGGACACCGCCGACGTCTGTCGTCCCCGATCCCCCCTCCCCCACTTCGCACGGCTCTGATCCGGGCACCTCGGCTCCGGCTTCGTCCGACGCATCCTCGTCCGCTTCGGCGACCATCGCACCCGCTGGCTGGGCGCCGACGATGGTGACTCGCTCGGTCACCGGGTACTCCACCAGCGGTGTCCCGCCGTCACTCTCGACCCGTTGGTCGTCCACGTCTCCTCCTCAGCCGGACCGCCGTCAGCAGCAGCGGCCCCAAGCGAGTGCCGTCAAATCTCGAGGAGCTCCTGCTCCTTTTGGGCCAGAAGCTTGTCGATGGCACCGACCATGTCGTGGGTGAGCTTCTCCAGCTCCTTCTCCTGGCGGTCCAGCTCGTCGGCCGAGATGACCGCCTCGTGCTCGAGGCCTTCGAGCTCGTGGCGAGCGGCCCGGCGGAGGTTGCGCACCGCCACTCGGGCTTCCTCCGCTTTGTGGCGGACCACCTTCACGAGCTCCCGGCGCCGCTCCTCTGTGAGCGGCGGGAACGACAGGCGGATCACCACGCCGTCGTTCCCCGGGTTGATCCCGAGATCCGACTGCATGATGGCCTTCTCGATGGCTGGCAGCGTGGACTTGTCGTACGGAGCGACGACGAGCAACCTCGGCTCGGGGACGCTCAGACCGGCCACCGAGCGCAGCTCCACCTCGGCGCCGTACAGATCCACCCGCAGGTGCTCGACCAGCGCAGCGGTGGCCCGGCCCGTGCGGACCCCGGCGAAGTCAGCCCGGGCGTGGGACAGCGCCTTCTCCATCTTCTCGCGCGCTTCCGCCAAGACCAGAGCAGCTAGCTCGTCGTCGGCACTCATGACCGGTCGATCCTCATCGGATAAGCGTACCGATCTCCTCGCCGGCCAGGGCGCGCCGGAGCATCCCCGGTCCCATCAGGTCGAAGACCAGGATCGGCAGCTGGTTATCCCTGCAGAAGGTGATGGCGGTCAGGTCCATCACGCGAAGGTCGCGGCTCACCAGGTCCATGAACGCTACTTCGTCGAACCGTTGGGCACTCGCGTCGAGCTTGGGATCGGCGCTGTAGACGCCGTCTACCCCCGAGTGCGTGCCCTTGAGCAGCATCTGCGCTTCGATCTCAGCGGCTCGAAGCGCTGCCGAGGTGTCGGTGGTGAAGTACGGGTTCCCCATGCCGGCCGCGAAGATGACGACTCGCCCTTTCTCGAGGTGGCGGATCGCCCGGCGACGGATGTAGGGCTCGGCCACTTCGGCCATGTGGATGGCCGACAGCACACGCGTCGGCTGACCACGACGCTCGACGGCGTCTTGCAGGGCCAAGGCGTTGATGACGGTACCGAGCATGCCCATGGTGTCGGACGTGGCCCGGTCGATACCCTGGCCCTCGCCGGTCGTCCCACGCCAGATGTTCCCGCCACCGACCATGATGGCCAGCTCCAGTGGGAGCTCCTCGCAGGCAGCGGCGATATCGCCAGCCAACCGCTCGACCACGGCAGCGTCGATGGCCTCCTCCGAGGAAGACGAGGCCAGCGCCTCGCCCGACATCTTCAAGACCAGTCGTCGGGCAGGAGACCTGGAGCCCACGACCACCGATCCCTCCTCGGAGCGGGCCACGACACCAGCTGTGGTAGGCGCAGAGGCCGGAGCGCTCAAGCGCCGATCACGACCTGGGCGAAGCGCACCACTTCAGCCGAGCCCAGGACGTCGGAGACGCTGCGCTTCTCGTCTTTGACGAAGGCTTGCTCCAAGAGGCACCGTTCCTTGAACCAGCCGGTCATGCGTCCCTCGACGATCTTCGCCAGAGCGGCTTCCGGCTTGCCCTCGTTGCGCGAGATCTGCTCGACGGTGGCGCGCTCTTCGGCAACCTCGTCGGTCGGGACGTCCTGGCGGCGGAGGTAGCTGGGGCGGGCAAACGCGATATGGACTGCCAGGTCATGAGCCAGCTCTTCGGATCCGCCGCGGACCTCGACCAGCACCGCGTTCACGCCGCGGCCTTGCTGGACGTGAAGATAGCTCCCGAGCACCGTGTCGTCACCGACCGTGAAGCGGACGACGCTCCCGACCGAGATGTTCTCCTTCAACGTGGTGCGGAGCTCGTCTACCGCGTCAGCGCGTCCTGAGACGGCCTCCTCGCCCTTGGTCAGGACCAGCTGGGCCAGCTCGTCGACCAGACTGACGAACGTCGCGGCCTTCGCGACGAAGTCCGTCTCGCAGCGCAGCTCCACGATCGCTGCGCCGTCCGGCCCAGTCGCCAGGGACAGCGCACCCTGCTCCGCTCGCCGGTCGGCCCGCTTCGCCGCACCGGCCAACCCCTGCTCACGGAGCCACTTGACCGCAGCATCGAGCTCACCGTCGGTGGCTTGTAGCGCTCGCTTGCAGTCCATCATGCCGGCGCCGGTCGCCTGGCGGAGAGATTGGACATCCTTGGCGGTGAACGAGGACATGGAGGTCACTGCTCCTGTGGGTCTACGGTGGGGTCAGAGGAAGCACCAGGCGGCGCCGGGCTCGACACCAGAGCAGCGGCGCCCTCGGCAGCTGGCGCCGAGGCAGCCGGATCGCTGCTCGCAACGGGGGCAGGATCGGTGCTCGCAACGGGGACGGCAGATGCAGATGGTCCACCTGTCACCGAGGCCGGACCAGGCGCCGGCGCCGACGCTGCCGTCGGATCGGGGACCGGTGCCGGCACTGCCCCAGGATCAGCGGCCGGTGCCGAGGGAACCGCTGGTGCGAGAGACGGTGCCGGGCTCGGGGCTGCCGCTGCGGCCGGGGGG
>JAKAQW010000253.1 GCA_021819525.1 Actinomycetes bacterium
TCGCCTGAACCATCACCTTTGCCAGCCACCGGCGCCAATACTGCCAAGTCTGCCAGCATCATTGGAATCCTCCTTCTGAGAGGCTTTCACGCCTCTCAGCCTGGTTCGTGGATCCCTCTTACACAGATCTACTGACACCCCCCGCCCATCACTGGACGGCCAGCACCCGCCCGTCTACCCAACCATCGACACCCGGCAGCTCCACCACGACGTGGCCGACGTGATCGCGCGCCGCGACCACTCCGTTACCCGCAGCCGCGAACACACCGTTGCGACACTCGCCACCTACGACTGGGTTTCCACGGGGCAGGCAACCTTTGCCATGCCTGGCTGATGTCAATGTTCGCCCAAGCCGGACAAGCCGCGCAGATCACCGCTGAGCTTTCCGACTTCACGCTGCACATGGACTACGTGACCGCCGGCCTCGGCCTCGCGCTCATCCCCCGTCTCGGAGTTTCCCGGGCAGAGCGCCACGGTGCGGCGCATCACCGAACCATCAGGTGCTGCGGCGGTGTGGAGGTCGAGGTCATTGATGACGTCCGGCAGGGATGGAACCCGTGGGATACGTGGCCGCCGTTCTCCCTCGACGCGCAGGCCGCGCAGGGCTTGGGCTGCGAGCCGGCCGGCAACTGCGGCACAACTCTCCCGGCGACGGTCAAGAAGCTGGTGCTTCTCGACTCCGAGCAACGTCGGATGCTGGACGCCGACCCATACTTCGCTCCTGAGCTGGATAGGAAGGCCGCACGCCGAGCCAGCATGAGCAAGCGCGCCTCACCGGCCCCTATCCGCGGGTAGGCACCACTGGATGGCGAAAGGCCAGTGCCCGTAGCCGGAGTCAGGAGTTATATGGCCGGCGCCAGGGAGGACCGTTGCGGTGATCCCCAGTGGGTCGCCATAGAGCCCTTGTGCCCCCATCGGGTTGTAGGGATCGGCGTCGGAGCACACGATCGCGATCTCGCCAGCGGCGCTCGACCGGACGGCAGCAACGTCGATCGCCTCGAGCCGGAACGACGCGCCAGCGTCGGGGACGTTCGCGGAGGCCGGCGGCGCTACCAGCAACACTCGATCCACAGTGGGGATGGCGTGGCGATGGGCGGCGTGGAGCCAGAGCAGGCACGCGAGGGAATGGCAGATCACGATGTGGGGACCGTCGGCCATGCCGGCGACTTCGGAACACAGGGCCTGAAGCCAGTCATCCAGCTTCGGTGCGTCCGGGGTCGGCAGCTGTGGGTAGCTCACGGCATGGCCGGCCCGGGTGAGGTCGGCCGCGAGCAGAAACTGCCAATGCTGTGGCGGGCGATAGTTCTCGATGCCATGCAGAATGAGGAACGACGGCGCCATGGCCTATGACAGTAATGTGCAATCATGGCCGTGACCAATGCTGATCGCGCATACTGCCGATGAACGAAACGCAGCTTCGGGCCTTCGTCACGGTCCACGACTGCGGCGGCTTCGCTTCCGCCGCCCGCGTGCTGCATATGAGCCAGCCTGGCGTGAGTCGAGCGGTTCGGGCGCTGGAAGTTGAACTCGGCGGGGAACTATTTCTGCGGTCCCACGGCAGCGTCGCGCTCACGGGCCTCGGTGAACGGGTCTTAGCCCGCAGCCGCACGATCCTGGCCGAAGCCGATGCGATGCGCCAAGAGCGCTACGCCTCGCCGGGCGTCATCCAAGGACGGGTACGCCTCGGCTCGATGCCGAGCGTGTCGGCCACCATCTTGCCTCTCCTGCTCGCGCACCTCGAACGCCACCAACCCGGACTAGCCGTGACGACCATCGACGGCCATGACGAAGAACTGGTCACCTGGTTACGCACGGATGTCGTTGATATCGCCGTGGTCGCTGGCCAGCCCACGGGACTATCAATCCGACCTCTCGTCACCGACACGCTGCTAGCGGTACTGCCGGCAACGCACCCTCTCGCCGCTCGCGACAGCATTCGAGCGCAGGACCTGCGCGGACAACCGTTCATCCTGACCAAAGCCGGCTGCGAAACTCTGATCCTGGCGACGCTGACCAGCCGCGACGTGACCCCGGACGTGAAATACGAAGTGAGCGAGGCGGCCACCATCCTGGCGATGGTGGCCGAGGGCCTCGGCGTGTCAGTCATGCCCGGACTGGCCGCGCAATCGCCCCCTTCCAACGTCGCCCTGCGCCCACTGCGGCCCAACGCACGCCGACAACTCGGACTCGCGGTCATGCTGACCCAGCCAGCATCCCCCGCCATAGAAGCATTCCTTGCCGAGGCCGACCGAATTCAAGGCACCCTCACACGCCGCGTCCGCGCGCCGAGGTCTCGGCAGCAGCCACGCCAAACCCGCAACGGCTAACTTCTTTCCGACAGTGCACGAGCGCTGTCTGACAGGGGCGGGGTGCGGCCGCTAGCGTCGCATCATCCAACCGAGCCAGGTCCCATCGGACGGGATCGGAGGCACCGCGTTCGCGGTCGACGCCAACCAAAAGGCTGCCGCGCTGATAGTGCAGCGAGGGACGCTGGCAGAACATTGGTGACGGCACCCTCTTGGAGTTCGCCGGCCAGGTCGCCACCGTGCCGCGCATCACCGGACAAGGCCCGGCCACCGGTCCTGAGCGGTTCAGGTATGGCTATAGAGGCGAGAGCGGGTGGATCTCCGGAGCGACTGGAGATAGTGCCCGGCTGCTTTCATCGCTGCGACGGGATGAGGACCGTGGTTATGGGCTTCGAGTGCCTCCGGGGAGCTCCACGACTCGACCGTGGCGAACGTACTTGAGTCGATACTCGACTGGAATGCCTCATACGAGGGATTCTCGATCCCCGCCCAACGGCAGGCAAACGCCCATAAGGCCGAGGCGATCGGCGCGCGGATCGTGGCCGAGTTCGTCGACGCCGGGGAGTCCGCCAAGAGCGCAGACCGGCCCGAGTTGCAACACATGATCGCCTACGTCAAGGCCCATCGGGTCGCCTACTGCATCGTCCACAAGGTCGACCGGCTGGCCCGCAACAGGGCCGACGACGTTTCGATCCACCTCGCCCTCCAGGCCTCCGGGGTCACGCTGGTCTCCGCGACGGAAAACATCGACGAGACGCCTTCGCGGATGCTGCTGCACGGGATCATGTCCACGATCGCGGAGTTCTACTCCCGCAACCTGGCCACCGAGGTCGTCAAGGGCCTGACGCAGAAGGCGGCCACCGGCGGCACCCCGTCCAAGGCTCCGGTCGGGTACCTCAACGTCCACGTCCGCAACGAGATGGGCCGGGTCGTGCGCACCGTCGAGGTCGACCCGGACCGAGCCGAGATGGTCCGCTGGGCGTGCCAGGCGTACGCGACCGGGAACTGGACGCTCTCGCAACTCCACGACGAGCTGGAAGTCCGCGGCCTGACGATCCCACCGTCGCCGAAGCGACCGGCCAAGCCGGTCTCGCTCTCGTCGCTGCACCGAATGCTCGCCGACCCCTACTACAAGGGTGACGTCATCTACCGCGGCGTCAAGTACGCCGGCAGCCACGAGCCGCTGGTCCCGCCAGAGGTCTGGCACCAGGTCCAAAACGTGCTCATGGCACACAACAGCGCCGGAGACCGCACCCAACGCCACGAGCACTACCTCAAGGGCACCCTCTACTGCGGCTCGTGTGGATCGCGGATGATGGTCTCAAACGCCAAGAGCCGATCCGGCGACATCAACCCATATTTCGTCTGCGCCGGGCGGCACCGCAAGGCCACCCCCTGCACCCGTTCGGCGATCCTGCTCGACGACGCCTAGCAGCTGGTCCTCGACTACTACCAGGCCAACATCCAGGTCCCCGCCCACGTCCGCGA
Source organism: Actinomycetes bacterium (assembly GCA_021819525.1). Classification (GTDB taxonomy): domain Bacteria; phylum Actinomycetota; class Acidimicrobiia; order Acidimicrobiales; family UBA8190; genus JAKAQW01. The sequence continues at coordinate 3,795 of JAKAQW010000253.1, forward strand.
GCAGCTACGAGAGATCCTTGCCGTCGAGTTCGACCACCTACTCGCCAGCTCCGAGGCCGAACTGGCCGAGCTGACCCGCCGCCGGGACCAGCTCGAAGCCGAGCAGACCAAGCTCATCCACGCCTATTACGCCGACGCCATCGCCCTCCCCGCTCTCAAGCGCGAGCAGGACCGCATCAACAGTGAGCTGGAACACGTCACCTCCCGGATCGAGATCTTCCACGGCGACTACGCCGAGGCCCGCGCGGAGCTGGAAGACAGCCTCAACCTGCTCGGCGACGCCGACGCCATCTACCAGCGCGGCGAGGACGAGACCCGCCGGCTCTGCAACCAGGCGTTCTTCGCCAAGCTCTATCTCGACGAGGACAACACGGTCCGCGCCGACCTGGCCCGGCCGTTCGCCATCCTCCTCGACCCCGACATGCACGGTGGCGCCCAAACCTGGGCCGACGATCCGGCCACCTACGCCGGCAGCCTCAGCACCCGCGAACCCATTTCGCTGGTACCAGGTTCGAACTTCGACGATGGAGTGCCCCCGGCAGTGTCTGGTTCCACCACATAGTGGACACCATGTTCCAGGACATCGTGGACACTTGCTCGGGTGGTCAACATGCAATGTGCTCGCTATGCCGTCGACGCCGTAGTACTGGAAGGCC
>JAKAQW010000055.1 GCA_021819525.1 Actinomycetes bacterium
GGGGCGAGTGCCAGGGTCGGGGCCACTGCCTCCGCGCCGGCCACTGCCTCCGCGCCGGCCAGTGCCTCCGCGCCACCGAGTACCTCCGCGCCGGCCAGTGCCTCCGCGCCAGGCACTGCCTCCGCCGCGCCACCGAGTGTCTCCGCGCCAGCTGGTGCTCCTACCAGGGGGCCGTCGGGCAAGACGGCAGTGGACTGCGAGGGGTCACTTTCGAGGGCAGGTGGCTGCCACGGCGTGGAGAAGGCGTTGGCTTGCACCATGGCCTCGACGTCTGCCGCGTTCGGCCGGCGGGCCGGATCGTGGTCGAACATGCCGGCCAGCAGCATGCGCCACGGAGCGGGCAGCTCAGGAGGCAGCGGGATCGGTCCGGAGAGGCGCCGGGCCACCACCTCGACCGGGGTGCCCTCGTAGATCCGGCGGCCGAGCAGGCATTCGAGGAGGATCATGGCCAGCGACCAGATGTCGGCCGGCGGGCCGACCAGGTGGTGCTCGAGCTGCTCGGGAGCCATGTAGGCCGCGGTGCCCAATGTGGTTCCCGTCGCGGTCAGGTTCGAGGCGTCGGCCATGCTGGCGATGCCGAAGTCGGCGAGGCGAGGCCGCTCGTGCGCGTCGAGCATGACGTTGCCCGGCTTGACGTCTCGGTGCACGATGCCGTGCGCGTGGACGTACGCCAAGGCTCCGGCGATGGTGCCGGCGAGGTCGGCAGTGGCGGCTGGTGTGAGCGGTCCGCTTCGGAGGCGCTGGGCCAGGGTCGGTCCGTCGACGAGGTCCATGACGAGGTACGCTCTGCCGTCGCTCACCCCGGCGTCACGCAGCGCGACGAGCGCCGGGTGCTGGAGCCGGCCCAGGGCTCTCGCCTCCTGGGCCATTCGGCGCGCGAGAGCCGGATCGGATGATCGGACGAGCTTGACGGCGACCAGCTCGCCGCTGCCGGCGGAGGCTGACGAGTCGAGCCTGGGAGGGTCGCCTGCCGTGCGGCGCGGGGCCGGGCCGGTTGGGCGGTGACCGGTTTGCGCCGAGCGGGCTGCGGCACCGTCCGCCGCAGCCGCCGCGCCTTCGAAGTGGGCGCCGCCTGCGCCCACAGCGCCAGGACCTGCCGCAGCCGGTCCGACCGGCGTCGGGTCGGCAGATCCTCGTGCGGCGCCCACCAGCGCGGATGCCTCGGGGTCAGCGGTGGCCGAGGCCGGAGCAGAACCGAGGTCCACGGCCAGGTAGACGTCGGCCATCCCCCCCTGGCCGAGCAGCCGCTCCAGGCGGTACCGCCCGGCGAGCAGCTCGATGGCGGTGGCTGGGTGGTCTGTCACCGGCCCAGATCCTCGGGTCGGGGGTAAGGCGCTCAACCGGCGAGCTGTCCCAGGACGTAGGGCAGGATCCCCCCGTGGCGGAAGTACTCGGCTTCCATCGGGGTGTCGATGCGCACCCGCACGGGCAGCTCGACCGAGCCGGCTCGCACCACGACCTCCTTGGGGATCTCGCCGGCGGCCAGCGCGCCGAGCCCGACGATGTCGATCGGCTCGGCGCCGAGCGGTCCGAGATCGGCGGCGCTGTGGCCGTCGGTGAACTGCAGGGGCACGATACCCATGCCGACCAGGTTCGAGCGGTGGATCCGCTCGAAGCTCTGCGCGATGACCGCCTTCACGCCGAGCAGGGCGGGACCCTTCGCCGCCCAGTCTCTCGACGAGCCCGAGCCGTACTCCTTGCCGGCGAGCACCACGAGGGGCACGCCCTCGGCCTGGTAGGCCATGGCCGCGTCGAAGATCGACATCTCGGCGCCGTCGGGAAGGTGCCGGGTGACACCGCCCTCGGTGCCCGGCGCCAGCAGGTTCCGCAGCCGCACGTTCGCGAACGTGCCCCGCATCATCACCTCGTGGTTGCCCCGGCGTGCCCCGTAGGAGTTGAACTCCGCGCGTGGCACGCCGTGGTCCTGCAGGTACGTGCCGGCCGGCGAGCTCGGGCGGATGGATCCGGCTGGGGAGATGTGGTCGGTGGTGACGCTGTCGCCGAGCACGGCGAGGACCCGAGCGCCGACGATGTCGGCGGGGGGCTCCAGGTCGCCACCGGCCGCGGTGAAGAACGGCGGCGAGAGCACGTAGGTGGAGCTCGGATCCCACCCGAACGTCGCCCCGCCCGAGACAGCCACCTGCTGCCAGCGCTCGTCCCCGTCGAACACCGAGGCATAGCGCTCGCGGAAGAGGTCCGAGGTGACTGCCTGGCGGATGGTGTCGGCCACCTCCTGGTCCGATGGCCAGATGTCTCGCAGGTGCACCGGCTCCCCGTCGCCGCCGGTGCCCAGCGGCTCGCTGGTCAGGTCCACGAGCAGGGAGCCCGCCAGGGCGTAGGCCACCACGAGCGGCGGTGAGGCCAGGTAGTTCAGCCGGACGTCAGGGTGGATCCGGCCTTCGAAGTTGCGGTTTCCCGACAGCACGGCGCCCACCGACAGATCCCCGTCGTGGACGGCTTCGGAGACCCCGGGCAGCAGTGGCCCGGAGTTGCCGATGCAGGTGGTGCAGCCGAAGCCGACCAGGTCGAAGCCGAGCTCGGCCAGCGCCTCGGTGAGGCCGGCCCGGTCGTAGTAGTCCATCACCACCCGGGAGCCGGGAGCCAACGACGTCTTCACCCACGGCTTGGGACGCAGCCCCCGAGCCACGGCGTTGCGGGCCAGGATCCCCGCGGCCACCATGACCTGGGGGTTCGAGGTGTTGGTGCAGCTGGTGATGGCGGCGATGACCACATGCCCGTCGGCCACCTCGACCGTCGATCCGTCGGCCAAGGTGGCGGGGGCAGAGCGGATGCTGCTCTCCGCGGGCTCCGGTCCCGACCCGGTGCTCGTGCTGGGGGATGACGATCGGCTCGTGCTGGGGGATGACGATCGGGCAGATCCCGACAAGGTGCGTCCGCCCAGGACGGCCCGGGTGCCGGCTGCGGCATCGGTCAGCGCCACCCGGTCCTGGGGTCGTGACGGACCGGCCAGGCTCGGGACGACGCTCGAAAGGTCGAGCTCGACCAGCTCGCTGAAGACCGGTTCGGGCCCCGCCGGGTCGTGGAACAAGCCTTGCTCCTTGGTATAGGCCTCGACCAGCGCCACGTGCTCTTCGTCCCTGCCGGTGAACCTGAGGTACGCCAAGGTGCTGGCGTCTACGGGGAAGATCGTGGCGGTGGCCCCGTACTCAGGTGACATGTTGCCGATGGTGGCCCGGCTCTCGAGGGGAAGGCCGCTCAGACCCGGCCCGAACACCTCGACGAACTTGCCGACCACCCCGTGGCGGCGCAGGAGCTCGGTGATGGTGAGGACCAGGTCGGTGGCGGTCGTGCCGGCCGGCAGGCAGCCCACCAGACGCAGGCCCACCACCGGGGGCACCAGCATGGTGAGCGGCTGGCCGAGCATGGCGGCCTCGGCCTCGATGCCCCCTACGCCCCACCCGAGCACGCCGAGCCCGTTCACCATCGTGGTGTGGGAGTCGGTGCCGACCAAGGTGTCGGGGAAGGCGCGCCCGTCGTCGGTGGCGAACACGACCCTCGCCAGGTACTCCAGGTTGACCTGATGGCAGATGCCGGTGCCCGGAGGGACCACCCGGACCCCGTCGAACGCCTGCTGTGCCCAGCGCAGCAGCTGGTAGCGCTCCAGGTTGCGCCGGTACTCGACGTCGACGTTGGCCGCGAACGCGCCAGGGTCGCCCGAACGCTCGACGATCACCGAGTGGTCGATGACCAGCTCCACGGGGACGAGCGGGTTGATCCGACCCGGGTCGCCGCCGCCGCGGGCCAGGGCGTCGCGCATGGCAGCCAGGTCGACCACCGCCGGGACGCCGGTGAAGTCCTGCATGAGGACGCGTTCTGGGGTCAGGGCGATCTCGGTGGATGGCCCCGTGCCGTGGTGGTCGGCCCAACGAGCAACCGCTTCGATGTCCGCCGGATGGACATGGCGTCCGTCTTCGTGGCGCAGGAGGTTCTCGAGCACCACCTTCAAGGCGTACGGCAGGCGCTCCACTGCGAATCGGCCGGCGAGGGCGTCGAGCCGGTGGATGGTGAAGCGGCGGTCGCCGACTGCGAACGAGGAGCGGGAACCGAAGCTGTCCTGGGAGCCTGCGTGCTGGGGGTCTTCGTGGTGGGCCATGGCACCATTGTGGTCCGTCGGGGCACGGTAGTCGCATCCGCCTCGCATCCGTCTCGCATCCGCCTCGCATCCGCGCCTCGCATCCGCCTCGCATCCGCGCCTCGCCGGGCGGCTGTCTCGCCGGGGCGCTCCGGCAGCGAACGACCGGGTCTGGTATCCCCCCGAAGGACCAGGAACCTCGGACCGGTCCGGGAGCGCCATGAGCGACAATGGGACATGCCCGAGCTTCGCCGCGTCCTCTCCGATCGCCTGCGTGCCGCGTTCGACACCCTCGAGCCGGGGGCGGACCCTGTGCTGCGGGGGTCGGACCGGGCCGACTTCCAGGCGAACGGGGCTCTGGCGCTGGCGAAGCGGCTCGGCAGGCGCCCGGGCGATGTGGCCGAGCAGGTGGTGGCCACCGCCCGGCTCGGCGACATCTGCTCTGCGGTGTGGGTGAGCGGCCCCGGGTTCGTCAACCTGACCCTGGCCGACCGGTTCGTGGCGGAGCAGGTGCGTGCCATGGCCGCCGACGAGCGGCTCGGCGTGGCTCTGGCGGTCGAACCGCTCACCGTGGTGGTCGACTACTCGGCGCCGAACGTGGCCAAGGAGATGCACGTCGGGCACCTGCGCTCCACCGTCATCGGTGACGCCCTGGTCCGGATGCTCGAGGCGGTCGGGCATCGGGTGGTCCGGGAGAACCACGTAGGGGACTGGGGAACGCCGTTCGGCATGCTGATCGAGCACCTGGTGGATCTGGACAGCACCGGCGCAGGCCCGCAGGCCTCGATCGGCGACCTCGACGTCTTCTACCGCCAGGCGCGAGTGTCGTTCGAGGCCGACCAGGGATTTCGTGAGCGGAGCCGGCGCCGGGTGGTGCTCTTGCAATCTGGTGACCCAGCCACCTTGGCGCTGTGGCGGTCCCTGGTGGACCAGAGCATGGCCCACTTCGACGAGGTGTACGCGAAGCTGGGCGTGCTCCTCGACGACGGGGACGTCGTCGGGGAGAGCTTCTACGATCCCATGCTGGACCAGGTGGTCGCCGATCTGCAGGCCTTGGGTCTGCTGCGCGACAGCGACGGCGCGCGCTGCGTGTTCCCCCCCGGCTTCACCAACCGCGACGGGGCCCCGTTGCCACTCATCGTGCAGAAGTCCGACGGTGGCTACGGGTACGCGGCGACCGACCTGGCCGCCATCCGCGATCGCGTGGACCGCCTCGGCGCACAGCGGATCCTCTACGTGGTGGGGGCTCCCCAGGCCCAGCACCTGCAGATGTGCTTCGCGGTGGCCCAGATGGCCGGCTGGCTTCCGAGCTCGGTGAAGGTCGAGCACGTCGCCTTCGGGAGCGTCCTCGGGCCCGACCGCAAGATGTTCCGCAGCCGGTCCGGGGACAGCGTCAAGCTGGTCGACTTGCTCGACGACGCCGTGCGCCGAGCAGCCGCAGCCATGGCCCAGCGCGACGGGGACCTGGACGACGCCGAGCGGGCGAGCGTCGCCACAGCGCTTGGCGTAGGGGCGATCAAGTACGCCGATCTGTCCACCGAGCGGACCAGGGACTACGTGTTCGACTGGGACCGGATGCTGGCCTTCGAGGGAGACACCGGGCCGTACCTGCAGTACGCCCACGCCCGCATCCGCTCGATCTTTCGCCGCGGCGAACTGGCACCACCAGCGCCGGGCACGGTGCCGCACCTGGACCACCCGGCAGAACGCGCCCTGGCCATGGCGCTGCTCGGCTTCGCCGGCGCGGTGGACGATGCGGTGGACGGCGCCGCACCGCACCGGCTGTGTGGCTACCTCTACGACCTGGCTGCCACCTTCACCACGTTCTACGAGACTTGCCCAGTGCTGCGGGCCGACGACGGCGTGCGCGAGGGGCGGCTGGTCCTTTGCGACCTCACCGCCCGAGTGCTGGCCCACGGGCTCGCCCTGCTCGGGATCCAGGCACCGGATCGCATGTAGGGACCGGTCGCGCCGAGCCCAGCGAGCGCGGCGCAGCACCCTTTGACGAGCCGTACGGGCTGCGAGCGACGTGTCGCGCGGGCTCTGAGTGACGTGTCGTACGGGCTCCGAGCATGAGAGACCGCAACCTGGCCTACGTGACATGTCCGAGCAGACGAACGGTCACAGAGCCCCGGGAATAGCGCCCAGCGTGTACGAGGTCATGGAGAGAGAGCCGAACGCGTGGCCCGCGACCAGGGTCTCGGTATGGGCGCCCTCTTCGGCTGCCATGCCCGCCAGGTAGAGCAGTGGGAGCCAATGATCCGGTGTGGGGGCCGCCATGGCGAAGTCCCGGTGGCCGGTCAACGCACGTACGTCGCCCGGGGACGAGGTCATCACCTCGAGAACGGCGTCGTCGAACCGTTGGGCCCAGACCTCTGCTCCGTCGGGTCGACGGTGGTCGAGCCGACGGAGGTTGTGCACGACGTTCCCACTGGCCACCACCAAGACGTCACGCTCACGCAGCGGCGCGAGGCGTCTCCCGAGATCGAGGTGGTCGTCCATGGTCTTGCTCGCGTCCAACGACAGCTGGAGCACAGGGACCGACGCCTCGGGGAACATGTGCACCAAGACCGACCAGGCACCGTGGTCGATGCCCCAGCTGTCGGGATCCTGGCCCACCCATGTCGGCCGGACGAGCTCCGCGATCTCGGCACAGAGCTCGGGGTCGCCCGGCGCCGGGTACTGCACGGCAAAAAGCTCTTCGGGAAAGCCGAAGAAGTCGTGGATGGTGCGGGGCCGCTCCATGGCAGTGAGCGCGCTGTGCGTGGTGTACCAGTGCGCGGAGACCACCAGGACTGCTCTGGGCCGTCCTACTGCCTTCCCGACAGCCGCCCAAGCGTCGGTGTAGCGATTGTGCTGCAGGGCGTTCATCGGTGTGCCGTGGCCGATGAACGCGGCGGGCATCACGGCCGGCTCGCACGAAGGTGCGTCACGTCCACGAGCCCTGGAGCTGATCTCACTGGCTCCACCTTACTGTCGCCCCGAGCAGGTACCTGCCGCGGCCGGCTTGCCTCGCCGGGGCCCACCGGCGGCGCGCCGAACCGGTCGAGTCAGTCGGAGACGGCGTCTTTCGGCTTTTCGCCCGCTCGCCGGGTGTCGCGAATTGGCCCAGAACAGCACAATTCGGGGGAAAGGCTATCCATTGCACTGCCACGGCTACTCCGTGTTGGGTGCGCGAACGCGATCACACCACAGGATGCTGTGGCTCGCCTCCGCGACGGCCGGGCAATGGCAGTGAAATGGATACCCCCTTCGGGGGCAAGGCCAGGTCGCCAGGCGCTCGAACCGCACTGTGCGACAGCCTGCTCGCCGAAGATCGCCGTTCACCTGCTCCGCGCTGAACGCGCTGCACCGTGGCGGCCGTCACCGAGACGTGTCCGACCGCCACGCCGGGAGCCGGTGCCGCCGGCGCCGTCAGGGAAGCGAGCCCGGGTGCGCTTGCGCTCGTGGGTGGCCTGGGACGAACGGGCGTTCGCGTGCTGGCCGGCGGTGCCGCTCGAGCGGGGGCTGTCGGTCCTCTTGCCACGCGCGCTGTCGCGAGCGCCGGCGGAGCGGCCGGTCGTGGAGGTGGTGATCCCGTCCAGCTCGGCGTCGAGGCCGAGGATCCGGATGAACTGGTGCACGGTGGCGTGCTGGTCTTCGGTGACGAGGGAGACCACTGTGCCACTTGCACCGGCACGTGCGGTGCGGCCCGAGCGGTGCACGTAGTCGGTGGCCTCCGCTGGCATGTCGAAGTGCACGACACAGCTCACACCGTCGACGTGGATGCCTCGGGCGGCCACGTCGGTGGCGACCAGGGCGCGTACCGAACCAGTGCGAAACGATTCGAGCGCTCGCTGTCGCTGGGGTTGCGAGCGGTCCCCGTGGATGGCAGCAGACTCGATGCCCATCCGGCCGAGCTGTTTGACGAGGCGATCGGCGCCGTGGCGGGTGCGGACGAAGACGATGCTGGCCGGCGAGCCGGCGAGGACGTCGGCACAGGCGGCTACTCGCTCGTCTGAGGCTACCGCGGTGAACCGGTGGGACATGCGGCTCGAGTCGTCGACGGTGGCGGCCACCTCGTGGCGGACCGGATCGGTCTGGTACCGGCGCACGATGGCGTCGACGGCGCCGTCGAGCGTGGCGGAGAACAGAAGCGTCTGACGGCTCTCGGCGGTTGCGTCGAGGATGCGGCGCAAGGCGGGCAGGAAACCCATGTCTGCCAGGCGGTCCGCTTCGTCCACCACCACGAGGTCCACGCCGTCGAGCGCGAGGTGACCGCTGCGTCGCAGGTCCTCCAACCGACCGGGACAGGCCACCGCTACGTCCACCGCGTCGCGCAGGGCCCTGATCTGGGGGCCGAACCCGACCCCGCCGAAGAAGGTGGCCAGCCGCCGCCGCTGGACGGCGAGCAGTGGTGCCAGCTCGGCGGCTACCTGCGTGGCCAGCTCCCGTGTGGGGACGAGCACCAGTCCCCGCGGCCGGCCGGGACGACCCCGGCCGATACGGGTGGCGAGCGGCACCCCGAAGGCCACTGTCTTGCCCGATCCAGTCGGCGCCTTGCCGCAGACGTCACGTCCGGCCAAGGCGTCGGGGATGGTGGAGATCTGCACGGCGGTGGGGACGTCGATGCCTCGCTGCGCCAGGGTGGTGGCGATGGCGCTGGAGACGCCGAGATCTGCGAAGTTGGCGACAGGCGCGTCCAGGCGCGTCGCGGTCGGTTCGATGGCAAGGGTCATAGGAGCTCCGGTTCTTCGGTGGTGAGGTGCACACTTGCAACCTGCGGCACACAGAACCGGGCGGCTACCAGCGAGCTGTCGTCGGCCAGATGGCGACGTCGGTGCCAGCATAGGCGATGGCGGGCAGTGCCCGAGCCGGTGATCAGCCGACCTCGCCGGTTCATGCTCGATCCTGGTCTGCCACCTGCCACCTGCCACCTGCCACCTGCCACCTGCCACCTGCCACCTGCCTGCACCGGCCACGAGTCGCGCGGCTGTGCTGCGGGGTCGGCGTTATCCGGCCGATGGACGCATTGGTCTGCCCGGAGCTTCGCTCCGGCCCCGGATAACTCCTGTTCAATCGGGCAATCGAGGCGCTGAGCCCTGTGGATGAGGTGCCTCGCGATCGGCCGGTCAACAGGCGTCAGTGGCCACTGGTGGGTGCGGCGAGCTGACCGAGGGATCGGAGCTGCTCGTCGGTACCGATGGCAATGAGGATCTGCCCCGGTTCGAGGGTGCTGTCGGGCGATGGGTTCGTGGTGAAGCGACCCTCTGCGTGGCGGACGGCAAGTACCAGAGCGCCGGTCCTGTCCCGGATGTGGGCGTCGCGCAACGTAGAGCGGACGAAGGCGGCCGTGGGCGACACGGCGAACTCTGCGAGACGGAACTCCATGTCGCGGCCGTGGGTCACCACGTCCACGAACTCGGCCACGTGCGGTTGGAGCAGGAATGCCGCAGCCCGGGCGCCCCCGATGGCTTGAGGGTTGATCACCCGGTTGGCGCCGGCACGCAGCAGCTTCGGCTCGGAGTCCGCCACCCGAGCCCTCGCCACGATGAAGAGGTCGGGAGACAGGCTCCGGCCGCTGAGTGCCAGGTAGACGTTCGTGGCGTCGTTGGCGGTCACCGCTGCGAGGCCACTGGCCCGGGCGATGCCGGCTCGTCGGAGCACGGCGTCCTCGGTGGCATCCCCCACGACATGGGGATGGGGGGTGCCCTCGAGCCGGCTGCCGTCGATGTCCACGACCACGAGGTTCCGGCCGGCTGCCTCCAGGTGCTCGGCCACGGCCCGACCGATCCGCCCCCACCCGCACACGATGACGTGGCCTTCCATCTGCTCCAGCTGGCGGTCCATCCGTCTCCTTCCGACGAGGTCGGTGAGCGTGCCTTCGATGAGCACTTCGAGGAGCTCGCCGAAGGCGTAGAGGACGGTCCCCACGCCGGCCAGCACCAGGACGATGGTGAAGATCTCCGTCGCCGGATCCAGGCGGAACAGCTCACGGAACCCGACCGTGCTGACCGTGGTCACAGTCTGGTACAGCGCCTCGAGCGGGGGAAGACCGAGCAGCCAGTAGCCGGTGGTACCGGCGCCGAGGACGACGAACAGTGCGGCGATGCCGATCGCGACCCGGCGCCGCGGATGGCTGTTCGACGGCCCGACCCCGAGCATCTCCCCATCTTCCCTCGCAGGTGCGGCGCTTGCTGCCACGGCGGTTCGTGCCGGCAGTGGGCGGGTAGGGGTTCGCGAGCTCAGCTGACCCACCGCTGTATCCCCGGCGCCACCTGATCGGCAGACGCTTGGCCTGCATGCATGGACACGCATGGACATAGGTCGTAACCGTCCCCGATCGCCGGGTCGGTGGATCGCTCCGTCGTCCACCCCCTCCCCCCGCGCCCCCCTCCCCAGCTACTACCACCAGTGGTGCTACGCACCCTCCCATCATGAGAGTCACAGGTACCACCTACGGTGACGACATGCCGCCCCTGCCACGGTGCACGGGCCGTCAGGTGGTCCGGGCGCTCGAGAAGCTCGGTTGGATCGTGGTCGTACAGCGTGGGTCACATGTCCAGCTCGAGCACCCGAATCGAGGCGGCCGAGTGACGGTGCCCGTACATGCCGGAGAAACCCTCGGACCGGGCTTGCTCCGGTCGATCCTGAGCCAGGCGGGACTGGCCGCTCATGAACTGCGAGTCGGGCTGTGAGACGATGAAGGCAGTGCGTACGTACTCGATCCTGGTGGAGCCCGAGCCGGACGGGAGCTTCTTCGTCACTGTTCCCGCGCTGCCGGGGTGCTTCACCCGCGCGAGGACCATCGAGGAGTGCCAGGAGCGGGCAGTCGAGGCCATCGAGACGCACATCGCCGGGCTTGAAGCTGACGGAGAACCGGTCCCCGAGGAGCACGGCGCTCCGCAGCTCATCTCGGTCACCGTCGCGGCGTAGAGCACCACCAAGTGGTCTTGGTCCGACCATCTCGGACGCCAGCCCATGACAGCGGTCGATCGCCGAGATGCGGCGACAGATCGAACAGGCCCTCACCAATGGCTCGGTCCCGGCGCGCAAGGCGCTCCTCCAAGCGCTCCTCCACGAGATCCGCGTCGAAGGTCGCGACCGCGTCGTACCGTGGCTCCGCGTGCCAGGTGGCGCGCAACGGAAGGTTCGCGCCCTGGCGCGATCGGCGCCCCCGGCTGGACTCGAACCAGCGCACCCGGCTCCGGAGGCCGGTGCTCTATCCGCTGAGCTACGGGGGCTCGGCCTGTGGCTCGTGGTGACCGACGGTGGTCGCGGAGCCCAGATCGGCCACTGTAGCCGCCGCCGGCGGGGGTGCCGGCGAGCCCGCCTGCCTGGACCGCCAGCCCGCCGTCCACGGCGCCGGGAGGCCCGCAGCGACGCCTGCCTGGAGCGGCACCCACCTGCTCTGACCGGGAGGCCCGGCGCGACGCCTGCCTGGACCGCCAGCCCACCGTCCACGGCGCCGGGAGGCCCGTAGCGACGCCTGCCTGGAGCGGCACCCACCTGCTCCGACCGGTAGCCTGCGCCGATGGTCGCCTCGCCCACCGCCGCCGGCTCCGACGACGAGCCGCTTGCGCGTCGCCTGCTGCCCGACACCGCCGAGGTCGACGCCCGAGGCCGCCTCTCGGTCGGCGGGGTGGACCTTTGCGACTTGGCCGGCGAGCTCGGGACGCCGCTGTTCGTCTACGACGAAGCCCACCTCCGGAGCCGGTGCCGCGAAGCGGTGGCCGTCTGGGGGGACGGCGTGGCCTATGCCACCAAGGCGTTCTTGTGCCAGGCCATGGCTCGCCTGGCGCACGAGGAGGGCATGTGCCTCGACGTGTCCACCGGTGGGGAGCTGCACGTGGCGCTGACCGCCGGCGTGCCCGCTGATCGGTTGGTGCTCCACGGGAACAACAAGTCGGATGCCGAGCTGTACCGTGCCGTGGTCGCCGGCGTGGGTCGGATCGTCGTCGACTCGTTCGACGAGATCGATCGTTTGGCTCGTGTGCTCGCCGAGGAGCCGGGTCGGTTGCCGGAGAGGGCACGCCAACGAGTGCTGGTGCGGGTGACGCCGGGAGTAGAGGCCCACACCCACGAGTTCGTCCGCACCGGGCAAGACGACTCGAAGTTCGGCTTCGGCTTGGCCTCCGGGGCGGCAGCCGAGGCGGTGGCCCGCTTGCAGCACACCGCCGGGGTGGAGCTGGTCGGGGTCCATGCCCACATCGGGAGCCAGGTGTTCCGGATGGCCTCGTTCGCCGAAGCGGTGGACGTGCTGGCTGGCTTCTTCACCCCGCTCGACCTTCCCGAGCTGTGCGTGGGTGGCGGCCTCGGGGTGGCCTACGTGGCAGGCGAGCCGTCGCCCACCATGGCGGAGTGGGCGGACAGCGTCCGCACGGCGTGCCGGCGCGCCGGTCTGCCAGAAGGGGTCCGGGTGACCGCCGAGCCCGGTCGGGCCGTGGCGGCGACGGCGGGGATGACGCTGTACCGGGTGGGCACCGTGAAGGAATTGCCGGGCATCCGCAGCTACGTCGCCGTCGACGGCGGCATGAGCGACAACCCCCGTCCGGTGCTCTACGGCAGCGGCTACGAGGCCTTCTTGCCCCGTGCTGCCAGCGCGAGGCGGCCCCGGGCGGTCCGCCTGGTCGGCAAGCACTGCGAGTCCGGGGACGTGCTGGTGGCCGATGCCCGGCTTCCCGCGGATCTGGCGGTCGGCGACGTGGTCGGTACCCCGGTGACCGGGGCGTACGGCTACGCCATGGCCTCCAATTACAACAAGGTGCCTCGTCCGGCGGTCGTCTTCGTGTCGGCAGGCCGGGCACGGGTGGTCGTACGGCGCGAGACCGACGACGACATGATCCGTCTCGACCAGTAGGCCGGCTCCCGCTCCGCACCGACCAGTAGGCCGGCTCCCGCTCCGTCTCGTCCGGCCAGCTCATCGTCCGTGGCTCCGTCTCGGCTCCGTCTCGACGCGGCGATCGTGTGCGGAGAGTGGGGCTGGTGGTGCAACCGGGGTGCCTGGTCTCTCGTAGTTCGTGGCCTGCCGCCGGCGACGGTAGCGTTGGCCGGTGGCCGAGATCGCGCAGGACCGAGCCGTTCGGGTGGCAGTGCTGGGTTGTGGGACGGTGGGCCGGGCACTTGTCGGGCTGCTGCTCGACGACGCGGCAGGGATCGCGGAACGGTCCGGTGTGCGCCTGGCGCTTGTCGGGGTGGCAGTCGCCGATCCGACCAAGCACCGGGTCGGAGTGCCAGCCGAGCTGATCACCGGCGACGCGAAGGTGCTGGTGACCGATCCCGAGGTCGACGTCGTGGTCGAGCTCATCGGCGGTCTCGATCCTGCCCGGGAGCTGGTGGAGGCGGCGTTGGCGGCGGGCAAGGCAGTGGTGACGGCGAACAAGGCGCTGGTGGCGGCCCACGGCGCGTCGCTCGCTGCGACCGCCAGTGCGGCGGGTGTCGACTTGCTGTACGAGGCGGCAGTAGCTGGGGCCATCCCCATCATCCGGCCGCTTCGTGAGTCCCTGGCCGGCGAGCGGGTGCAGAGGGTGACCGGCATCGTGAACGGCACCACCAATTTCATCTTGACGCTTATGGCCGAGGAGGGCGTCTCCTACGAGGACGCGCTTGGCGAGGCGCAACGCCTGGGATACGCGGAACGCGACCCGAGCGCGGACGTCGACGGGCACGACGCCGCAGCCAAGGCGGCCATCCTCGCCGGTCTGGCGTTTCGCTGCGCGGTGGTAGGTGACGACGTGCCTCGTCAAGGCATCGGCGCCATACCGGCGGCCGACGTGGCGTCGGCGGCCCGGATGGGGTTCGTGGTGAAGCTGCTGGCGGTGGCCGAGCTCGTAGCCGACGGGGCGCTGTCGGTCCGGGTCCACCCCTCGCTGGTGCCAGCCGCGCACCCACTGGCGTCGGTACGCGGCGCCTTCAACGCCGTGTTCGTCGAAGGGGAGGCCTGCGGCGAGCTCATGCTGTACGGGCGCGGCGCCGGGGGCATGCCGACAGCCTCGGCCGTGCTCGGCGACGTGATCGACGCAGCGCACAACCGGCTGAGCAATTCGGCTGCCCCCGCCCCGCCGCGGGGTCCGGCCCGCCTGCTGCCCCCGAGCGAGGTGCGCTGCCCTTACTACCTCAGTGTGGAAGTGGCGGACCAGCCCGGAGTGCTCGCCGCGGTGGCCACCGCGTTCGGCCGGCACCAGGTGTCGATCCGGTCGATGGAGCAAGACGGGTTGGGCGAGGAGGCCCGACTGATCTTCCTCACCCATACCGCCCGAGACGGGGACGTCCAGGCCACCTTGGCCGAGCTGGCCGACCTGCCGGCCGTGCGCCGGGTGGGGGCGGTGCTGCGGGTGGTCGGCGTGGTCGACGAGCCGTCTGCCGCCGCAGTGGACCGCCCAGGGGGCGCCGGCGCCGTGCTCGCGTAGGACCACCGGACCCTACGACCAGAGGAGCGACCGACCCATGACCACATCCGCCTGGCCCGGTGTCATCGAGGCATACCGGGCGTACCTGCCTGTCGGCGAGCGGACCCAGGTGGTCACCTTGCTCGAGGGGAGCACGCCGCTCCTGGCTGCACCCCGGCTGTCCGAACGGGTCGGTGCCCGGGTGTGGCTGAAGCTCGAGGGGATGAACCCCACCGGGTCGTTCAAGGACCGGGGCATGACCATGGCCATCACCAAGGCGCTCGAAGACGGGGCCAAGGCGGTGGTGTGCGCGTCCACCGGCAACACTTCGGCATCGGCGGCCGCCTATGCCGCTCGCGCGGGCCTCACCTGTGCCGTGCTCATCCCCGAGGGGCACATCGCGCTCGGCAAGCTGGCGCAAGCGCTGGTGCACGGGGCTCGGGTCCTCCAGGTCAGGGGCAATTTCGACCAGGCCCTGGCCATCGTCCGGGACCTGGGGGAGCGGGCGCCGGTGACCGTGGTGAACTCCGTGAACCCGTTCCGTATCGAGGGCCAGAAGACCGGGGCCTTCGAGATCGTCGACGCCTTGGGCGACGCGCCCGACGTGCACTGCATCCCGGTCGGCAACGCCGGCAACATCACCGCCTACTGGAAGGGCTACCTCGAGTACCGCCGGGCCGGGCACAGCACCCGGGTGCCGCGCATGCTGGGATTCCAGGCGGCCGGTGCCGCCCCCATCGTAGAAGGCAAGGTGGTAGAGCACCCCGAGACGATCGCCACCGCGATCCGCATCGGCAACCCGGCGTCGTGGTACGGGGCCACGGCGGCAGCGGCGGAGTCCGGCGGCGGCATCGCTTCGGTGACCGATGCCGAGATCCTCGAGGCGTACCGGTTCCTGGCGGTGGAGGAGTCGGTCTTCTGCGAGGCGGCGTCAGCAGCGTCGGTGGCCGGTCTGCTTCGCAGTGAGGTGCCGGCAGGCGCAACTGTGGTCTGCGTGCTCACCGGCCACGGATTGAAAGATCCCGACCTGGCCATCAGCCAGATCACCGTGCCGACACCGGTGGACGCCGAGCTCGGTGCTGTGGCAGGCGCGCTGGGTCTCTGATCGGGGGTTGTTGCTGCTGGTCTCCGGGTCCGGTAGGATACGTCTGCCGTCGCGGTCCGGGTTCGTCTCTCGAGCCCGAGGCGACGTGTGGCGGTGAGCCCCCAGGCAGGACGGTGCCGTCTGGTCCGTCTCCCTGGGACGGCGATCCGGGGTTCCTTATCTTCTGTCGTTGTCCACTGCGCCGCTACGTCTCGGTTCGATCAGGGGCGGGCCAGCGCGATCTAGCGAGGTAGCTGATGGCTGCAGAGCAGCAGCTCGAGCGGTCGGTGCTCGAGCGCAAAGAGCGTGACGAGCTCCGGGCGATTGCCCAGGCCATGTCGCTCGACACGAACTCCCGAACCAAGAAGGCAGACATCATCGCGAAGATCCTGGTGGCTGCCGGTGTCGAGGTCGGATCGAGCGACGGGGCGGAGGTCTCGTCGAGCGACGTGGTGGTGTCGCGGGAGCGTTCGACGAAGCCGCGGGTGTCGAGGCGAGCGGTGCTGGATGCCTCCGACGGCCACGACGACGCTGCTGCGGAAGGGGCGTCGACGGGAGCCGAGCGCGCGACCAACGGGTCGACACCGTCGACGGCGAGCGGGGCCGGTGCCGGCGCCGCGAGCGTGATCACCCAGCCGTCGCTGCTGACGGCCGGCCCGGACGCGAGGGACCAG
The DNA here is from genome assembly GCA_021819525.1 of Actinomycetes bacterium. Classification (GTDB taxonomy): domain Bacteria; phylum Actinomycetota; class Acidimicrobiia; order Acidimicrobiales; family UBA8190; genus JAKAQW01. The sequence goes on from JAKAQW010000055.1 coordinate 16,219, forward strand.
GGCGACCAGGATGCCGCGCCTGGCCCTGCGGAGACAGCGGGGCGAGGCACCCCGTCGGCCAACGGCTCGTCGCTCGCCAGCTCGTCGGCCAACGGCTCGTCGGTCGCCTCGGGCGCGACGTCGCTCGACGCTCCGGGAGCTGCGGCGGGAGCGGTTGGCGAACGATCTCCTGCACACGCGAACGGGGAGCAGGCTGCGCAGGGCCTTGCGACAGACAGCCGGCAGCTGGTCCAGGGTCAGCCGAAGCAGAACCAGAGCCGGCAGAGCCGCCCGCCGGGCCAGAGCGCCCAGCACCAGGGCAACGAGCTCGGCAACCGCCGGGGACGCCGCCGGCGCGGGCGGGAACGTCCTGGTCAGGAACGTGGCGAGCTGCAAGGCGGCGGGCTCGAACCGCAGTACCAAGGCGACCTGGTCCCCGTTCGAGGCCTGCTCGACATGCGTGACGAGGGGTATGGCTTCCTTCGCTGCGAGGGGTACCTGCCCAGCCAACGCGACGCCTATGTATCGATCAGCCAGGCCAAGCGGTTCGCTCTCCGAAAGGGGGACTTCGTCGAGGGCGCGTGCCGGCCGGCGGGGTCGACGGAGAAGTTCCCGGCGCTCGTCCGGATCGACTCGGTGAGCGGCATGACGCCCGACGAGGCGAGGAACCGGCCGAGGTTCGAGGATCTGACCCCGCTCTTCCCCGACGCCAAGCTCCGCTTGGAGTCTCCGGGGTCGGCCGAGAACGTCACGGCTCGCATCATCGACTTGCTGGCGCCTATCGGCAAAGGCCAGCGAGGTCTCATCGTGTCACCGCCGAAAGCCGGCAAGACCACGGTGATGAAGCAGATAGCGCACTCGATCGAGGCGAACAACCCCGAGGTCTACCTCATGGTGCTGCTCGTCGACGAGCGACCCGAAGAGGTCACCGACATGCGCCGTTCGGTCAAAGGCGACGTCATCGCCTCCACCTTCGACCGCCCCGCCGAGGAGCACACCCAAGTCGCCGAGCTGGTCATCGAGCGCGCCAAGCGCCTGGTGGAGTCGGGGACCGACGTGGTCATCATCCTCGACGGCATCACCCGGCTGGCCCGTGCGTACAACCTCGCCCAACCCACGAGCGGACGCGTCATGTCCGGCGGCGTGGACTCCGGCGCGCTTTACCCCCCGAAGAAGTTCTTCGGGGCGGCCCGCAACATCGAAGAGGGCGGGTCGCTGACGATCTTGGCCACCGCACTGGTAGAGACCGGCTCGAAGATGGACGAGGTCATCTTCGAGGAGTTCAAGGGGACCGGGAACATGGAGCTGCGTCTCGACCGGCGCCTCGCCGAGCGCCGGCTCTACCCGTCGATCGACGTGAACGCCAGCTCCACCCGCCACGAGGAGCTGCTCTTCGACCGGGGGCAGCTGCAGCAGGTGTGGAAGCTACGCCGGGTGCTCAATGCCTTGGCCGCCGAGGGGAGCGCGGCAGCCGGTCTGGAGCTGCTGATGGACCGGATCCGCACGACTCGCTCCAACGACGAGTTCCTGGCCGAGATCGCGAAGGGTCCTGCCCCGCCGACCTGACCGCTCACCGCCCTGGCCCTGCCGACGCTCGGCGCTCGACGGCCGATCTCAGCAGGCCGGAAGCACGATTTCGTGGGCACCGCGCGCTTCATCTTCGCCAGCCGATCGACGCGCTGTGGCCCAGCTCAGCCCAGCCCAGCCTCGTCCAGCTCAGCCCTGCCCGGCACCGGCCTACACTGGAGGCTCCATGAAGACCGACATCCATCCCGACTACGTCGAGGCCACCGTGCACTGCTCGTGTGGCAACACCTTCGCCACTCGCTCGACCAAAGCCGAGCTGAACGTCGAGCTGTGCAACGAGTGCCACCCGTTCTTCACCGGCAAGCAGCGTCTGGTCGACTCCGGCGGGCGGGTCGAGCGCTTCCAGCGCCGTTACGGGGAGCGGGGCGCTCGCCAGAAGAAGCGCTGAGCTGCCCTCGGGCACAGCACACGTGGCTCGGCCAGCGGGCGGGCTGGGATCCTGGCACAGAGCGGGGTGTGAGGCTCGGCCAGCGGGCCGGCTGGAGCCTGGGCACGGCGCCCCCCTGGCGTGTGCCGCCCCGACCAGGAGCATGCGGTGGCCCGGCGCCGAGACGTCGGTAGCCTGACTTCGTGGACATCGACCGTGTCGGGCTGTGGCGTGACGAGCACGAGGCCGTGCTCGCGTCACTGTCGGACCCAGAGGTCCTGCGGGACCAGGCTCGCATGCGCCAGCTGTCGCGCCGGGAGAAGGAGCTGCAGGCCCTGCTGAGCCTGGCCGACCGGCTGGAGCGGACCCAGGCCGACGTGGCGGCAGCGCGCGAGCTTCTCGTCGGGGCCGTGGGTGAGGACCGTGAGCTGATCCGCGGTGAGCTGGAGCGCTCCGAGGACGCAGCCACCGCCCTCGAGGCCGAGCTGCGGGGCTTGTTGGTCCCGAGCGATCCCAACGACGGGCGTGACGTCATCTTGGAGATCCGCGGTGCGGAGGGCGGGGAGGAGGCGAACCTCTTCGCGCGCGACCTGTTCGAGATGTACCGCCGGTACGCCGACCAGCGCGGCTGGCGGATGGAGATCCTGTCGGTCAGTGCCTCTGAACGTGACGGCCTGGACGAGGTGATCGCCGTGGTCCACGGGAACGACGCCTGGCAGCGCCTGAAGCACGAAGGCGGACCGCACCGGGTCCAGCGGGTCCCGGTGACCGAGTCCCAGGGCCGGATCCACACCTCGTCGGCCACGGTCACCGTCTTGCCCCAAGCGGAGGAGGTCGAGGTCACCATCGACCCTGGCGACCTGCGGATCGACGTCTACCGGTCCACCGGGCCCGGTGGCCAGTCGGTCAACACCACCGACTCCGCAGTGCGGATCACCCACCTGCCTACCGGGGTGGTGGTCGCCATGCAGGACGAGAAGAGCCAGATCCAGAACCGGGCGAAGGCCATGGCCGTGCTGCGGTCGCGGCTGCTCAAGCTCGAGCAGGACCGTCAGGCCGCCCAAGTCTCCTCCCAGCGTCGCAGCCAGGTCGGCGGCGGCGGCCGGTCGGAGAAGATCCGCACCTACAACGTGAAGGAGAACCGGGTCACCGACCACCGGGTGAAGCTGACCTTGTACCGGCTCGACCGGGTGTTGGCCGGTGACCTCGACGAGATCGTCGACGCGTTGCTGGCCGACGAGCGCACCCGCCGGCTCCTCGACGGCGCCACCGATCCACCACCGCCCGCACTCGACCTCTCGGCATCGGCCGGATCGACTGCCGGTCGGGTGCAGCGTCCGTGACCGACGAGCGGATCTCGATGGATCTCGCACGGCGGCCACGACTGGTGCGGCGTCGATGAGCGAGGAGCCGTCGGTCCGTGATCTGCTGTTCCAGGCAGCCCGGCAGCTCGGGTCGGCCTCCGAGGCACGCTGGGTGGTCGAGCACGCCATGGCTCAGGCGGGTGCTGGGGGCCACGTGGGCTCGCCTGGTGCTGGGGGCCACGTCGGCTCGCCTGGTGCTGGTAGCCCGGCCGACTCGGCGGGTGCTGGGGGCCACGTGGGCTCGTGCGGCGAGCCAGGTCGGCACCAGACGGCTCGCCAGCTGAGCAGCGCCGGTTCCCGAAGCGCAGCGAACGCAGTGGTGATGGCCCGACGCCACCAGACGGTGCCGTACGCCGTGGTGGACGCCGTCCACGACATCGTGGAGCGGCGCTTGGCTGGCGAGCCGCTGCAGTACCTGCTCGGAGCGTGGCCGTTTCGGCGGTTGGAGCTGACCGTCGACCACCGAGTGCTCATTCCCCGCCCCGAGACCGAGGTGGTGGTAGGCCACGCCCTCGACGAGCTCGAGCGGGCGGTCGCCGAGGGGGGTGACCCGTGGCCCGCCGCGCGAGGGCCAGGACGCGCCTGGAGAACCGACCAGCCCGGCCAAGGTGCCGGTGGGGGGGTGCTGGCGGTCGATCTCGGCACCGGATCGGGAGCGATCGCCCTGTCGCTGGCGGTCGAGGGGCCTGGGCTTCTCGGCGGTAGGACGCTGGCTGTGTGGGGCGTCGACGACTCGCCTGACGCCCTGGCCGTGGCGCAACGCAACCTGGTGGCCACCCGTGAGACCTACCCGGCTATGGCCGACGTCGAGCTCGTCGAAGGAGACTGGTTCGAGGCGCTGCCGCGCTCGCTCTTGGGCGCGGTCACCCTGGTGGTGGCCAACCCGCCGTACGTGTCGGAGGCGGAGTGGGCGACCCTCGACCCCGAGGTGCGCGAGCACGAGCCCCGTCGAGCGCTGGTGGGTGGTCCAGAGGGTGGTGAGGCGATCGACCGGATCGTCCAGACTGCGAGCCGGTGGCTGGCGCCGTGGGGCGTGCTGGTGATCGAAGTCGCCCCGCACCAGGCAGACGACGTGGCGCTCCAAGCGCTGGTGCACGGCTTCGACGGGGTCCTGGTCCGCCCGGATCTGGCTGGCCGCTCACGGGCGGTGGTGGCCCGGCGCTGGGGGGCCAGATGAGCGTGGTCGGCCGGCGGCCGCGTGCCGGGGGTGCC
>JAKAQW010000254.1 GCA_021819525.1 Actinomycetes bacterium
CCGCCTGGCGCGGCGTCCGGAGTGCTGATCGTCGGGGCTCGGGTGATCAGGCTTTGGCATAGCGGATCCTCGGGTCGACCACCGCGTACAAGATGTCGGCCAGCAGGTTGCCGGCGATGGTGGCGACGGTGATCACGAAGGTGACGCCGAGCAGGGTAGGGATGTCGACGCTGAAGGCTGCGTCGATCGCCAGCTTGCCCATGCCCGGGTAGTTGAAGACGTCCTCAGTGATGACCGCCCCGCTCACGATCGCCGGGATCGACAAGCCGAGGAGGGTCACGATGGGGATGATGGCGTTTCGCAGAGCATGGACGTAGAGCACGCGGCGAGGTTCGGCTCCTTTGGCCCGGGCGGTGCGGATGAAGTCCTCGGTCATGGTCTCCATCATCGAGGAGCGCATGTACCTACTGAAGGCAGCCACGGTGATCGCGGCCAGGGTGATCACCGGCAAGACCAGCGCTTGGGGGTCTCCCAAGATGGACAGGACGCTCTGGCCCTGGGGCGCTTCGACGGAGAAGATGTGGAGGTCGACCGCGAAGTACAAGATGAGCAGGGTACCCAGCAAGAACGACGGCATGGCGTAGAAGATGAACGACAGGCCGGTGATGACGTAATCGTCGGGCTTGTAGCGGCGGACCACCTGGAAGATGCCCAGTGGGATCGCCACGACGAGAGCGAGCACGGTGGCGAGCCCGACCAGGATCAGGGTCTTCGGGAGCCGGTTCGCGATGAGGGTGATGACCGGCTCGTTGTACTTCGGCGACCGACCTAGCTGGAATCGGACCAGCTCCCACACGTAGCGCAGGAACTGCTCCCAGATGGGGAGATCCAGGCCGTTCTGCCGGTTGAACTGGGCGATGGCGAAGGGCTGTGCCCTCGGCCCGAGCACGGCGCGGGCCTCACCGCCGGGGATGACGTGGATGAGCACGAACATGGCGAAGATGACACCGAGCACCACCAGCACCGACTGCATGACCCGCCGAGCGACGAAGCCGATCATGGGCGGATGCTACCCACCCCCCGGCTGTCACGGTGCTCGGTCCGCCGGGGCGGTGGGTAGGTGGTCGATGCGACATGGCCGGCGCAGCGTTCGTCTGGCGCGCGTCGGGTGCCTGTCAGTGCGCCCTCGCCGAGCGGAGTGAGAGCCCCCTTTCCGGCCAGCGCAAAAAATGAGGCCGCAAAGGAGGCTCTGGCTCGACCCGCTGAGCCTGTCACTTCTTGACGAAGTAGAAGTACTCGGGCAGGAGAACGGCGAACGGGTTCTGCGGTGCCACGCCCCGAAGGTTGTCGGCCACCTCGGTCAGCTCGTAGTCGGCGTTCGGCTGCCACAGCGACGGCAGCTGCTGGGCGAGGTAGTTCTGGTACTGGTCGAGGTTGGTGGTGGTGTCGTTGGTGGCCGCGATGAGCTTGTTCGCTTCGGTGCTGCTGTAGTTGCCCGAATTGTTCGCGGCATTCGTGGAGAACAGCAGCTCGCCGGAGGGGTAGTAGTCCGGGCTGTACTCCCAGCCTCCGCCCCACCAGCCGATCTCTCCGGTGCACGGCGCCGAGGAGGTGCACGGCGGGGCGTAGTCACCGACGACGGTGTTGAAGGTGGCCGGGGCCAAGGTGACGTGGATGCCCGCCTTGCTCCAAGCCGACTGCTCCACGTCGACCACCTCCTTCTGCCATGCGATCCCGGTGGCGTAGGCGAAGGTGAAGTTCATGGCCGCACCGGCTGGCACCCCCGGCCCACACTCGTCGGACGCAGATCCCGCCTTCACGCAGGTGTCGGTGCCCCCAGGGGTCACCTTCCACCCGTGCGCCTCGAGCAGGGCAGCGGCCTTCGTCGGATCGTAGGGGTAGGGGTTGGTCTTCTCGTAGGAGTCGACGTACTGGTTCGGTGGCAGCACCGGTACGGGCCCGTAGGTGGGCACGCCGTAGCCGTGGAGGATCTTCTTGATCATGAGCGGCTGGTCGACCAGCTCCTGCATGGCCTGGCGAACGTACAGCTGCTTGAAGATGGCGCCTGCCGCGCCACCGTCACCGGTCGAGTCGAACTTGTACACCGCGTAGTTGTACCCGAAGAGCACCTGCGGCGCCATGTAGAAGCTGCTCGAGAGCCGGGGGTTGTTCGGTCCGGCCGACAAGGCATTGGTGGTGCTCGCAGTGACGTCGGACTGCGGCAGGAACCCGATGTCGAGCTTGCCGCCGAGCAGGGCGTCGTACTCGGCGCCAGAGGTGGTGTAGGGGAGCTCTACGAACTTGGAGATGGTGGCCTTCTGCGGCCCGGAGTAGTGGGTGTTGGGGACCATTGTCACCGCGCCCGACGTGCTGAACGAGGAGAGCTTGAACGGTCCGTCGACGACCGCCCACAGCGGGTTGGTGGCATAGCCGGCGATGTTCTTGGCCTGGCCGGTCAGGTAGCTGTAGACCTTGGCGCACGCCGCGTCGGTGGAAGGCGCCCCGTAGGTGCCGGTGGCGCACCCACCCGATCCTGGGGCTGCCCCTGCGGCGGTGATGTCCCACGCTTTGGGGAACGGCGTGACCTGGGAGAGCTCGTTGTACGTCATCCAGGTCGGGTTGTAGGAGTGGTTGAAGGTCATCGTCAGCTGGGTGGGGCTGACTACCGTCACGTTCGTCACGTTGTCGGGGAAGAGCCCCGGTACGTACGAGTACCAGTTCGCCTTCTCGGCGTGCAGCATGTTCATGAAGAACATGACGTCACTGGCGCTGACCGTCTCGCCGTCAGACCACTTGTAGCTCTTCATGTCGATGGTGGCCTTGGTGTCGGTGCTGTTGTACGTCGGCGGGTCGGCAAGGGACAGGGCCGGGTTCAGCGCTGCGCTGGTGCTCGTGGGGGAGGCGAACATGTACAGCGGCCGGTAGAGCAGGTACTGGAGCTGGCTGACGTTGTTCACCGTGTCGTACTGAGCCGTCATGAACGGGAAGATGTAGTTCGGCGTGGCACTTGGCGGCTCGGCCCAGGTCACCACCCCGCCGGTGACCTTGGTGCCGCCGGTCGGGATGGCCACCTTGGCTGCCTTGGCCGGCGAGGTCGAGCTGGAGGTAGACGAGCAGGCTGCGAGCAGCAGCGCCCCCACCGCCAGCGCACCGACGAGCGACACAGCGCGCCTCGTCCTGGGCATCTTGGGTTCCCTCGGCATTGGTTCGTCTCCCTCGCTTCCCCGGACCAGCGTTACGACAGGTCGCCGCCGCTATGCGTACGGCTTCCTCGTCGCCACCTCTTCACAGGTTCGTCTCATAGTGTGACGCTGCTGTGACGGCCACGTTACTACTCGGTGACGAACGGCGCACGGATGCCCGACGAGTGGCCAGAGCGGTGTCGACGAGGTGGGGCGGTACTCTTCTGGGATGCCCTTCGACGTCGACGACCCCGGCCTGCCTCGGCCCTCGGCGTCTCGCCTTCGCTCGCCGAGGCGACCAGATGGTCTGTCACCGTCCCCCAAAGGGCACTCCGAGCTTGTCGGGGCACGCTCCCGGCAGGCCGCTGGACGCTCCCGGCAGGCCGCTGGACAGGCACGGAGCGCCGGCAGGCGCTCTCGCAGCTCGGCCGGACAGTCGACACGGAGCTCTGGACAGCAGGCGCGCCAGGGCGCGGGCCGCTCTCCGACCCCCGGGGAGCGGTGGTCTGCGTCGCCAGTGGGCCAGCCACGCAGCGCCGGGACCGGCGTGCGCACCCCGAGGGAGTCCCCTGTAGGGCCGCGCTCCGGCGCCGGGGTCCGGTGGCCCCAGGGTCAGGGTCAGCTATCTGACCGAGGGCAAGGTGCGGTGGACCGCCGCTGGGCAGGTGCGCGCGAGCGCCCGCCGGGTCAGGGTCAGCTATCTGACCGGAAGTCGGCGGACCGCCAGCAGCGGTCGAGCGGTTCGAGACAGCGGTCGACCGCCTCGGCCGCTTATCCCGATCGGGTCGGACGAGGTGGTGCACGGGGCGCTGGTCGGGTCGCAGGTCGGGGTCGTGCGATCGACGGCGGGTTCGCTGCCGATGCCCGCCGACGCCAGCTGCGCAGCCCTGATGCCCCCGAACAGGAAGCGGCACAGGGCCGCCCGGCTCGTTCTGTGCGCCGCCAGCCGGACGACGATCGAAGCATGCAGCGGCGACGGCCGCAGGTGCTTCGACCAGGCGGTGGCGTCCGAGGCGGTGGCGGTGCCGGCGGTGGCGTCCGAGGCGGTGGGGGTGCCGGCGGTGGCGTCCGAGGCGGTGGGGGTGCCGGCGGTGGCATCCGAGGCGGTGGGGGTGCCGGCGGTGGCGTCCGAGGCGGTGGCGGTGCCGGCGGTGGCATCCGAGGCGGTGGGGGTGCCGGATCCGTCTCGAGCCCGACGCGTCGCACGGGTCCACCCGGTGCACCGAAGAGATTGGGCGCCGAGCGCGGTCGGCCCG
>JAKAQW010000255.1 GCA_021819525.1 Actinomycetes bacterium
CCTCGAGCCGGAATAGCACGCCGCCGCCCGCCGCGCCGGAATAGCACAGGCAGTGCCGGTGCCCTCGAGCCGGAATAGCACGCCGCCGCCCGCCGCGCCGGAATAGCACAGGCAGTGCTGGTGCCCTCGAGCCAGTGCTCTGGAGCGGGTGACCTCCAGCCGGTGCCCTCGACCGGTCAAGGTTGGCGCGCGGCTGGTCGATGATGATGGCATGTCGCGCGACGACCACAACGGCTGCAGCGTCGTCGGGATCCCCGAACGACCCGATGCGTTGGGCCGACCCAGCTGGTCGGACGCAGACCAGGCGGAGATGGCCGCCCACCGCGATGGCATGGAAGCACTGGCCCAGCGCTTTGCCGCCGCGTTCGTATGCTTCTTCGACGAGCACCCCGCTCTCGCCGAGCTCGTCAGATCCCACATGTCGCTCGACGAGCATCGCCGGCTGGTCGCCGAGCACGTACGGTCGCTCCTCGACGACCCGCGCTCTCCGCAGTCCGTCGCCAGCTCGACGGACGTCGGCTACGCGCACATCCGTGCCGGTGTGATGCCGTCGGCCTATCTGTCCGCGTACAACTTGCTGTTTCCCTCCTACCACCAGGCAGACGGTGCCTCGAACGTCGAGCTGCCCGCGCTCGGAACCCTCCGCCGCCGGTGGTTGCTCGACGTCTGTGCCAGCCTCGACTCCTACCACGACGCCCTGGCGGCCACGTGGGACAGCGAGCGGACCCGGCTGGAGGCGTCGCTGCGCGAGACCGAGACCCGCGCGACCCAAGACGACCTGACGGGTGTCCTTCGCCGCGAGCCGTTCGTCAGGATCGTGGAGGCGTCGCGCCGCCGCGGGCTGCTCCTCGTCATCGACCTCGACGATTTCAAAGCGCTGAACGACCGCCACGGGCACCTTGCCGGAGACAGGGCGCTCGCCGGTGTCGGAGCCGCGCTGAAAGACAACGTCCGTGGTCACGAGGCGGTGGCACGCCTCGGTGGCGACGAGTTCGGGATCTGGATCGAGCAGGAGGCCGGTGTCGAGGTCGCCGTCGCGCTGGTGCACCGTGTGGAGCAGGCCCTCCCCCTGGCCGAGTGGGACGTCGGCATCTCGGGCGGCTGCGTCGCGTGCCCTGCTGGCCCCCGAGACTTCCTCGACCTGTACCGCCAAGCCGACATGGCCATGTACCGGGCCAAACGTACCAAGATGCTTCGCGGTGCCCGAAGCAGCGTGCTCGCGGCACCAGCACGCCGAGCCGGCTCACACCGTGGTGCCGGCGACTGGCCGGTCCCGCACCGCTCCGTGGGCTAGTCCCGCACCGCTCCGTGGGCTAGTCCCGCACCGCTCCGTGGGGTAGTCCCGCACCGCTCCGTGGGGTAGTCCCGCACCGCCACGTGGGCCGGTCCCGCACCGCCACGTGGGCCGGTCCTGCACCGCCACGTGGGCCGGTCCCGCACCGCTCCGTGGGCGTCGGCACCATCACCAGCACCCGCCGTCTCGTGGTGGGGAAGTTCGCCCGCGATCTCTGCTAGTACGAGCGCGGGAGGCCCAGGCTGTGCTGGGCGACGTAGTTCAGGATCATCTCTCGGCTGATCGGCGCGATGCGCATGAGCCGGGCCATCGACCACAGCGGGACCAGCCCGTAGTCGCTGGAGAGCCCGTTGCCCCCGTGGGTCTGGATGGCAGCCTCGACGGCGGCGAGAGCCGCTTCTGCGGCGGCGTACTTCGCCATGTTCGACGCCTCCCCGGCCGGCAGGCCCTGGTCGTGCAGCCAGGCCGCCTTGGCCGTCATCAATGCCGCGAGCTCGACCTCGACCTTCGCCTTTGCCAGTGGGTGCGCCACTGCCTGGTGGGCCCCGATCGGCTGGCCCCATACCTGCCGCACCCGTGCGTAGTCCGCGGCCCGCTCCAGCGCGTAGCGGCCCACACCGACGCCCAGCGCCGCACCCGTGATGCGCTCCGGGTTCAGCCCGTGGAACACCTGGGCGAAACCGCCATCCTGCTCGCCGATGAGGCGGTCGGCCGGCACGTGCACTTCGTCGAAGAACAGCTCGAACTGTGTCTCGGGCAACATCGCGTCGACCTCGATGGCAGACCGTCTCATCCCCGGCGCGTCGGCGTCGACGAGGAACAGCGACAGCTTGGCTTGGCCGGAGGCCTCCTCGACCCCTGTGCGTGCCACGACGATCAGCGCCTCGGCCTCGTCAACTCCGGTGATGTAGTACTTGGTGCCGCGCAGCACGTAGGTGTCGCCCTCCAAGGTGGCGGTGGTCGCGATGCGGTGCGAGTTGGACCCGGCATCCGGCTCGGTGATGGCGAACACGACCTTTGCCTCGCCGGTCGCCATCCGCGGCAGCCACTCGGCTCGTTGCTCGACGGTCCCGTACCGGGTCAGCACCTCCACCGAGATCGCCGAGGAGACCAGCAGGAGCAGCAGCGGAGCGCCTGCAGCCGCCGTCTCCTCGGCGACCGCCGCGAGCTCGACCAGCCCGCCGCCACCGCCGCCGTGCTCGCTCGGGACGTTGATCCCGATGAAGCCCAGCTTGCCGAGCTCTCGCCACAGCTCCTCCTGTGGGGCCGACTGCCGGGCATGCTCGGCGTAGTGGGCACCGCCGAAGCGAGAGGCGACGGCACGGACAGTCTCGCGCAGCGCCCGGTGCTCGGCAGGTTCGGCGAATTCCATAGCGCCTCCAGCAGCAGTGAACAAAGGTTCACGTTTGCCGCAGGAATGTAGCCGGGGACGGCAGCGCCTGGCAACACACCTGAGCCACCCACCCTGGGAGCCACTTGGCCGACCTGGGGGAGCCACTTGGCCGACCTGGGGGAGCCGCGTGGCCGACCTGGGGGAGCCACTTGGCCGACCTGGGGGAGCCGCCCGGCCGACTTTCGGAGCCACCTGTTGACCCTGGCACTGGGCACCACTAGGTTAACGACGAGAAACGAAAGGAGGGCGGCCGCCTGTGCGGGTCCTGGGCACCAAGGTGGACCGCGGCTCGGCGGTGTTCGCCGAGAACCGGCGGGCGATGCGCGAGCTGCTCGAAGAGCTCGAGCGCCAGCAGGCTCTCGCGCGCGCCGGAGGCGGCGATGCCTACGTCGAGCGGCACCGCCGGCGCGGCCGGCTGCTCGCCCGCGAGCGCATCGAGCTGCTGGTGGACCGCGACGCCCCGCTCCTGGAGCTGCAGAGCGTCGCTGCTTGGGGAACCGACTACACCGTCGGTGCCAGCATGGTGACCGGTGTCGGCGTGGTCAGCGGTGTCGAGGTGATGATCGTCGCGCACGACCCGACTGTCCGCGGCGGCGCCACGAACCCCTACACCTGGAAGAAGACCCTGCGCGCTTTGGAGATCGCCCGGCTGAACCGGCTGCCGGTGATAAACCTGGTCGAGTCCGGCGGGGGGGACTTGCGCAACCAGGCCGAGCTGTTCGTCCCCGCAGGTCGGCTGTTCCACGACCTGACGGTGCTCTCCGCGCACGGCATCCCGACGATCGCGCTGGTGTTCGGGAGCTCCACCGCCGGTGGCGCGTACGTCCCAGGGATGTGCGACTACGGCGTTATGGTCAAAGCGCAGGCCAAGGTGTTCCTCGGCGGACCGCCGCTGGTCAAGATGGCCACCGGCGAGGACGCCGACGAGGAGCAGCTCGGCGGGGCAGAGATGCACTCGCGGGTCTCGGGTCTGAGCGACTATCTCGCCCGCGACGAGGTGGACTGCATCCGGATCGGACGCGAGATCGTCGCCCACCTGGGCTGGCGCAAGCTCGGGCCCGCCCCGGCCCTCGCGGTGAGCGAGCCGGTGCACGATCCCGACGATCTGCTGGGCATCGTCTCGGTCGACTTGAAGATCCCCTTCGACCCACGAGAGGTCATCGCCAGGGTCGTCGACGGCTCGCTGTTCGAGGAGTACAAACCGCTCTACGGCACCGCTTTGGTCACCGGCTGGGCCAGCGTGCACGGCTTTCCGGTCGGGGTGCTGGCGAACGCCCAGGGAGTGCTGTTCAACGAGGAGTCGCAGAAGGCGACGGAGCTCATCCAGCTGTGCAACCAGACCGACACCCCGCTGCTCTTCCTCCAGAACACCACAGGCTTCATGGTGGGCACCCGCTACGAGCAGCGGGGCATGATCAAAGACGGCGCCAAGATGATCAACGCGGTGAGCAACAGCACCGTGCCGCACATCACCATCAACATGGGCGCCTCCTACGGCGCCGGCAATTACGGCATGTCCGGCCGGTCCTACGATCCGCGGTTCTTGTTCACCTGGCCTAACGCCAAGACCGCAGTCATGGGCCCTGAGCAGCTGGCCGGCGTCATGTCCATCGTCGCCCGGCAGGCGGCCGCAGCCACCGGGCAGCCGTTCGACGAGCAGGCCGACGAGGAGCGCCGCCGGGAG
>JAKAQW010000256.1 GCA_021819525.1 Actinomycetes bacterium
CGATCACGAGCGCCGCGGCGCATGTCTTCGACGGTGATCGTCCCCAGCAACTGCGCCGACCGCGCTTCGAGGAGCCTCGGACGGTCTTGCCACCGCTAACGGTCCCCGAAGCGGTGGTCCCCGAAGCGGTGGTCCCCGAAGCGGTGGTCCCCGAAGCGGTGGTCCCCGAAGCGGTGGTCCCCGAAGCGGTGGTCCCCCCACTGCCACCACCGGCTGACGGCGTCGCCGTCGTCCACGTGGCAGGCCTGCGGAAACGGTGCTATCGGTGCGGCAGCGAGACGACGGTTGTCGCTGGGCTGCTCGCCTACGACTCGGCGACCGGGTCGATCGACGACGAGCCGCGCGGGACTGGACGTGAGCTCCGGGGGACAGCCGCGAGGCCCCGCTACCGCTACGTGCGGCTCTCGCCTGTCATCGAGCTCCTCGCGTCGATGCTCGACGATGCGTGGTACTCGGTCCGGGGTATTGCTCCCTTGGCTCGCCGACGGCGTGAGGCGAGCCTCCAGTTCACCGGGGAGCTCGTCGAGCTCGCCAACGGCTGTTCGACATGCGGCGTGCTCCTCCGCAGTCAGCCCATCGAGGAAGGCTTCGAGCACCTCGTGGCCAACGGCCACCGTATCGACGAGCAGGTCCTCGACACCATCACCGTGCCAGCCGTCATCCTCGAGCAGGTCCAAGAACTTCCGTCCCGGTGAGCCTGAGGGTCCTCGGGGGCTCGGTCCCGGGGAAGCCCCGTCCTGCTGGCTGCCAGGCGCAGCTCCCTGTGTCGACAGGCGCCGTCCACCACTGGTCGTATCGACAGGCTCGAACACCGCGGGAGCTGGCCGAGGCACCTCGGCTTCATCGCCCGGTGCGGATTGACGAGTTCCGCTGGGACTCGGCTGCAGTGTTTTAGGCAGTCCTCACATAATGCATCGCCGTCATTGCGGCTCAGGTGGACCGAGACGTCGTCATTTTTGACGATGCAAGGCGTTGCGTGTATGCGAAGGGCCATGGTGGCCGCCGGCTGGCGATCATGGTGGGTCGTGCACCCAAGCGTCCAACGGGCAGGAAGCGTTGGAGCCTCGGCACATGGCCGTCGACCTCCCTCGGAGCGCCCGGGTCTACGGGCAAGTTCGAGGGTTGACACGCCATCGGAAAGGGGATAAGACGAAGCGTCCTTCGCCAGCGACGAGACGAATGTTCCCCCGATCCTGTTCCTCCGGCACGTCGTGAGGTACGGTCTCGGGCGGCCGACTTCCCTGGCCTCACCGTCGATCCGTGATCAGGAGTGCTCGTATGACTTCAGACGTGTCCACGTCCGAGCCGCCCGGAGGGGAGCCACGAGCGGTCTCCTCAGGCACTGCCTCGGTGCCCGATGCGGCGAAGAGGCACGGGGCCCTGTTCCGGTTCTTCTTCGTTCACGAGGTGGAGGAGTACCCATCGGCGGGCAAGCGGACGGGCTATCTCGCCCTTGCCGTCATCGCCACCATCGTCCTCTACTACACGTACTACACGCAGACCGGGGTCACCCCGAACATCCTGCGGTCGTTCCACATGTCGTTCGGGTTCTACGTCGGGATCGTCATCGTCTCGAACCTGATCGGCGCCTTCGCGTCGCTGCCGGCCAGCCAGACCGACCGCCTGGGACGTTCGAACGTCGTGATCTACGGCTTGCTCATTGTCGGGCTGCTGGTCACCGTGGGCGTGCCCAACGTGTCAGGGGAATGGGGCTTCGCCGTGGTCATCTCGGCGATCGGGTTGGTCGAGGGCGCCATCTTGGTGGCGACCCCCGCCCTCGTGCGCGACTTCAGCCCGCAGCTTGGTCGGGCGTCTGCGATGGGGTTCTGGACCGTGGGGCCGGTCGCCGGCAGCCTGGTCGTGAGCATCGTGGCCAACCACACGCTCCAGCACTTCGGCGACTGGCAGAGCCAGTTCATCATCTCGGGGCTTTCGGCCATCGGCGCCTTCCTGCTCTCCCTGTTCTTCCTGAAGGATCTTTCTCCACGCCTGCGTGATCAGTTGATGGTGTCCGTGCGCGACCAGACGCTCGTCGAGGCCCGGGCACGGGGAGTTACGGAAGAGGAGCTGACTGAGGCAACCCAACGTCCGTGGCGCCAGATCCTCAAATGGGACCTGGTGGGCTCGGCGTTCGGCGTCTCGATCTTCCTGCTCGTCTACTACGCGGCCTCTGGGTTCTTCACCATCTACTTCTCGACGACCTTCAAGAACGCCAACGGCTCGTACTTCTCCGTCGCTCAGGCCAACGGGCTCAACACCTGGTTCTGGGCAGCAGATGCCATCGGCCTGGTGATCTTCGGTGCCCTGTCGGACCGCCTGCGTGTACGCAAGCCGTTCATGCTGCTCGGGACGCTCGTGTCCGGTGCGTTGCTCGTCGTCTTCTTGGCCCAGGCGGGGAACATTCATACGGGCTACTACACGCTGGTGCTCATCGAGATCTTCCTGGCGGCCGGTATCGCCATGGCCTACGGACCGTGGATGGCGGGCTACACGGAGACGGTCGAAGCGAAGAACCCAGCACTTGTCGGCACCGGACTCGCGTTGTGGGGGTGGATCCTCCGTTTGGTGGTTGGCATCTCCTTCATCTTCCTGCCCATGGTGATCTCGTCGGTGAGCCCGGTGGTGAACAACCAGCCCTACGCCACGCCCGCGATCCAGCAGTTCCTGGTGGCGCACAGCGCGTCGGTCACGTTTGCCACCGAGCACACGGCCTTGCTCGACACCCTCAATCAGCCCGCGAACGCCGCCGTTGTGGCGCCGCTGACCGCGGCGTCGTTGAAGGGACAGCTGCCGAGCGGGCCCGAGATCGCCGCTGCACAGAAGCAGCTCGGACCGAAGGTCTTTAGCGAGCTCCTCACCTACCAGAAGCAGCTCCTCACTCTGGTCGTTCCCTACCAGAAGCAGCTCAATTACCTCGCTGCCAACGAAGGCCACCTGACCGCGCTGCAGGGCGCCGTCAACCGCTCGCCTCATCAGTGGCAGCACTGGTTCTGGGTCTGCATCGGCGGCATGGTCCTCTTCATTCCCACGATCTTCATGACCAAGGGGCGGTGGCGCCCGCGCCGGGCTCGCGAGGATGCCGAGCGGCACGCCCGCGAGGTCCAAGAGGAGCTGGCACGACTGCAGACGGCGTCGGCGTAGGACCGGACGGGGGACCTCGGCGGGGCGGCCTCTGAGCCGCCGCCGCCGGGGATCCCCGCGGTCGAGCGCACACGACCGGACAATGGGGACCTCCCGGGTCCTGCCGAGCGACGCCCGGCAGGTCGCCGCCGGCAGTTCGGTCCGTGCAACCGTGCTGCGCACCGGTGCGACGACAACGGGCGGCCTCGGGGCGACGGTTGGCCGGGCGGCAGCCCGATGTGGTCGCTGTCGGTGGGCGCGACCGGTCTGTCAGCTCACCCAGGGGCCTCCGGGGTCCTCGTCGGGAGGTGTCGCGCGCTTGGCTCCGGCGCCCGATCCGACATCGCCCGATCCGACATCGCCCGAGCGCAGTCCGAGTGCGAAGCCGCTCAGGTAGAGCTCGGCGTCGGCGTGGCGCGGGTAGCGGTGCTCGAGGGCGCGGAAACGAGGAGAGTGGTCGGGGACGAGGAGGTGGGCGAGCTCGTGGACGATCACACTGTCGAGCACCCACACGGGGACCACCCGGAGGCGGTCCGAGATCCGGATCTCGCGACTGTGCAGGCTGCACGAGCCCCAGCGCGAGCGCTGACGCGACGACCACCGGATCGATGCCGGGGCAACGCCGTCGAGGTACCGCCGCCCGAGCATCGCCGCTCGGTCAGCGAGGTCGGTGTCCGAAGCGTGCAGGAGAGGGCGTTGGGTGGCGAGCCTCCGGGACAGCTCGGCGACCATGGCGTCACGGGCACTGCCCCGGAGATGGGCGGGCACCACCACCACGATGCGGTCACCCTCCCAGTGGGCTCCGGCGGTCTTCTTCCGGCGTGACGACACCCGGACGTCGACGGGCGGGGCGGTGTCGGGAGCGGTGGCGATGCCCATGGTCCCAGGGTAGGCAGACGGTGCGACGCGACGCGGCCAGCTCGATCCGAAGCGGCGGTACCATCGGTCCGTGGCCGCTCTCGACACTGCTGGGTGCCCCGAGGCGGGTGGTGTGGCCCCCGATGCACTTGCGAGCACGAGCGCATCGGCCCGGGGCCGTGCTCGGCAGCTTGGAGCTTCCTTGGTCGTCGAGCAGGTGACGTGGAGCCGGTGAGCGCTCCGGGGGACTTGTTGACGGCGGAGGAGCTAGCCCCGCTGCGGCGGGCGCTCGCGCGCTATCGGGTCATGGCCTACGTGGTCGGCACGATGCTCGTGCTCCTGGTGTTCGTGGCCATTCCTCTCCAGTACGGAG
>JAKAQW010000056.1 GCA_021819525.1 Actinomycetes bacterium
TCCAGCCCCGAACAGTGCCCGGGGTTGATCCAGGGCTGGTTCAGTGTCGCCCTAACCCAACAACGCGTCTCCGTGTGCTGGGTACCACCCGCTGTCGGATTCGAGAGAGACATTCCGATCCATCTGCCATCGTGCGCACAATTTCGCGAACGGCGCACCGCGCAGAAAGCAGAAATCCGAAGAGCCCGTCGTCTGTGTCTTAACGGCGCTCAGTCCGCTTCCGTTCCTTCCTCAGCCAGGGAGACATCGGGATCACTGGCCAGCAGCACTGCCTCAGCGAGGCGTTCGAGTTCGGAGTTGAGGTACTCCTCCGAAGGCCTTGCTCCTTCGGCCAGTCGTTGCACCTCGTGATTTTGCAGCCAGAGCGCGCAGGCAACAGGGTACTGGTAACGATCGGCACGGGTTGAAATCTGCTCGGCGGTCAGCATCCGTCCGGAGAGGGCTTGGACCAATAGGCGATAGTCGCGGTTGATGAAGATAATCGTGGAGTCGGCGTCCTCGGCCACCCGGCCGACGCTACGTTCCCAGAACTCGTGGTCTTCCCACTCGTCCTTCATCACCCAACGGACCTCTGGGCCGTTTTCCGGCTCGGTACTTGGCTTGTCCTTCGGTGCCTCCGGCGGTGGGGCGACCTTCAAATCCAGCATGGCGGTCAGCAGCCCGTTCGGCGTCACCAGATCCACCCGCATCTCGTAATCACCAAGCTTGGCGTCCGGTTCCGCGGCGATCTGCCAGCTCGACTTGCCGCCACCGAGCGTCGACCGAGTAGCGACCCGAACTTTGCTGTCGTCGTTCCCGTTTGGCCAGGTGATCGTCAAATCATCATCGTGCGCCGGTAGGTAGCCATTCTTGGCGCTGACCAGCACCCAGACTGAAGTCTTGTGTCCCTGCCGGACAGTGGCTTGCGGGTACTCGAAGCTCAAGCTGATCGGGAAGTTGGGCAAGTGCGCGTCGGTGAGATCCCGCGGCGCTGACGGTTTGCCGGTCGGGCTCCGTTTACTCCCGCCGGCCCCCGTGTCCGAGCCCCCGGCACCCTGCCGCTGGATGTCCTTCAGCTTGGTCTTAACGAACTTCGCCAGGCGCTTCCTAACCTTGTCGTTGGTCGCCTCAGACGACTTCTTTAGTAGCCGTTCCTTCTCCTGGTTATTCAGGAAGCCCAGCATCTTGTCGCCGCGCAGGATGTCGGCGACCTCTTCGTAGATGCGCCGCCGGAGGTCGCTCTCGGTGGCTCGCTCCCGAGTCGATGCGAACAGCTCGCGCTTGGCCTGACCCGTCAGACGGTCGGCGTCGATCTGGACCACCATGTTCTTGTAGAGGAACGGCAGCTTGACCTGATCCTTGATCCAGGTGCGGGGCGTGGCGTCCTGCCGCTGACCGAACAGGGTCATCGACACGGCGGCGCTGGCCTCGACGTAACTGCGGGTGACGTCGCTCGACGAGGCGGAGCCTTCCGGTCGACGGAGGGCCCAGTAGGCCACCCGGATCGATCCATAGTTCTTGCCCAGCTCGATCAGATGGCTATCGGTATGTGCCAACTCGATCTGACCGCCGCCGACGTCCTCGCCGGAGAGCCGCGTGGCCGTGCCCGTGATCACCCGGGTCGGCATCCGATTGGCCTTCCACTCGGGGTCGGTGCCCTCACGGTTGCCACCGAGGATGAACGGCAGGACCGGATCAAACAGAGTGGCATTGAGGATCTGCCAGGCCCCCGTGGTGTAGGCCGTGGCCCCACGCTGGGCGTCATAGGCGATATGAATCACCCGGGTGCCGTGTTCGAGCTGCGGGAACAGTGCCGATTCGAGGCTGAACACGCCGTTGCCGCCGGTCGGCTGGTAGAAGACGTAGCTCGGCACCTTCATAGTGCCCTCGTCGAAGTATTCGGTGGCCAGCGTCCACCCCACCAAGTCGGTTCGGCCGTCGAGCTGGTCGGGATGACAGCGCGAGATGAAGATCGTGGAGTGGGCGAAGCCGAGCGTTGCCGAACCGCCCTGCCCATAGGTGCCCATGGTGTAGGGCGCCTGGACCTTGTTGTTGGCGTTCAACGACAGGATCGTGCCGGCGAACTCCTCAGGATGCAGTCCGGTCCCTCGATCGGTGATCGAGATAGAAGGGCGCTTTGGCTCGCCCGACTCCTCCACAACCACCGTGATGTTCTGCGCCAAGTCGCGTCGCTCGGCATCGCTCATCGCCACCAGCCCGGCATCCGGCACCTTGAACCACTGTCGAGCTCCATCTCGCGGGCTGCCAACCGACCCACCCACCAGCTTGGCCTTCAGCTCCAGACAGGCATCGATGGCATTGGTGACGCGCTCCACCAACGCCAACATCGGGTCGGAAGAGACCCGAATGATGCCGCTGTTGTTTGGCCGCCCACCCACCGGCGTGGTCTCGATCGGGTCATACATAGAAGCCGCTGCCTCGAGAATCCAGGCGGCATCGGTCGCCGTCCGGGCTGTCCACAACCGCTCGGCCAACACCTGCTCGTCGGTGGTCATCGCCCCTCACGCTCGCTCGTGCTGCGTTTGCTTACCAGAGTTCCCTGTACGCCGCTCATGCCGCCACCAGCTGACGAGCGACCGCCCGGTGAGCGGTATCCAGGCGCTGGCGTACCGCAGAGACAGTGGTCCCGGTCTGCGCACCAATCTCGGCGAGCGACCGGTCGTCGGCGTAGCGGCAGAAGAGGAGCTTCTGCTGTGTTGGGCTGAGGGCGGCGATGGCCGTGGCCGTGGAGCTATCACCCCAGGGCGAGTCCTCAGCGAGGGGGTTTACTCGGGGCACCAGGGGTTCGGAGGTCGGGTCCGTGAAATCGGTGACCGTCACCGTGATGTCGCTACCACCACGTCCCCATGACCGCGACCGCTTCCATGCCCGCAACGCCGCCCCGCGCATGAACCTCCGGGCGTAGGCAGGGAAGCCGGCTCGACTGGTGTCGTGACGCCGCACGGCGGCGATCAATCCCACCCGGGCGCTGTTGGCCAGCTCGTCGCGCAAGTACGGGTCGGCCGTCATCCCGGAGGCGATCTTCACCGCCAGGAGGTCGAAGCGCCGGACGATCTCACGCATAGCGGGGGAGTCACCGTGGGGATCACGCTGGGCTTCACTGACCAATTCATCGAGCTGGCGATCCCCCAGCCCCAAACTAGAACGACCCATCTGAAGGGCCTCCTCCCTGTGTCCAGGAGGGGCACCCACGGATGGGTCACAAAGCGGTCGGCTCGTCTCGTCGGTTGGCCCAGGACCATTGCCCAGGCGGAGGGACGAACCCCTCGATATTCAATTGTCACAAGCAGCGTAGCACCCGGCCAGGCAGCTGGAGCTGCCGGCCGGGCTCACTTCGCTAAACAATCAGGCGGCCGAACCCGCCTCGGCCTCCTCCACTTCTGACTCCATCACCGAGACGCCCTTCAGTACCTGCAGGGCGTCGGCCAGCTGGGGAGACCACACGCTGACCCGTTCCCGCTCATAGAAGCGTCGCCGCTCGGATTCCGGGTCGGCATCAGCCTCGGAGTTGCCAAGCGTCCACAGCAGCACCTCCAACCCGGCCCGGAGCCGCGGCGTGGCGCTCGGTCCGGCGTACAGCTCGGTGTAGAAGGGGTGGGCGATGTTGAGGTACAGGACCCTGGTGCCACCTTCCTGGACACAGCGCATGAAGGGAGCCCCCGGCATATCTTCGGTCTCGACCTCATGGGTGCGACCCTCGCGCTCGGCTACCAGCTCGCGCTCGATGGCCTCAGGCTTGACTCCGGCCTTACCGGCTCGCTTCCGGGCCTCCTGTTCGAGATTGGCCTCAGCCTCCTGTTGGCGCTCTGGCGTCTCATCGGGGGTCTTGGTCGTCCGGAACTTGGCCGCTCCCTCAATGGCCTCCACCGACGCCCGCTTGCCCTCCTTGGCCTGCTCGGCCTTGGTCGCGATCTTGCTGGCGTCCTTCTTATAGGTGGTGAACATCTCGCCGATGACGTCGAACAGCTTGGCCTTGTCTTTGAGCATGTCCCACACGCTGTCGTCCGGCCGCACCTGCTGCTTCGAGGTCGTGATGGAGAACAACTCATCGAGCGTGGCGTCAAAGTTGACCTCGACGGCCCAGAAGCGGTCGGTGGTGGCGTTGATGCTGCGCATCGACCGGGGCGGTCGGATGACATCAATCTGCCGGCCGTTGCGCAGGAAGATGATGCCGTTGTTGGCATCGGCGATGTCCAGGCGCTCGTTGGTGCCACCCTTACCGGGACGATTGGTGTGCTTGAACTCGGGCTTCCGAAAGAACGTCGCCGGCATCCGAGCGTAACGCACCCGCATCCGGCCGATGACCTGTCCGGTGCCCTTGTCCTTTACCTCCACAGTGGCCGGCGGCAGCTCGACGGCCCGGTCCTCATCGAGGTCGTAGTAGCGGAAGCCCTCGGTCAGGAACAACGGGTCGCAGGGTTGCACGTCGACGCAGTCAACGGTGATTGGCGTGGCCACCAGGTAATTCCGATAGATGACGCCGAGATTGGTGACCAGGGAATTCCGGAGCTCTTGGCGAAGCTTGGGATTAACCCGATCCAGTCCCTCCCAAACGACGACGGTGCCGTGGTCACCTGACCGCCCGCGCTCTTCCAGGTGCTGAAGGACGAAATCCGGCGGGTCCATGGGCGCGGCCGCCGGCATCTCGATCCGGTTGCCTTTGCTCCACTTGCCATCCTTGATCTCGTCGATGTCCAGGTAGGCGCGGTGCCACTCGCCACCCGGGATCTTCGAGAAGACGCTGACCCGGTGACACTGGCTGACCGAGGCGCTTGGCAGTCCATAGCCGTACTTGCCGAAGCCCTCGCGGTTCTCCGCCCGCGTGCCGGCTCCCCAGATCAGGGAGGCGCGCACCATCTTCGCCTCCATACCGTGACCGTTGTCGATGATGGCGATCTTGGTCGGCTTGGCGCCGCCATCGAAGCCGAAGACGATGTCCACTCGTGACGCCGCCGCCTGAATGGCATTGTCGATGAGCTCGGCCATGGCGAAGGACGTGCTCTTGTAGCCGATGTCCCGCATGCCGCGCACGAAGGCGTCGCCGACGAGGATGTCCCAGCCGAAGTGTTCGGACTCCAGCTTTTCGATGTACTGGCGCTGCGCTTGCAGGCCTTCGGGGACGGTGGTCGTTTCCATGTTGCTTGCTCCTCTCAATTGAGCGAGCCCGGTTGGCCCGCTAAGGATGTGCACCAGCTAGTAGGCATCTGCATCCGGCGCGAGTGAAGGACACCGCCGAGGTAATCCTCTCAGCTTGGCTGGCGTCGACCGCAGAGCCAACCGTCCCCGATGATCCCGCCCACCAGCGGGCCGACTCGGCCACCAGGGTGTCACACCCCCGCCGTATCCTTGCGAACATATGTTTGGGTTCCACTCGCGGCCTTGCGGTTCGCGCAGCCGGAGCGCCAACCTCACAGGGCGTTCCCACCGGCCCGGTGCCGGGTCTGGCAGAATCACAAGGATGTTACTCTCGGAGCAGGAGGACATGGAAGAGGACCCACCACCAGGGCGGACGGACTGAGATGAGCGCAGCTACACCGATTCCCAAGCCCCGCCCATTCCGGCTCCAGCAGGTGCCAGTCGACCGCATCCGTCCCGAGGAGGGCCTCGGTCGGAAGCGTGACCGCGACGGTCACCGAGAGCTCTGTCGGTCGATCGAGCAGTTCGGGGTCCTCACTCCGATTACCGTCCGTCGTGCCCCGGACCGCTCCGGTGACTACCTGCTGATCAAGGGTCAGGGACGAACCTTGGCCTGCCGGCTGCTGGGCATCGACAAGATTCCGGCTGTGATCGTCAGCGACCAGTTTGCCGAGAGTGAAAAGGTTCAGCAGTTTCTGGTCGAGAACGTCGCCCGCCTTCGGATGCGACCAATAGACCGGGCTCTCCTGATCGCCCACGCCCGGCGGGCGGGTGAGGAAACGACGGAGGTGGCCACGCGTTTCGGGGTCACCGCTGTCACTGTGCGACGCCTCGAAGCCCAACTTGACGGTGCGAGCTCCGGCGAGGTCGCAGCGCTACGGGCCGGCAACGTCAACCTCGCGCTGCACGCCGTCATCGCCCGTCATGTCCCCTCCGAGGATCGGGCCGAGGTTATTAGGACGGTGGGAACGCACTCCGTTCGCACCAAGGAGATGGAAGCCCTATTCGTAGCCCTCGGTTGGCGGAACCTCTTCAACCTGGGCAGCGAATTCCAAGCGCAACGGTTGCGTTTGCTCAAGTGGGCCTGTGAGACCTTGGAGTCCCTGCCGCCCGGCTCGACCAACGAACGACTGCGGCAGTTGGCTCTGGCCCTTCCGATGCGCCTGACCGCTGCGCCCGAGACCCAGGTGGCTTCGCGATGAAGCTGCTGGAGGTAGACCCCCGCAAGCTGGTGGTCAGCTCAGACCTCAGTCGATCAGGTCGGGCCAAGCAATTCGAAGAACGACTCCAGGCCTCGATCGAAGAGATCGGCCTGGCTGAGCCGATCAAAGTCGCACCCCTGCCGCGGGGGAAGTACCTGGTGGTCGACGGCATGATGCGAGTACGGGCCATCGACGCCATTCGTGAGGCTGACGCCGCAGCGTTTCGTACGGTGCCGGTATACGTCGTCGATTTCGAACGGCGCTACGAACTTCGCTACCAAACGGATATCTATCAAGACCTGTTACCAAGCCAGTTGGCGGCATTGGTCGAACACCTTCATCAGACTGAGCACATCCGCAAGATCGACATTGCCCGTTACATTGGCGTGTCGCCGCCAACCCTGCGTAACTACACCGGCCTGTGGCGATTACTGCAGCGTGATGGTCTATTTGCCCGGATAGTCGAGCTTATGGACGTTGACGTCATCCCCGCCTCCAACCCGTACGCCTGGCTGCGTCTGACGGCCGGTGGTCTGCGTTACGTACTGGAGAACAGATTCTCCGAGGGTGTCCCGGCAGAGACGTGGATTGAGGAGCGCGTCGTCCGTGCTCGTCGCGGTGAGCCCATTCGCTTTCCGATCAAATTCGTTGAGGCCGTCACGAACTCCTTGCCGCCGGAATACTACCGCGAGGGCGAGGAGGTCCGAACGGTTAAGCGCGACCTGGGTCTACGCCGGGCCAAGCAGCACAAACCGCGTACCATCCAGGATGCCACTGAAGCCTTGCGCAACCTCTCACGCGTGGCCCGATCGCCAGACCCGGTGCTGCGCAGTGCGGCCCGTTCGCTGCGGGAATACCTCCAATGAGCACCCAAATGGACTGGTTCGAGGACGCCTTCTTCGACGAGCCCGAG
Organism: Actinomycetes bacterium; assembly: GCA_021819525.1. GTDB lineage: Bacteria > Actinomycetota > Acidimicrobiia > Acidimicrobiales > UBA8190 > JAKAQW01. The sequence goes on from JAKAQW010000056.1 coordinate 7,252, forward strand.
CGGGATTCCGTGGACGGTGGCACGACCAACTTAGGCCCGTTGTGGCACGGCGTCAGCCCTCGGTGGGGACACTCGATGCACACGATGTGCTCCTACCACGGGATGTTCCCGGCAAAGCTCGTGCACTATTTCATCCAACAGTTTTCCAAGCCGGGAGGCCTCGTCCTCGATCCGTTCAGCGGCCGTGGTACCGTTCCCCTCCAGGCTCGGGTCGAGGGTCGCCGGTCACTCAGTAACGACTTGAACCCGCTGGCTTACGTGCTGACCCGGGCGAAGGCCGATCCGCCGAGCTGGGTCGCAATGAACAGGTTTGTGTCAGAGATCGAACGGCACTACCAAAGTCATGGGCAGCCGGAACCCGATGTGCCGCCCGACATCCGCATGCTGTTCCATCCGAACACCTTGCGACAGATCACCTTCCTGCGCGATCGACTACTTCGTCGGGAGATTGTCGACTGGTCACCGGAGGAGCTGATGCTGGCCGGCGCACTCGCCGGCATCCTTCACGGATCGCATCGCCGTGATGGCACGTCACGGTGTCTGAGCATCAGCATGCCAAACACCTTCAGCATGTCTCCCACCTACGTGAAGAACTTCATCCGGGACAACAAGCTCAACGCACCGGATCAGGATGTATTTGAGTGCGTGAGGGACAAGCTGGCTCGTCTCTATTTGGATTCCTTTGAAGGACCGTCGGGCCAGTCCTTCAAAGAGGATGCTTCGTCGCTGTTGGCGGGGAAGATCATCAAACCCGGAACGGTCGACCTCTTGATCACGTCACCGCCATACTTGCGGGTCGTCAACTACGGGACCGCCAACTGGATTCGGCTGTGGTGGCTCGGGATCGAGGAGGTCGGTCGTCAACGTGGTGCCGGTCGCAGATCGCTTGATGCGGCTCTTGACCACCAGCATACCTACAACTCCTATCGGACATTCTTTGTCCGCATGCTGAAGGGCATGCGACGAGTCCTCCATAAAGATGGCGTCGCGGTGCTGGTGATCGGCGACGTAGCGAACCCGGGCGAGGCACCGCTGCCACTTGCTCGTCAGCTCTGGGATGACGTGGGCGATGAAAGCGGCCTCCGACTGCTTGACCTTATAGAGGACCACTTGGCGGTTCAGAACAAGGTCAGTCGCATCTGGGGCGACACCAAGGGTCGAGCAACTGATCGAGACTGTGTGTTGGTGCTGGCTCGCGATGACGGCGACCCCGTTCGGGCCACTGACGTAGTCGAGTGGGACGAGCCCTACAAAGACGGTGGCCCGGACGCTGCCCACGCGAGGCTGAGAGATCTCCGGCACGCTTCTTGACCCAGCTGGCGCCATGGCTGACTTCCAGCTGTATTGAGATCCAACGTGCCCACGGCCAGTCCTCTTGTGCGTTCGCTGTCATCGCCGCGCCTCCTGTTCATCGTGCCGTTCCAGACGAGCGACCTCATGGACGCCACGATCTCAAGGAGTCGGCCAGTTGAGCCCGACACCGGGATGGCCCCCTACCGCAGCCCGATCGCCACCAGCGCACCGAGGCAGAGCCAGGGTCCGAGGGCGATCGGGCGACCGCGTGCGGCCGTCCTGGCGGCGTGGCGGGCGAGCAGCGCCAGGGCGGCCAGGGCCCAACCGGCGAGCACGCCGGTGGTGAGCACCGGCCAGCCCAACCAGCCGAGCCCGAGCGCTACCAGGCCGGCGAGCTTGGCGTCGCCGAGGCCGAGGCCGTGTTCAAAGGCGAGCCCGAGGACGAGGTACAAGCCCGCCACCAACGCCATGGCGAACGCGGCGCGCCCGAGCGGCCACCAGCGCCCCTCCATGCCCGCGGCCAGCGCCAGGAGCGCAACGACCACCGGATAGGACGGCAGGACGATCCGGTGGGGGAGGCGGTGGGTGCGCAGGTCGATGACCGAGGCGACCACCCCGAGCGCCCCCAGGTACATGAAGGCGGCCAGCGCCGCCGACCAGCCGATCCGCCAGACGAGGACGGCCTCGACCGCCGGCACGGCCGCAGCTGCGGCGGCGCGTTGGCGGCCGGCACCAAGGCGGGCTGCAAGCTCGGCGAGGGTCATAAGGGCAGCCGGGCGCGCCGAGCACGTTCGGTCGGGGACTCCTCGGGGGCGGTGAGCGAGTGGTGGAGGCGCACGGTGGCGGGCTCGGGGTCGACGTCGATCTCGTCCAGGCGGTCCTGGAGGAGCCGCCAGGTGTGGGCGATGGCGTCGAGACGGCCCCGTTCGGCCTGGAGGACCATGAGCCTGCGGTAGGGCTCCTCGGCGTAGCGGTTGATGTCGATGGCCCTGTGCAAGGTGGCGTCGGCCGCGTCGGGATTGCCCAGGCGGTCCTCGAGGTCGGCCAGGCGCAGGTGGGCGTCGAGGGCCCGGCGGTGGAGGTCCTGGCGGACGGGCTCCACCCAGAGGTAGTCGATCCCGGCCAGCAGCTCGCCCCGGTAGGCGTCGACGGCCCGGCGCAGGGCCGCCCGGGCGACCCGGTCGTCCTCGGCCCGTGCCGCCACACCAAGGGCATCCTGGAACACCCACAGGTCGCAGACCCGCGCAGCGGGGTCGAGGCGGTAGACGTCGCCCGATTGGACCAGCACCTTGGTGTCGGGGTCGTCCGCCGTCCCGAGCCGGGTACGCAGGTTGGTGGCCGCCTGCCAGAACTGCTTGTGGACCTGGCTGCGCTCGGTGTCGGGCCACAGGGCCTCGACCGCCGCCTCGACGCTCGCCCCTTCGGGGCGCAGGCACAGCCAGGCCAGCAGCTCCTTGGCCACGCTACGCAGCCCCTTGGAGACCACCTCGCCATCGACGGCGATCTCGTAGGGACCGAACACGGTGACCCTGACCGGCGCCGTCTCCGGCGGGGTCGGGGGTTCGGGTGGCTCAATCGGCAGGGCATCGCTGGCCGGCACGTCGCGCAGCGGCGTGGAGGCTTCGATAGGCGCGTCATCGAGCCACGAGACGGGCAGCGGCCACGCGGTCACCTCGGACGCGGTGGTGCCGGCGATGGTGTCGTCGTCGGTGCTGTCGGGGCGTTCTTCGGTCTCGGCCAGGGTGGCCACCACGTCGGCCGCCTCATCGGCGCGGAGACCGAACAGCTCCGCGCCGATGAGGCGAGCGGCCAGCTCGTCGGGTACCGCCGTGCTCACCACCCGGTCCGCGCCCATCACCAGACGCGCCGGCATCGCGGCGTGCGGATCACAGGTGAACACGGCGAACCCCAGTCGCGGCCCGGCGGCCACCGTCGCCGCCCACCGGCCGGCGTCGGCGCCGGGCACCTCGTCGATCACAGCAAGGACCATCGGCACCGGCTCCCACGGGTTGGCCTGACGGTAGGCGACGACGTCGGGGACATCGTCCTCGATCAGCTGGCGGGTGCGGGACAGCACCATGCGCTCCAGGGACGCGAGCACGGCCTCCGCGCGATCGACGACTCGCAGGCCGGGTACCGGGCCGGGGAGGGCCCCCAGTCCGAACAGCTCATCGAGGGCAGGCCGGGTCATGACCACCTCGGCTGCCCGGGGTCCTGCCCGCACCATGAGCGAAGCGACCCAGGCCGCCGCCACCTGGGAGGCATGGGAGCCGGCGAGGGTCACCCCGCCCAGCTCGCTCAGCGCCATCACGACCGGGTGGCCGTCCCGGGTGCCCACCTCGACCAGGTCGGGGCGTTCCCGGTGCTCGGGATCGTCGTCGGCCAGCAACGAGACGCCCGGCGGCGGCGCCATCACCGGCACGGCGGACTCCTCGGCGTCACCGACCGGAACGTCACCGGGGTCGACGTCCCGGCAGCGGGCCGATGCCAGGCGGCGGAGCGTGGGCCGCAACGGGTCGGGACCGAGGTGGCGGCCGGGCTCGGGCGGCCGGTAGCGGTAGGCGTGGCGGCGGCGCAGCCGGCCGAGCGCGACCGCCGAGAGCACCCCGGCCACGAACGAACCTCCGACCACAGACCCCGAGGGGAGCCGAACCGGGCCGGCGCTGCGATCCGCCGGATGCGGTGCGGTGCCGTTCACCTGCGCTGGGACCAGTGGGTGTCCAGTCCGATCCGGCACCGTGCGGGCCGGCAGCTCCACGGGCGGTGGCGTTGCCGGCGCAACGACACGGCTTGGCGGACCGGCGGTGGTCGGCCGATTTGTGGCAGGCGCGCTGGCCCGCCCGGGACTCGGCTCCACCGGCGAGGACGGCGAGGGAGACGGGGACGAGGGGGGCGGCGATGGCGCCGCTGTCGGCGGAATCACTGTCGCCGCCGCTGTCGGGAGGAGCAGGGTCCATCCGGGGTCGATCCAGTGCGGGTCGGTGAGGGTGGCGCCGCCGGGCTGGGGGCGCCCTTCGTTGAGCGCGTAGATCTCCGACCAGCGCAGCGGGTCGCCGAGCTCGCGTTCGGCGATGCCCCACAGCGTGTCGCCGCGCCCGACGACGTAGGTGCGCATCTGGTCGGCCACCTGGGTGCCAGGCGATGCGTGGGGCGCCGGGCCCGAAGGGCCGGCCGCCAGTGGCGGGGCCACAGGGGCGCCTATTGGCGACGTGTCGGCCCCAGGTGGCGCCGTGGGCGGCGCGTGGAGCTTGGTCGGCCGACTGTTGCCCGTGAGGACCAGGGCGGCGACCGGGCGGCGCAAGGCTACGAGGCCTGTTCCCGGCGAACCGACCGGTTGGCTGTGGGCGGGCCGGGGTGCGAGCGCGAGGGCGGCGACCACGACGGCCGCGACGAGGCGCCCCGTGAGTGGCTGGAAGACACCGGCGACCGGGAGGCGCCGGGCTCGCCGGCCGGAGAGCGCGGCGGGGATCTCGGCGGCGACCGAGGCGACGAGCACCGCCCAGGTGACCCACACCACGACCGTCAGGACGTCGACGAGGGTCCGCCCGGCGATGCCGTGGGAGTCGAGGGCCCGGCCGATCTGGGCCGTCGAGGGGACGTGGTGCGGGAGGGGCCAGCCGATGTAGTGCCACAGCGCCCAGGGGATGCCGGCGACGAGGGCGGCGAGGACGACGAGGGCGGCGATGCCTTTGGCGAGGTGTGCGAGCCGGGCCATGTCAGGGTCCTTGCTGTGCGGTCGCGCTACCGGTCCCGGTCACCGTCAGCTGGTCGACACCGACGACCGAGAGGATCTGGGTGGGCTGGGTGATCGTGACGGTGACCGCGACGGTCTCACCGGCGACGGTGACGGTGCCGTGCTCGCCGGCCGCGGCGAGGAAGCCCTGCGCGTCGGCGACGGCCTGGGCGGGATCGAGGGTGATCGTGCCGGTCGAGCGGTAGAGGGGGATGTCGATCGCCTGGGCGCCGGCGCGCGCGGCGGCCTGGGCGTCGTCGATGGCATGGACCTTGGCCGCGAGCGCGAGGCCGCCGTCGAGGACGAGGCCGACCATGGCCAAGAGCGCCAGGGTGAAGATGACGACGAAGGCGGTGACCATCCCCTCCTCGTCGCCGAGGCGGCAGCGCAGCGGTCCGGTCATGGGCCGGGGACCGAGCGGTAGGTGTCGACGACCGAGGCGGCGGTCGACGAGACGCTCTCGGTGACGGGCAGGCGCAGTCCGCTCAGGTCGCTGAGCGCGACGGCGCAGGTGACGGTTACCGTGACCGAGCCGCCGGGGGCGAAGCGGGCGGTGTCCGTCGCGACCTGGAGGGTGGCGCAGGTGACGTGGTCCGAGCCGAGCGCCGCGGCCGCGCTCTGCTGGGCGGCTGCGGTGGCTCCCCCCGGCGTGGTGGCGATGGAGGCGGCGCGCGCGGCCTGGGCTGCCGCCCCGTCGACGTTGATACGTGCCCCGGCCAGGCGGCCGAGGGCGACGACAAAGAGCAGGATGAGGATCAACAGCGGGGTGAGCAGGACCAGCTCGGTTGCGACCGCACCCCGCTCGTCTCGAAGGGCGCGTCCGACACCCGCCGCGCTACGGCTCGTGCTGTTCTTCATGGCTGTCGGCGGTGCTGCGCTGCGCCCGGTCACGGCCCGGCTCCTTGGGCGTTGGGCGCCGGAGGCTCGGTCGGCCCAGCGGCGGTGGCCCGCACCGGAAGGGAGAAGATCCCGATCACGCTCTCGGCGCGCCCGCTGACCACGACCGTCGTGGTGGCGGCGGTGCGCGTGGCGGTCACCTGCGGGCCGGCGAGCACGCCGCCGGCGAGCTGGGTGAGCACACTCTGGGTCTCTGCGGTGCCGGCCTGAGCGGTCTCACCTTGGAGGCGGGCGACCGACAGGCCCTGCTGGGCTGCTGCCTCGGCGAGGTTGGTGGCGTGCTCCCACAAGGCGAACTGGATCACCCCCAAGATGAGCAGGAGCAGCAAGGGGGTGGCGATGACCAGCTCGGCGGCGACAGCTCCGGAGTCACCCCGCCAGCGGGCGTGCTGGCTCGTGCACCGGCTCGTTTGCGGGCGGCCTTCAGGTCGGCTCCGAGCGTGCGAGCGGGATCGGCGCCCCGTCTCGACGACGTCTTCGTCGTCGTCCATGGCGGGCTCAGGGGCCGGTCGTGATGCTGTTGGCTTTGGCGACGACCTTGGCCACGATGATCCCGACCGCGGTCAGCGCGAGGGCTGCCAAGAGCGCGGTGACGATCACCGTCTCGGTCGAGTACGCGGCCTCCGGGTCGGCGCGAAGCGCCCGCCAGCGGGCGCCGAGCACCTCGACGAGGTGCCGGATGACGATCAGTTCGTTGAACACGGCATGGTCTTCCTTTCTGCTGCTCGGTGGTGGATCGATGTCAAAGCGAGGTGAGGACCCGTTCGACGGCGGGGAACCCGATGAAGAACAAGAAGCCGGCGAAGAGCACGACGACGGGCAGGCTCATGCGCTCCGAGGCGGCCTGATCCGCGGTTTCTGCCTCGGCGAGCTGGTGGGTGCGAAGCGACGTCGCCTTGGCCGCGAGGCTGGCGCGGACCTTCGCCCCTTCGGTGCCCGCCAGGGCGACCGATGCGGCGAGCTCGGACAGCTCGCCGACACCGAGCTGTTCGCCGAGGCGGCCGAGGGCGGTCCAGGGGGCTTCGCGGGCGAGGCGGGACTGGTCGAGGGCCCGGCGCAGGTAGGCGAACGGCCACCCGGCCCCGACGCCTGCGGCGTCAGCCAGCGCGCTCTCCACCCCGCCGCCGCCGGCCAGGGCGACGACGACGAGGTCCAAGAAGCTGGAGAGCGCGTGGCGAAAGTCCCGGCGCCTGCGGTTGGCATCGGCGTGGATGCCGAGGTCGGGGACGACGAAGCCCACCGCGGCGAGCACCAGCGCTCCCCACACCGGCAGGGTGAGGGAAAGGTGCGCGCCGCCGAGGGCCAGCAGCGCGGCGAACGTGGGGACGAGGAGGAAGCCGACCAGGCACAGCGTGACCTTCTCGGCGAGGTGACGCTCGGGACTGCGGTCCAAGATGGCGAGGTCCTGGCGGATCCTCCCCGGCACCAGCCACCCAGCCCCCAGATGGCCGAGCCATTCGGCCACCGGGCGGCCGACCCGGGCGGCGACTCCCCCCTCGGAGGCCGGGGTGATCATCGGGGGCACCTCCGGGACGCGCTTCAGTTGGGCGAGTGCGTCAGCGAGGGAGGGCCGGGGCGGGAACAGGCCGCGCACCACCAGCCACACCCCGAGCCCGATGCCGGCCCCGAGCGCCAGCGCGGTGATCACGGCGTGACTCCCGGGCTGTGCTCGGGAACCCCGGGCCCGCCGTGTGCGGCGAGGAAGCGCTCGGGGGCGTTCGGGCGGGTCATGCGGGAAAGCCACACGAACGCCCCTGCGAACATCGCCCCGACGAGCAGCAGGACGAGCTGGCCGAGGGCGGTGTCGTAGGGGGAGAGGTAGGAGCGGTTCAACACTGCGAGGCCCAAGGCGAGCCCGGCGGTCACCCCGACGACCACCTTGACCGAGGTGCGCGACCGTGCCCTGCCCGCCTCGACCCGCAGGCGCATGGTGGCCTGGTCCCGAGCGGCCTGGGCGAGCGATCCGAGCAGCTCGCCGAGCCGGCTCGCCTGGTGCTCGGCTGCGAGCACGAGGGCTGCGACGACGAGGTCCATCGTCGGGTCCGCCACCTCCTCGGCGAAACCCCGCAGCGCCGGGGCGAGCCGCTCGCCTTCGAGCCGGACCGCCAAGGTGGCGACCTCGGCCCGGATCGGGAGCGGGGCGACCGCGGCGGTGGCGACGATCGCCTGCTCGAGTCCCGCCGCGCCGGCCATCGTGTCACGCAGCATCTCCGCCCAACCGGCCACCGCCTCGATGTGCGCGAGGGCCTCGGCCCGGCCCTTGGTGCCGGCGAGGAGGGCCGGCAGCCCCCACCCCGCGAGCCCGGCGAGCAGCGCCCCGACCGGCCAGCCCGTTGCAGCGCCGACGACGACCGCGGCACCGGCCGCGAGGCCGAGGCGCAGCGTCGCCCGCTCGACCTTCGGCTGGGCGGGAGACCTTGCTGGTCGGGGGAGGGCGACGCCGCGCCAGCCAGCCCAGGCGAGCACCAGGCCGAGACCCACCCCTGCGCCGAGGAGCCCGGCCAGCGCGCTCACTGCTCCCACCACCCCCCGGGCCGCTCCAAGAGGCCCGGGTCGAAGCCGGCGACTACCAGCTCCTCCAGCGTGTCATTGCGCAGCGGGGAGCCCGGCACCGCCCGGCCGGCGTGGTCGGGACGGAACACCTCGTTCGAGGTGACCATCGGGCCCTCCGCCCCGGTCACCTCCCGGATCGAGGAGACCACCCGGCGCTCCCCGTGGCGGGCGAGGTGGATGACGAAGTGCACGGCGTTCGCCACCAACAGGTTCGTCGCCTCCAAAGGCAGGCGCTCGGGGGCCTGGATGGCGTAGGTGGCGAGCTTGGAGAACGCCCCCCGGGAGCTCGACGCGTGAAGGGTCGCCATCGAGCCGTCGGTGCCCTGGGACATCGCGTTGAGCAACGCCAGGACCTCTTCGCCTCTCGCCTCGCCGACGATGACCCGGTCCGGCGACATGCGAAGCGCCCAGCGCACCAGCTCGGCGAGGGTGATCGCGCCCTGGCCTTCGAGGTTCGCCTCCCGAGCCTCCAAGGCAATGCAGTCTGGGTGCAGGTCGGGGTAGCGCTCCAGGCCGAGCTCCAAGGAGTCCTCGATCGTGACGAGGCGCTCGGTGGGCGGAATGTCGGCCGCCATGGCGCGAAGCAGCGTGGTCTTGCCCGCCCCGGTCCCCCCGCAGATGACACAGGACTTCTTGGCCGCCATCAGCGCCCGCAACAGCTCGCGCGCAGAGAGATCGACGGTGCCCGTCGCGACCAGGTCGTCGAGAGTGACCTTCAGATAGCGGTGCCGGCGGATCGACACGCACGGCCGTGCCGCGACGGCCATCAGCGCGAACAGCCGGGAGCCGTCTGGCAGCTGCAGGGAGATCCGCGGCGAGCCCCGGTCGAAGCGCCGCTCGCCGATCCCGACCCGGGCCGCCGCGGTGCGCAGCATCTCTTCGAGCTCGGCGTCGGAGTCCGCGATCGGCGCCACCTGCTCGCGCCGGCCATCGGCGTAACGGACCCACACGACGTCGCATCCGTTCGCGTTGATGTTCTCGATCGCCGGGTCGTCCAGCAGGCGCTGGAGGCGGTTCAGGCGGAACAGCGCGTCGAAGACGGCCCGGGCGAGGCGGTCTTCGTCGTCTTCGGCCATCACCGTCGTCCCGGCGCCGAGCGCCTCGCGGGCCCGGCGCTCCAACGCCTCTGCGATCAGCTGGCGCCCGAGGGCCTGCTCGTCGGCCGGGCCGAGCGGCGCATGGCCGGCTGCCTGGCGGACCCGGGTGCGCTCGGAGAGGGCGGCCAGCACCTCGGCCCGCAGCGCGTCGGCCAGATCCCGGGCCGGCGTCGCCGGTGCGCCGAAAGCCCCGTCGACGGCGATGCGACCGAGCGCCTGGGGTTCGGCGGTCACCTCGCCGCCTCCCCGCCCGGCGCCGAACCGTTCATGAGCCTGCCGTTGCCGCCAGCACCAGCCCCGAGGGCGCCGTCCCCCTCGGCGCTGCCGGCGGCGATCCCGACGTCGCCACGAGCCTCGGCAGCACCCGCGCTGTCGGGGATCGAAGGGACCACGAACGGGCGCAGCAGCCGGCGTCCTTGCCGCCGACGTGGCGGCGCGGCCTCGTCATGGCCGGAGGCGGCCACAGCCTCGGGGGCATGCGCCACGTCGTCGGCAAGGACTGTGGCGAGGCTGCGAGCAGCACGGACCAACGGCGAGAGTCGCAGCCTGCGGTCGCTGGCCGGGATCGTCGCCAGACATCCGACTGCTCCTTCGTCCCAGGGGATCCGGCCGAGCACCTCGACGCCCAGCGCGTCGGCGATCTCGGCGTCGCGGTAGGGGCCGTCACCGACGAGCACCAGCCCCAGTCGGCCGGCGTCGAGAAGACCCGCGCCGGGACCGGCGTCGAGGAAGGCGGCGAGCGCATGCAGGTCGGAGAGCCTCGGCCGGGCGCAAAGCACCAGTCGGCTCGCCCCCGTGGCAACACCGGGCAGCGGTGCCGTCGGGTCGAGGCGGCCGGCGTCGACCAGCACGTCGGTGTCGAGGGTGGAGAGCCGACCGAGAAGCCCCGACAGCATCCGGGTGGCGCTGCGGGCGTGCTCTGCTGCGCCAGGCGCTGAGAGCACCGCCGCTCCCCCGGGCAGGTGCTGGCAGTGCCCCCAGATCGCCTCGGGGTCGCTCGTGCGCCGGGCGGCGGCGGCGAGCGACACCAGGCTCGGCTCGGCCGCCCACCCCGACGACGCCGCCAAGGTGCCCCCCGCCGGGTCGAGCTCGACGAGCACGACCTTGCGAGCCGGCGGCCAGGTGGCCGCCAGCGCGACCGCGGAGCTGGTCGTGCCGCAGGAGCGGACCGATCCGAGCACGACGACGGCCATGCTCAGCTCCCCGCACCGAGCTGGACGAGGCTCACCTCGCCGGCCGCGGCGAGGGAGGTCACCGCGTCGGCGTCGGTCTTCGCCACCTGGAGCGAGAACACCGTCGCAGTGTTCGAGGCCGCCGGGGCGGGCTCGCCGCCGAGCACGGTCGCATCGACCGGGCTGCCTGGTGCCGTGGCGGTCGACGATGACGAGGTCACCACGGGGACGACCTGGACCCGGTCGCCCGGGGCGAGACCGGGCGGGTACAGCCCGACCTTGAGCCCGACCGCGACGACATCTTCCCCAGCGTTCGCCGGCGAGCCCGCCCCGACCTCGCCTTGGGTGAGGAGCGCCCCGGCCACGAGAGGCACTGCGGCGGGCCGGCCCACCACGCTCGCCTCGGCTCCGACCCGCACCACCTCGAGCCCGGTGCCCGTCGAGACCCGCACCGCCCGCAGGTCCGAGGAGGTGAGCACCTGGCCCGCGGCGAGCGGCTGGGCGACGACGAGGACGTCCTCGTGGCTCGCCAGGCTGAGGGAGGTATCGGCGAACCCGAGCGCACATCCCACCACCAGCAGCACCCCCACCACGACCAGCGGCATCTGGCGCCGCCTCCCTGGCCCAACCCGGCGGCGGCCCGGCGTTCCCCCACCTTTGGCACCGTCGGCTGTCGGGCGGCCGTTGGTCGAGGGTCGTGACGTGGCGATGGCCATGGGCGGGCTCTCCTCAGCTGCCTCCGGGGCTCGGGGTGTTGATCGCATCTGACTGGACGACGTGGACGGTGGCTGAGGCGCCAGGACCGGGCTGGACGCCGAGTGTCCCGCCGCCCGCCGCGCCCGCCGCGGCCCAGGTGATCGTCCAGTAGATGGTGGCGGTGACGGTGTAGGTGCCTGCCGTCGGCCAGGTGTACGAGCAGTCGGTCGTAGCGTCCGGCGTCGACGGGTCGTACGGGGTGCCCGGCCCGTTACAGGTGACGCTGTGGCCGTCGCCCATGGTCCAGACGACCTTGGTCGGCGCGGCCACAGCCGTCGTCGTCACCGGGCCGACGGCTGCGGTGGCGCTGACCGGGTGCCAGGCGGCGGGGTTCACCCACAGCCACGTCGCCACGTTGACCAGCTGCGAGTGGCCGTCGGGCGGGGCCATCTCGATCACCGCAGACGTGAGCCCCAGGGTCTTTGCCGCCTGCTCGGCCACCACCACCGGGGCCAGCTGAACGGTGATCGCGACGGGCTTGGCCCCCGTCACCCACACTGCCGGCATCGGGTCGATCGCCCCGGGGCCGGCACACACCGGGAACACCCATTGGCCGGGCTGCGGGCCGCCGACGCCGAGCAGGGCCGTCGCCGACGCGCCGCCCGCTGCGTAGGTGCAGCCATAGGGCTGGTTCGGGTTCGGCTTGCCGGGCGGTGGGTCGGGCTGGGCGGCCTTCCCCCACGACGAGCTCGCCGGCGGGGTCCACTCGGTCAGGCCCGCCTGGACCGTGAGCTGCCCTCCGGAGGCTTGCGCGCTGGCGTACGTGTTCTGGTCACCTGGGTCGCCAGCCCAGGCCGGCTCCGCGCCGACGATGAACGTCGTCGCGCCCACAACGGCAGCGACCGGGATCACGAGCCAGGCGCGCATTTCCCATCCGTCACGGTCTGCTTGGAGATCTTCCAGGTCCCGCCGGCGAGCACGAGTGTTGCGCGCACCCCATCGTTCTCCGGCGGCGTGACCGGCGGGACGGGCTTGCCTGTGGACACATAGACGAGCGCTGCCGTGCTGTAGGCGCAGTCGACAACCGTGGCCGTCGTCGCGGACATCGCCACGATCTTGGGGTGCAAGGTAAAGGTGCCGCGGCCGACCATCCCCTGGCGCTGGTCGGCCAACAGGTTCACCTTCACGCCCTGGAGCTGGGGGTCGACCATCGTCGCCGCCAGCGCCGGGTCTGCTGGGTTGGCGGTCGCCAGGGCCTGCTCGAAGGCCCTCCATCCCGCGCGGTAGGCGGCGAGCACCGCCGTCGAAGCCGGATCGGTCGTCGGCGACGGGGTGGACTTGGCCGCCTTCGCCCGGACCGTGGTAGCCGTCGACGAGGCGGGTCCGCCACCGCAGCCGGTGAGGAGCAGAGCAGCCGCTGCGAGCGAGAACACGCCGATCACGAGCCGGCTGCGCTGGGATCCACGACCGCTCGTCCCCGTGGTCGCACGCGCGTCCTGCGCCGTGCGGGCGGCGGACGATGCTGCGCCTCTTCGCTCCATGCGCCTGTCGGCGAGTCGGCTCTCCGTCATGTGATCGCCTTCACGTGTCTGCCAGTTCCTTCACCAGAGCTGGCGCCGCACGAGACTCACGGAGGCGACCCGAGGCAGCTGCCTGGGCCTCTTCGGTGCTCAAGGGACACCGGCCCACGATCAGGGTAAACCGGCTCTACGCGATCAGGCGTGGGGAGCGTCCCCTGATTCGAGCAGTAGGCCGAGTGTCCCATTGGACTCCTGAGTGGAGCAACAGCCGGAGCCGGTAGTTCTCGAAATTCCGCATCCCGTGGG
>JAKAQW010000057.1 GCA_021819525.1 Actinomycetes bacterium
TCGGCTGCAGCCAGGACGTCCACCATGCGCGCCGACAGATCGCCGAGGTTGCCGATCGGTGTGGCGACCAGCACCAGCTCACCGGTCCGAGCACGCCTGGCGTCGACGCCACAGGCGCCTCCCCCCCGCCCACCGGGCCCATCGACCCCCGGCCCACCGGGCCCATCGACCCCCGGCCCACCGGGCCCATCGACCCCCGGCCCACCGGGCCCATCGACCCCCGGCCCACCGGGCCCATCCAATGGAGCTGGAACAGATTGGCCGGGGGTTGCTGCGCCTCTCGCGCCCGCACCGGGCCCGTCCTCGCCCCGGACGGCCGGGGTCCTCACCGGCACGGACGCAGCTCCAAGACGTCGCCGCAGCGAAGCTGCCACCGCTCGAAGGCTCCAGCCTCGGCCTCGAGCACCGCCCAGCACCTGCGGGGCCGCCCGATGCGCCAGGGCACCATGGTGGTGGTGTCGAGCACGCGCAGCTCGCGGTCGACGAAGGCGACGTCGATGGCGAAGCGCATCCCGATGGTGTGCACCGCTCTGGTGCGCGGCAAGACCAGGACGCCGTCGAAGCCGTCCCGGCCGAGCAAGCCGCGCCATCGGCTCGATCCGGAGCTCGCCATCGAGGCAGCCGCCAGCACGGTACCGTCACGAAGCAGCCAGCCCGCGGCGCAGACCATGCTCACACGTTGAACCGGATCTCCACCACGTCGCCGTCTGCCACGCGGTAGTCCTTGCCCTCGAGGCGGATCCGCCCTTGGCTCTTGGCCGCTGCCCACGAGCCGGCGTCGAGCAGGTCGTCCCACGCGATCACCTCTGCACGGATGAACCCCCGGCGGAGATCGGAGTGGATCACACCGGCACACTCCGGGGCGGCCGCACCGTCGCGAAAGCTCCACGCCCGCGTCTCCTTGTCGCCGGTGGTGAAGAAGACCCGGCGCCCGAGCAGCTGGTAGGCGGCTGCCGCCACCCTGGCCAGCGCCCCCTGGCCGAGACCCAGCCCCGCCATGAGCTCGCCACGCTCGGCCTCGTCGAGACGTGCCGCTTCAGCTTCGAGGCGCACCGACACCGCGAGGACCTCACCTCTCCCGTCGAGGGCGTCGAGCACCGGCTTCGCCGCCTCCTGCGCTTCTCCCAACTGGTCCTCGCCCACGTTCACCACGACGAGGATCGGCTTGTCGGTCAGCAAGAACAGGCCACGACGGGCAGCTGCCTGCTCGGGGTCGAGGCTGGCGCGGTACAACGGTACGCCTTCGGCCAGCACTGATCTGGCGCTGTCCATGGCCTCCACCTCGGCCAGCAGGCTCTTGTCGGACCGGGCGGCTTTGCGCCGCTTCTCCACCTGGGCCTCCACCGTGGCCAGGTCTGCGAGCACCAGCTCCAGCTCGAGCGTCTCGAGCGCGGCGACCGGGTCGCTCTCGCCAGTCACCTGGGGGTCGTCGAACGCCCGCAGCACCAGGCACAGGGCGTCGACCTCGCGGATCTGGGCCAGGAACCGGTTCCCCAGGCCCTCCCCGGTCGACGCTCCGGCCACCAGCCCGGCGATGTCGACGACTTCGACGCCGGCTCGAACCACCTTGCGACTGGCGCTCATGGTGGCCAGCGCCTGGAGCCGGGCGTCGGGCACCGGAGCGACCGCCACCGACGTCTCGGTGGTGGTGAACGGATGCGGCGCTACCGGCGCATCCGATCCGGTCAACGCGTCGAACAACGACGTCTTGCCGGCGTTGGGCAGACCCACCAGGCCGATTCGCTCCATGGCGCGACGCTACCTGCCCGGTCCTCACTCCGGGTCAGCGCTCTGGAGTGCTCACTGCGGGTGAGGGCTCCGGAGTGCTAGGGTGCCCAGCCGTGTCCAAACGCACCGTCAAGCGCAAGCTGCGCGCCAAGAAGAGCGCGAACCACGGCAAGAGGCCCAACGCCGGCAAAGGCTGAGCCCAGCACCGCGGCTGGCCACAGTGGCCCCGCCGCCCACGGGTTGAATCGCCGGCGCCAGGCTTGCCGGCGCCGACCTCCGACGCTCCCGGCACCGCCGGCCCGCCACCTGCCCCCGACCAGATGACCGGTCCCCTCCAGGCAATCACGTGGCCCAAGACCGTTCAGGGCCACCCGCCGCGCAGGACTCACTCCTGCTCCTGATCAGTGTCTAGGAGCGGTGGTAGCTCACCCCCCGCCGATCGAGCAGGTCGACCAGGACGCTGGGGCGATCTGTCATGATGCCGTCGACACCCAGGTCGACCAGGTCGGCCATGTCCTTCGGGTCGTTGATGGTCCATACGTGGACAGCCAGACCCAGCTGGTGCGCGATCTGTACGAACTGCTCGTCCACCACCATCAGGTCGCCCGAGAGGAGTGGGACCTGCAGCACCTGGTACGGCGGTTCACGGGGCAGCTCACCGCGGTGCACGGCCTGCCAGAGCTCGGCCACCGCCTGGCTCCCTGCCGAGGTGGCCACGTCGGGAGCGAGCGCCCGGAACCGCTCGGTGGCCACGTCGAGGAACGAGGCGACGATGGTCCGTTCCTGGTAACCGCGGGACCGGATCAAGTCCGCCAGTGCCTCCTCGTACGAGGCGACCACTGGCGCCGTGGTCTTGATGTCGAGATTGAGCGCGACACCGGGGTGGTCGTCGAGGAGGTCGAGCACCGTGGCCAAGGAGGCTACCCCGAACGCCGGGTCCTGCGGTGCCCGGCCCCGGTACGGATAGTCCTCGGGAGCACGGTCCGTGACGGCGCCGGCACCAGGCACGAACCAGTAGGCGTTGTCGAGGCGAGCCAGCTCGGCGGCGGTGAGCGTAGCGATGGAGCCTGACCCGTCGGTGGTCCGGTCCACCGTCTGGTCGTGACAGATCACCAGCACGCCATCGGCGGTGGCGTGCACGTCGAGCTCGATCCCCGTAGCCCCGAGCTCCGCGGCTCGCTCGATGGCGTACAGCGTCGATGACGGCGCCTCGAACGCGCCGCCCTGGTGGGCGTAGGCCAGTACCCGGCGCTCCAACCACGACCCGGTCAACGCCACCTCGCTGCACCTTACCGCCATCTCACCGCCATCTCACCGCCAGCTCGCCAGCCCCTCACCGCCACGTTGCTACCCCTCACCGCCACGTCGCTACCCCGTCGAGCAAGCCACCTCGCCGCCACCTACAGCACGCTGCCTGGGCCGAGAGCACTGTCCAACGGTAGCCTCTGGCCCGCCATGCTCGACCACATCCTCGTCGACCTGATCAGCCGGGTCCGTGCCGCCTTCGACGACGCTCTCCTCCAGCGTCAGGCCGTCGAGGAGCGGTTCCAGGTAGACGTGTTCCTCGGCGACGTGTCGTGGGAGACCTCGTACTCGCTGCCCGGCGAGGAGCAACCCCCACGGGTCCGAGCCGACATCTCGATCGACTGGCCCACCTGGAGCCAGTCGATCTACCGCTCGTGGTCGATCGGCGAGCCCTCCGACGACCTGCCAGAAGCGGTGATGGAGGTCACGTTGCGCCAGCAGCGCCTGGCGCAGACGCCGGACATGGCGACCATGCTCACCGTGCTCCCCGAGGAGAGCCCAGCGATCACCGGCGACACGTTGGTGCGCTCGGCGCCGGTCCTCGAACAGGTCATGGGTGGCCCCGACGAGCCGAGCCGGTACGCAGTGGAGACCACCTACCAAGGGACGATGCTGTTCGAGGAGGCCACCCTCGAGGACCCGAGCCGGCTGGCCGAGCCCATCGCCGCTCTGGCGCAGTGGCTGGCCTCGATCCTCGTCCGACTGGCCGATCTCGACCTGGTCTACCTCCCACCCGACCCCGACCCCGACTCGAGCTGACCGCCGCGAACAGCTCAGACCTCTTCGGTGCCGCACCACCGCGACAGGCTCAGACCCGGCCCACACTGGCAGCCAGCGGCCGCAGGTCGACCAGGGGTCGCGCCCCGAGGTGCGACACGACCTCCGCGGCAGCGGCCGACCCCAGCGCCGCGCACTGGTCGGGATCACCTCCGTGGGTCAAGCCGTAGAGGAAGCCCGCCGCGTACAGGTCTCCGGCTCCGGTGGTGTCGACCACCGCACCCGGATCGGCAGCGGGCACCGACAGCGAACCTGACGGCGTCACCACCACCGACCCTGCTGCACCGCGGGTGACGGCCACCAAGATCCCGGTAGAGGCTGCCCGGTCCACAGCAGCCTCTACCGTCGGAGCGCCGAACAGAGCGACGGCCTCCTCCTCGTTGGCGAACAGGACGTCGATCTCGTCGCCCACCAAGTCGAGCAGCTCTCGTCGGTGACGGTCCACGCACATCCGGTCCGACGCGGAGAGCGCCACCAGCACCTCGTTTCGGTGCGCGACGTCGATGGCCTGGCGCAAGGCCTCCTTGGCCGAGGCCACGTCCCACAGGTAGCCCTCGAGGTAGAGCACGCGGCTGGCAGCCACCATGGCCTCGTCGATGTCGCCAGGCTCGAGCATGGTGGCCACCCCCAGGTAGGTGGCCATGGTCCGCTCGCCGTCGGCGGTCACCAGCACCACACAGCGCCCTGTCCCCGACGGCGACTCTCCGTCGGGCTGCCGTGAGCGGCCGACCGCCACACCCATCTCCGCCAGGTCCCGGCGGAACAGCGCCCCGAAGGCGTCGGACGCGGTGCGACCCATGAAGCCGACCGCGCCCCCCAACGCGGCGACACCCACCGCGGTGTTCGCGGCCGATCCCCCCGACACCTGCGCCGAGGGCCGCACCATCTGGTAGAGCGCGTCCGACGTGGCCAGGTCCACCAGGGTCATACCACCCGGTTCGAGACCGGACCCGGCGACGTCGGCCGCGTCAGCCTCCACCAGGATGTCGACGATGGCCGAGCCCACGGCCACCACGTCGAAGCCGTCGTCGCTCATCGACCGCTGCCAGCTGGTATCGATGCCAGGCCCATCCGCTGGACCCTATCCGAACGCCCCGACGGCACCGGTGGTGGCCATCACCGGCATGCCGACCGACCGCCGACGGCCGCGGAAGCCTTCCCGAGCCGGTCATCGCTTCGGAGCTACCCGCCAGCGACGGGAGGCGGGTAGGCGGGTAGGCGGGTAGGCGGGTAGGCGGGTAGGCGGGTAGGCGGGTAGGCGGGTAGGCGGCAATCTTCTCCGCTGGGTCGTCGGACCGATAGCTTGGCGGCGTGCACAGCGATGCTCCGGCCCCTGACCGTGCGAACGGGACTGCTGCTGGCAGCAGCCCCTCCGCCGCGTACCGCCTCCCTTACGCCGTACGACCCGACCGCTACGACCTACGGCTCGACCCTGACCTGCTCGGAGGCACCTTCGACGGCGAGCTGCGCATCACCGCCGAGGCTCTCGACACGGTGAGCCGCGTCGAGCTCCACGCCGCCGAGCTGGACGTCACCACGGCCGTAGTGCGCGGCGCCAGTGGCGAGCCGGCCGACGCCCGGATCGAGGTCGACAGTGAACGCGAACGGCTCATCCTGCGCCTGCCGGCCCCGCTACCTGCCGGGCCGCTCACGATCGACCTGGTCTTCTCCGGAGTCTTGAACGACCAGCTCCACGGCTTCTACCGGTCGACCTTCACTGCCGACGACGACGGCACCACCCACACCATTGCCACCACCCAATTCGAAGCCACCGACGCGCGACGGGCCTTTCCCTGCTTCGACGAGCCCGACCGCAAGGCAGTGTTCGCCATCACCCTCGACGTGGACGACGGGCTGCTGGCGGTGTCCAACGGTCCGGTCGTCTCCGAGACCTCCCTCGGCCGCGGCCGCCGTCGGATCCGCTTCGCCGACACCATCGCCATGTCGACCTACCTGGTGGCCTTCGTCGTCGGGCCGCTGGTCGCAACAGAGCCGGTCGACGTCGACGGCGTCCCGGTCCGGGTAGTCCACGTGCCAGGTCGCCAGGACCTCACGGGCTTCGCCTCGGCGTGCGCGGCGCACGCCCTGCGCTTCTTCACCGACTGGTTCGGCATCGGGTACCCCGCGGACAAGCTCGACCTGGTGGCCATACCCGACTTCGCCTTCGGCGCCATGGAGAACCTCGGCTGCGTCACTTTCCGCGAGACGGCGCTCTTGGTCGACCCGCAGCGCTCGTCGCGCCTGGAACAGCAGCGGGTGGCCGATGTCGTCTCGCACGAGATCGCCCACATGTGGTTCGGGGATCTGGTCACCATGAAGTGGTGGAACGGGATCTGGCTGAACGAGGCGTTCGCCACCTTGATGGAGCTGCTCTGTGTAGACCACTTCCGCCCCCAGTGGCGACGCTGGGTCGCCTTCGGCATGGAGCGCGACGCGGCCATGGCCACCGACGCCCTGCACAGCACCCGGCCGGTGGAGTACCCGGTGGGTCCCCCCGAAGAGGCCCAAGGCATGTTCGACGTGCTCACCTACCAGAAGGGAGCCAGTGTCCTGCGCATGCTCGAGCGCTATCTCGGTGGGACCCGGTTCAGAGACGGCATCCGGCTCTACCTTCGCCGCCACCGGTTCGGGAACACCGAGACGTCGGATCTGTGGGACGCCATCGAGGAAGTCGCCGGCGAGCCGGTCCGCCAGGTGATGGACAGCTGGATCTTCCAAGGCGGTTTTCCGCTGGTGAGCGCCGAACCCGCAAGCGACGACGGCCTCGGCACGCAGCTGCGCCACGAGCCCTTCAGCTTCGGCGACCCCTACCCCCCCAGCGGCACCAACGCGCCCAGCGGCACCAACGCGCCCAGCGCCATCGGTGAGCGCTGGCTCGTCCCGGTCCTGGCCCGTGACCTCGCTGCCAGCGCCTCGACGGAACGGATCCTGCTCGGCACCGAGCCCGCTTCCATCACCCTCGACCCGCGTAGCGTGCTGGTCAACGCAGGCGGTTCGGGCTTCTACCGAGTGGCCTACACCCCCGACCACCTTCGTCGGCTGGCCGGCCAGCTCGACACCCTCGAGCCGCTCGAACGCTTCGACCTCCTCGGCGACACTTGGGCCACAGTGCTGGCCCGACGCAGAGACCTCGACGACATGCTGGTGCTAGCCGGCGCGCTCGGGGACGAGACCGATCCCGACGTATGGGGCCAGGTGGTCGGGGCGCTGCGCTTCCTCGACCACGTCGTACCCGATGCCGCTCGCCCAGCGCTGGCCCGTTACAGCGCACAGCTGATGACGCCGCTGGTGGATCGCCTCGGGTGGGAGGCGCTGCCCGACGACGACGAGCGGGCCGGCACGCTTCGGGCGTTGGCTCTCGGCACAGCGGGCACCATCGGCGCGGTACGTGCGATCCAGGATCGGTGCCGGGCGCTACACGAGGAAGCCGTGGCCGGCGGCGCCCCGCTCGATCCGGAGCTCGCAGGCACCATCGTGAGCGTGGTCGCCTCGTGCGGCGACCGCGCCACCTTCGAGGTCCTCCTCGACCGCTACCGGCACCCCGACACCCCCCAGCAGGAGATGCGCTACCTCCTCGCCTTGGCTGACGTGAAGGACCCCGACGTGGCCGCCGAGGTGTTCTCCCTGGCCATGGGCGAGGTGCGCTCGCAGAACGCCCCCCTGCTGGTCCAAGCGCTGCTGGCCAACCGCGAGCACGGTCCCGCCACCTGGCGCCGGATGAGCGAGCAGTGGGATGCGCTCGTGAGCCGCATGCCCGCCACCATGGTGCCTCGGATGCTCGACGCGGTGAAGTGGCTGTGCCGTGACCCGGCACTGGCCGGCGAGGTCCGGGCGTTCCTCGCCGAGCATCCCCTGCGGAGCGGCCAGCGGACCGTGGACCAGGCCGTCGAACGCCTTGGCGTGAACGAGCGGTTGGTGGCCGCCTTGGCACCTTCGGTCGACCAGAGCCTGCAGGCCGCCACCGCCGCTCTGGGAGATGCCAGCCGGTGAGCCGGGACGGCGCGCCTTGTACGCCTCGATGCACCGCGCTCGTCGACCGCGCCCGCCGCACGCCGGGCTTCATGCCCGACGACGAGGGCATGGCGCTGCACCGCCTGGCCCATCTCGCGAGCCGGCGCCGAGCGGCCGCCACCATCGTGGAGATCGGCGCCTGGTGCGGCAAGTCGACCATCTACCTCGGAGCCGGCGCGGAGAACGCCGTGGTGTTCAGCGTCGACCACCACCACGGCTCGGAGGAGAACCAGGCCGGCTGGCAGCACCACGATCCTTCGCTGCTCGACCCTCGAACCGGCCTGATCGACACCTTGCCCTCGTGGCGCGCAGCCGTGGACGACGCCGCTCTGGGGCACAAGGTGATCGGCATGATCGGTGACTCCCCCACCATCGCTGCCCACTGGCGCACCCCACTGGACCTGTGCTTCATCGACGGCGGCCACGGCGACGCGCCAGCCTGGGCCGACTTTCGGGGCTGGTCACCGCTCGTGGCAGTGGGCGGCTGGCTGGCCATCCACGACGTGTTCCCCGACCCCGCCGACGGAGGCCGCCCACCCTACGAGCTCTGGCGCAGCGCGCTGGCGTCAGGCGAATGGGCGGAAGACGGCTCCTGGGGATCGCTGCGTGCACTCGTGCGGGTGGCACCTCCACCTGCACCGTGAACCCCCCGACATCGGGGGGACCGGGCGCCGGTCGACGTCGGGACTGGGCGCCCAGAGGACCGGGCGGCCATCGGGCGGTGAGCAGCCGGGCACCGAGAGCACCGGGTGCCGGTCGGTGGTGGGACCGGGTGCCGGTCGGTGGTGGGACCGGGTGCCGGTCGGCATCGAGCAGCCGGGCACCGAGAGCACCGGGCGCCGGTCGCGCGCCTCCGAAGACGCCGGAGGTCAGCAGCCGCCCATGAGGTCGACGGCAGCCGGTAGGCAATCGCCGCGGAACAGCCCGGCAGCGGGGCTCGTGTCGGAGAGGGCATCGACGGCCAGCACGACGGCGGCAGCGGTGTACGAGCTGCGCTCACCGGCCGGAAAGCTCGACCACTCCGGGTAGACGATGCCGGTGAGGTAGCTACCGTCACTCGTCCGGTGAGCCTGGGCCCACGTGACGAGGTCGACCGCGCGGGCGCGTTCACCGACGGCGTCGAGGGCCAGCGCGCACTCGGCGGTCTCGGCGGCCGTGACCCATGGCCCGCTGGAGACACATCGCACGCCGAGACCTTCCATCACGAACGTGTCCCACCCAGCACGCAAGTGCGCAGCTCCACGAGCGCGCTCCAACGCACCGGAGAGCACCGGGTAGTACCAGTCCATGGCGAACTCCGTCTTCGGTTCGAACGCCTCGCGGTTGTGGGCCACCGCGTGGGCCAGACGCCCCGCCGCGAGCTCCCAGTCAGGACGTTCGAGACCCAGCGCCTCGGCGCAGGCCACCGCGCAGCGAGCAGCATGGAGGATCGACGACGAGCCCGTGAGCAGCGCGAAGCGCCCGGGACGGCCGTCGGGATCCACCGACCACCGGACGGTCCCGTCGGGCTGCTGCCAGCGCAAGACGAACTCCATGGCGCGGTCGACCATGGGCCACAGGTCGCCGAGGGTGCTCGGATCCCCGTGGAGCAGGTGGTGGTGCCACACCCCGACCGCGACATACGCGCACACGTTCGTGTCGAGCCGAGGGTCTTCGACATCACCAGATGCCGTGAAGTAGTTGAACCACGCACCCTCAGGAAGCTGGCGGTCCGCCAGCCACTGGTAGGCGGAGCGAGCGGCCGCTGTGAACCCGGCTACGTCGAGGGCCATGGCCGCCTCCACGTGGTTCCACGGATCGCAGTGACCACCTTCGAACCAGGGGATCATGCCGTCGGCTCGTTGCAGGGCGGCGATAGCCCCTGCTGTCGCTACCACCTCGTCGGCCTCGAGCACGCCGGCGATGGCTGGCACCGAGCCGAGCACCGACGGAAGGCCGACGCGGCCCCGGCTCGACACCGTGGCACCACCAGGCGACGCAGGCAAAGCGGCGGTCACGCGGGCTTCTCCGCGTAGAGCACCATGCTCTTGCCGATGAGCGGGTCCAAGACGACCCCGGCCGCTCTCGTCACCCACGGTCGCCGGGTGATGTCCCACACCAGCAGCCGGTGGTACGCAGCCACCAGCGGTTGCTGGTCACGGTCGACACCGACCAGGCACTTCAGCCACCAGTACGGCGAGTGCAGCCCATGGGCGTGGTGACACCCCACGAGGCGCAGACCCGTGCCGCGCAGTCGACGCCCGAGCACCGACCGGCGGTAGATCCGCACGTGCCCACCGGGCACGTCGTGGTACCGGGTCGACAAGGACCAATTCACGAGCTCGGGACCGAAGCGTGGCACGGTCACCGCCAAGGTGCCTCCAGGTCGAAGCACCCGAGCCAGCTCGGCCATGGCAGCGGTGTCCTCGGGGATGTGCTCGAGCACCTCGGCGGCGATCACCCGATCGAACGAACCGTCAGCGAACGGCAGGCGCCGCGCGTCACCACGCAGCGCTGCCGCCTGGCCGGCAGCAGCGATCTCGCCGGCTTGTGCCATGGCAGCCAACACCGCCCGCACCTGGTCGATCTCGCTCGCACCGGCATCCAATGCCACCACCTGGGCGCCGCGTCGAGCCGCCTCGAACGCGTGCCGCCCGCCGCCACAGCCCAGGTCGAGCAGCCGTTCCCCGGACCGCAGTCCCAGGCGGTCGTAGTCCACCGTCAACACGACCTCACCTCCGTCACGCCACCGGCGGCACCCCCGTGCCCCGGCTCCCCGCCCACGTCGCCGTCCCTCGCAACCAGCTCCTGCTGGCGAGCCCGGCGGCTGTCGGCAGCGCACACGCCACCGGCGACATCCCCGTGCCCCGGCTCCCCGCCCACGTCGCCGCCCTCCCTCGCAACCAGCTCCTGCTGGCGAGCCCGGCGGCTGTCGGCCTCCCACGATGCCCGAGCCGCAGCTGACGGCACAGGGCGACGTCCGCCAAGCCCGCGCCGGTGCTCGTCGAGGGCCACGGCGTACTGCTCGGCGGTACCCCGCGCAGTGGCCTGCCACGTGAAGCGGCCGAGCACTCGCCGTCGGCCGGCGGCGCCAAGGCGGCTGGCCAGCTCCCGGTCTTCGAGCACCCGCCGCACCGCCCCGGCCAGCGCCTCCGCGTCACCAGGCGGCACCAGGAGGCCGGTCTCCCCCGAGGTGCCCACCACCTCGGGCAGCGCGCCGCCGGTGGTGGCCACGAGCGGCACTCCGCAGGCCATGGCTTCCACCGCAGGCAGCGAGAACCCTTCGTAGAGCGACGGCACGACTGCCACCTGCGCTTCGGCGTACAACCCGGCCAGCTCGGCGTCGCTCACTCCCGACACGCACCGGACCGCCGGGCCGAGTCCCAGCTCCTCGATGGTGCGCGCCACCCGCCCACCAGGTCGGGGGTGGCCGATGACGACCAGCTCGAGCTCGCGTTCGGTGCGCAGCTTGGCCACCGCGACCAGCAACGGCACCAGGCCTTTCATCGGGACGTCGCTCGACGAGGTCACCATGATCCGCCCCGGCACCTGAGGGCGCTCGGACTGCGGTCGGAACACCGTATGGTCCACACCCACTGGCACCACGGCCATCCGGGCGGGATCCACGCCCAGCTGGCCGGCGATGTCCCGCCGGGACGACTCCGAGACCGTCACCACCCGAGGCAGCTGGCGAGCCACCCGGATCTGCATGCCCAAGAAGCCGAACCACCGTCGCTGGGCCAGGCGACGCCGGAGCGTGTCGGTGTGTGCCAGGGCCAGCTCGCGATCCACGGTGATGGGATGGTGGACGGTGGCGACCAGCGGCCACCGGTCGTCGAGCATGCCGAGCAGCCCCGACCCGAGGCACTGGTTGTCGTGCACCAGGTCGAACTGGTCCCGCCGGCTGGCCAGGTGCTCGCGGACCCGCCATGAGAAGGTGCGCGGCTCGGGGAACCCGCCGCCGCACATGATGGCCAGCTCGGCGATATCCGTCCGGGTGCGAAGCTCGCGAGGGTGCGGAAACCGGAAGGGGTCGGGATCCCGGTACAGATCGAGCCCCGCCAGCGGGGTGAGCCCGACACCTTCGTCGAGCTCGGGCCACGGCTGTCCGGTGTGCACCGTCACGCTGTGCCCCAACGCCACCAGCTCCCGAGTGAGATGCCTGGTGTAGACCCCCTGACCGCCGCAGCGAGGGTTCCCCCGGTAGACCAGGAACGCCACCCGGAGCCCGCCGGGGGTCGACGGCGGTGCAGCAGCCACCGGACCGGGGACGACGACGTGCCGGCTGCGCTCCCACGAGGCCCGGACCTCGGCCAGGCGGCGCACTGGGTGCCATAGGGGCTCAGGCACCGGCAGTACCCGCCGGGGCACGAACAGACCACGATCCACCGGCCCCGCCGGGGCCAGAAGCCGCACGGGTCTCGCCGGGGCCAGAAGTTCCACCGGCCCCGCCGGGGCCAGAAGCCACACCAAGCGCCGAACTGGGGCCAGAGGCCGCACGGGCCTCGCCGGGGCCAGAAGTGACACCAAGCGCCGAACCGAGAGCGGGCGCGAAGGGGCCGCGTGGCTCAGGAAGGGTGCCTCGCCATGGCGCGCACCGAGGCACAGACACGACACCAGATCCCCGAACGCCAGCCGGTTCGACGGTGACGACGCTCCGTGACGACGACGCGGAGAGCTGCTGGTGGCCGACCATGGCGGATCAGCCTGACCGCTCGGGCCGACTGACCGCAAACCCAGCGATGCCGATCCCTCGGGCGAGCACGGGCACCACCTGTGACCGCCGGCACCGGCGCGGCCGTCGGGCGTTTGCCACACGAAGCGCCCCCGTCTCGAAAAGCCGCACCGGCGCTCCGGCCGAGCCCGGCACCCTACGAGCTCCCCACCACCGTGTCTGCGTCAGCGCCCAGCGCCGGCCTCGACGGCACCATCATCGCCAGGATCCCCAGGCAGACCGCGATCCGCGACCGCGTCAACCAGGTCGCCCACCGCCTGGAGGAACAAGCGGTCCCACGCGTCGGCGTCGGGGACCGGCCACGGAGCATCGGCGTCGACGGCACCGTCGAGCACAGCAGCGACCCCGGCCACGACCGATGCCGGGCGCGGTGTGCACGCCAGAGCACCACCATGGGCCATCTGCAGCAGCAGGTTCTCACGACCATGTCCGGGCAGCGCGTCGAGGACCACCAGTGGGCGGCGCACCACTCGAGCCTCGTGGCAGGTCTGCCCAGGGGTCGTCACCACCACGTCGCAGGCGGCCATCAGCGTCGGCACCTGGCTCGTGTAGCCGTACACCGTCACACCCGAGCCCGCCTGGCGCGGCGCTCGGCGGGCCAGGGCCTGCAAGCGTCGACGGAGCGCGGTGTTGTCACCAGCCACCGCCAGCACCCGGTAGCCCGCCGAGACCAGCGCGCCAGCCGCGTCGACGAGGCTCCCCATCCCCCATCCACCCCCCATCAACAGCACGCACGGCACGGCCCGGTCCACACCGAGCGCGTCGCGCGCTTCGGCCCGGCCCGGCGCGACGAAGAACCCGGGACGCACCGGCGGCGGGAGCACGACGACGTCGGCGAACGGCAGGTACTGGCGGATCGTCCCGGCCGTCATCTCCGACGACACGACGTAGCGGTCGACACCTTCGTGTGCCCACAGCCGGTGCGCCGCGGCGTCCAGGCACACCACCACCACCCGGTGCTCGGGCAGCTCACGCCGTAGACGACCAAGGGCGCCGGCACCGGTGGCGAACACCGACACCAGCAGGTGCGCACCGCTGGCGGCGATCTCGTGGCGCAGTCGAGGCACCAGCCTGGCCGACGCCGCTTTTTCCATCGCTTCGGCCATCGGCGTGCCCGCCCGCAGCTGGGAGAAGTGCAACGCGTCGTACAGCGGCGCGACCGAGACCGCCCGGCGGAACGCCGCCTCTCCCAACCACCGCCCTGGTCCGCCGAGCAGCGCCATGGCGTCGAACACCGTCGTGGTCGTGCCCGCGGTCGCCAAAGCGGACCGGCAGGCGTCGGCCGCCGAGTCGTGCCCGTGACCGATCGACCCGGTGAGCACCAGGGCACGAGGAGCACGCGAGCCGCTTCGGGCCGGCGCGCCACGGGCACCGCCACTAGCCACCACCCCTCCTGCCTCCTCCCTTCCGGCCCCCCCACCGTCTGCCGTGCCTGTCGACCTGCTCCGAGGTGCCCGAGGTCGGCCGGCAGCTGGCCCCGACGCCACTGCCGTGCTTCCCCGTCACCGGCGGGGGACGTAGCCGCCGCGACCGAGAGCGACACCGACGGCCGGATCTGCCTCCTCGTCGAGACTGCCGATCACCTCGGTCACCCAGGGCAACCGCCCCCGCAAGATGCGTTCGACACCGCCCTGCAGCGTCGCCGAGGAGATGGCGCACGAGCTGCACGCACCTTGGAGCTGCACCTCGACCACCCCGGCAGCCAGATCGGCGTCCACGAGCACCAGGTCGCCGCCGTCGGCCTGCACCGCCGGTCGCATGACCTCGATCAGCTCGCTGAGCGCCTGGCGGCGGCGAGCCTGCTCTTCGTCGCTCACGACCACTTCGGGAGTCTCCACTGCTCCATTCTGCCTCCTGCACAACGCCTGCGTGCCGCCGAGCGCCCATTTCCCAGCCGCGTGACGGCCACCCCGATAGCATCGCGCCATGCGCTCGGGGACACCGACACCACCTGGTCCGGTCGGACTGGGCTCGCCGACTGGTGGTCGCGGGCCGGTCGGGCCACTCGGGCTCATCCTGCCGACCTTGCCGCAAGAGGGCGGGAACGGACCGACCGCCCGCTCGCTCGGCCAGCTGTGCCGGGGCGCCGAGCAGGCAGGTGCCAGCGCCCTGTGGGCGTGCGACCACGTCTTCTGGCACGGACCTGTCGTCGAGTGCATGACCAGCCTGGCCGTCGCAGCAGCGGCCACCGTGCGAGCCACAGTCGGGCCATGCGTCTTGCAGCTCCCCTTGCGCGACTGCGTGCTGGCCGCAAAGCAGGCGGCGTCGCTCCAGCACCTCTCTGGTGGCCGACTGGTGCTCGGCCTGGGCGTGGGCTCACACCCCGGCGAGTACGAAGCTGCCGGAGCCGACTATCACCGTCGCGGTCACCAGCTCGATCTCGACGTCGCCACGCTCCGGGCGCTGTGGGCTCGTGGGGTGGACAGTGGCACAGCTGACCTCCGGACCGGCGGTCGCGGCGGGACCGACTGCAGCCCGAGCGAGCAAGCGAGGCGCGGTGCTGGCCCTGGCCCGTACCACCAGCTGCCCGCCGGGATCGACGTCCCGATCTGGTTCGGCGGGTCGTCGGCCGCCAGCATGGCTCGGACCGCAGCCACCGGCGACGGCTGGTTGCCGCTGTTCGTCTCCCCTGACCAGTACCCCGGCGCTCTGGCCGATCTCCGCCAGCGCTGCGAAGCCGGCGGTCGTGACCCCGCATCAGTGGTCCCGGCCATGGTCGCCTTCGTGGCGGTGGCGGCCTCGGCAGCATCGGTCGAGGCCGCCAGGGACTGCGGGACGCGGTGGATGTCGTCGCTCTACCGGATCCCGGCCAAGGCGTTCACCCGGCACCTCGTCTCCGGAACCGCCCGGGACTGCGCCCACACCCTGTCGAGGTGGCTCGACGGCGGGGCAAAGCACCTGGCGGTGTTCGTGACCACCGACGATCCACTGGTACCATTCGAAGACTTGTCGGCCGAGCTCCACCACCTCCTCGAGCACAGAGGAGCCCGTGGGCCGGCCCACACGCTGGTCCCGACGTGAGCGCCCGACCCGGTCGCCCGCCGAGCCAGCACCAGCGCGCTGCGCAGCTGCCGGCGAGCCCACGCCCGATGCTCGTGCCCTTGGAGCTCGGGCTCCGAACCACAGAATCGAGGATTCCGTGACCAACGTTACATACCTCGCCGGCGTCGGCATGACCGACATGTCCCGCCGAGACCGAAGCGCCGAGCAGATGGCCCGGGAGGCAGCCGGAGCGGCCCTGGGTGACGCCGGGTTGGCTCCTGGCGAGGTCGGCATGGTGGTCCTGGCCAACGCGGCCGGCGGCCGGCTCTGCGACCAGGGGTGCATCCGCGGCCAGACGTGGCTGCGTGACCTCGGGTTGGGAGGCGCGCCGGTGGTGAACGTGGACAACTCATGTGCCGGCGGTTCCACGGCGCTGCACGTGGCCACCATGGCCGCCGAGGCGGGCCGCGGGCCGGTGCTGGCCGTCGGCGTGGAGAAGATGTGGATCGGCGATCGGCTGGAGACCCTGGCCGGCGTCGAAGATGGCCTGCCTGCCAAGGAGCGCCCCGACATGCGCCGCCGCCACGACAACGACTCCGGCAGCGTGCTCATGGGAATGAATTCCACCTGGATGGCGCACCAGATGGCCGAGCGAGGCACGACGGCGCAGGAGATCGCCCTGGCTGCCGTCAAAGCCCGCCGCTGCGGGGCTCGCAACCCCTTTGCCCAGTTCCGCAGGCCGCTGACCGTCGAAGAGGTGCTCCACGCTCCGGTGGTCGCCGGTGGCCTCACCCGGCCCATGTGCTCCTCGTTCACCGACGGGGCGGCAGCGGCAGTCGTCGACACGGTGGGCGGTGCGAGCACGGTGCGGATCACCGCCAGCGTGGCCCGCTCGGGGAACGGTGACCTCGACTACCACGACCGGATGCGCGAGGCCATCGACGAAGCCTGGAAGGTGGCCGGCGTGGGACCCGACGACGTAGACGTGCTGGAGCTCCACGACGCCACCAGTGCCGAGGAGATCTACGCGCTCGAGTCGCTCGGGTTCTTCGCTGCCGGCGAGGCCGGTGCTGCTACTGCTGCGGGTCGGACCGATCTCGGTGGCGACGCCGTCTTCGTCAACCCGAGCGGCGGACTGGTCGCCCGGGGACATCCCTTGGGAGCGACCGGCCTGGCCCAGGTGGTGGAGCTGGCGTGGCAGCTGCGGGGCCTCGCGACCGGCCGCCAGGTCGAACGGGCCAGGGTAGCGGTGGCCGTGAACAGCGGCGGCATCATCGCCGGGGACACCGCCCTGGCCGCCGTCCACGTCCTGCAAGCGAGCTGAACCGAGCGAGCGAACTGCATCCTCCAGGAGAGCCGAGCGCGACAGGAGAGCCGAGCGCGACCGCCATACCGCACCGGCCAGGCAGTACCTCCGGCGCCAGCGACCGACGGTGGTCCTGGTCCTACCGGCACCGGAGACCGACGACGAGAACATCAGGGAAGAAGGATCGACGAGATCATGCCTGGGGCACGAGTGACCGGATGGGGAATTGCCGTTCCCGACAAGATCGTGACGAACGCGGATCTGTCGCTACGCCTGGACACCAGTGACGAGTGGATCACCGAGCGCACCGGCATCAAAGAGCGTCACATCGGGGGGACCACCTCCGAGCTGGCCATCGAAGCCGGTCGTGTCGCCCTGGCTCGTGCCGGGGTCGCTCCCGAGGACGTCGACGTGCTGGTGCTCGCCACGACGACGCCAGACGAGGTGATCCCGGGCACCTCGGCGACGGTCCAGGCCGGCCTGGGAATGCTCGGGGGCGCTTTCGACGTGAACGCGGCCTGCTCGGGCTTCGTGTACGGCATGGTGGTCGCCCACGGGCTCGTGCTCGCCGGATCCCAGACCGTCCTGCTCATCGGCAGCGAGACCCTGTCGCGCTTCACGGACTGGGACGACCGCAGCCTGGCCGTGCTCGTCGGCGACGGGGCTGGCGCCGTGGTGCTGCAGGCTGTGGACGGACCCGGCCAGCTCCTCGGTTGGCACCTGGGCGCGAACGGCACGTTGCGGGATCTGCTGCACTGCCCGCACGGGGGCTACATGTCGATGAACGGCAAGGAGATCTTCCGTCATGCCGTGCGCGCGGTCATCGACTCGTCACTCGTCGCCCTCCAGCACGCTGGCCTCGGACCCGACGACGTCGACCTGTTCGTCCCCCACCAGGCGAACGCCCGGATCATCACCGCTGCCGCCAGTCGCCTGGGGATCGCCGAGGACCGCTACGTCGTCACCATCGACCGCTACGGCAACACGTCGTCGGCCTCCATCCCCCTGGCGTTGGCAGACGCGCTCGACACCGACCGTCTCCATCCCGGCGACGTCGTCCTGCTCTCGGGTTTCGGCGGGGGCATGACCTGGGGGAGCGCCGTCCTGCGGTGGGGCGGATGAGCACCGGCCACTCACCTGTCCTGGTGGTACTGGCGGCCGGCATGGCCAAGCGGTACGGCGGCTGCAAACCCCTGGCTCCGATGGGGCTGCACGGTGAGGCAGTCATCGACCTGACCGCCGGTGAGGCGTTGGCCGCCGGGTTCGACCAAGTGGTGCTGGTGCTCGGTCCGGCCACCGGTCCCGCTATCGAGTACCACGTACGACGCCGCTGGCCCAGCGTCATCGCCACCCAGACCGTCTACCAACCCGTCCCGCTCGGTACGGCACACGCCGTGCTGTGCGCTCGCCCAGCCGTCGGCGACCGGCCGTTCGCCGTCGTGAACGGTGACGACGTCTACGGGGCGCCCGCGCTCGGCCTACTGGCTGCTCATCTCGCCGATACCGCGACGCCTTGGCGACCCACGGACCACGCGCTCGTCTCGTTCCCGCTCGCCGACAGCGTCGTCGGTTCGGCCCCGGTCACCCGCGGCACCATCACCGTCACTGCAGACGGGTGGCTGGTAGGGATCGACGAGCGCCGCCAGGTGCATCGCCAGCCCGACGGCACCTTTGCCGCCGACGACGGCCACGAGCCGGCCGTCCTCGAAGCACGCACCGCAGTGTCGGTCAACCTGTGGGGCTTTCGGCCCGGGATATGGCCGCTACTGGCCGATGCCGTGCTGGCTTGCTGCCCCGAGCTCGCCGCGGACGTCACCGGTGCCACGCTTCATGTCGAAGACGACACCGAAGTCCTGCTCCCTGAAGTCCTCGGCGCCGCAGTGGCCGGCGGCCACGAGGTAGCGCCGTCTCACCTGCCCGGTGCTGCGAAGGCAGCGGTCGACGACAAGGGCCACCGCGTACGGGTGCTCCCGGGTTCGGGACGATGCGTCGGCGTCACCCACGCCAGTGATCTACCCCTGGCCCGTGACGTGCTGGCCACCATGGTGGCGCGAGGCGAACGTCCAGCCAAGTGCTGGCCGAGCGCTGCCTGAGCTGGCTCCACGACGCCCCGGCCGGGCCGGCTCCCGCAGGGCCGAAGACTCCACCTGGCCACCCGCGCACCGCCTCGGACGGCTCTGGCGAACTACTCGGACGGCTCTGGCGAACTACTCGCGCGAGATCGTCAGGAAGGGGGTATCCATTTCGCTGCCATAGTCCGGCTGTCGCGGACGGCGAACCACAGCAGCCTGTGGTGTGATCGCGTTCGCGCACCCGACATGCAGTGGCCGTGGTAATGAAATGGACGGCCCTTCGTCAGGATTCCCTGATGCAATGGAGTGGTCCGGCCGTGAGCGCACAGCGCGCAACGAGTCCTGGAACGTGCCCCTAGAGGCCGCACGCGGCGGCACCCCGAACAGCGGGTCGACGTTGCCGACGCGCTGACCGGGGCCCGCGCCGAACAGCGAGCAGCTGGCTCGACCCGGGGTCGGACGACCCCCAAGCCTGCCACGCCGAACCAACCCAGGAGCTGGCCCGGTGCTGCTGCCCACCGCGGCGCTCGGTCGACGACCGGTGCTGCTGCCACTACCACCGTCCAGACGGCGATCCTGGTGCGTGACCAGCCCGTGCCGAGCCTGCTGCTCCCATGGTGCGCCTCCGAGCGCATGTTGGCAAGAGGCCACCGCGATATCCCGAGCTTATCCACCAAACGAACCGGTCTTCCCCACTGCACGAGGCGATAACCCCAGCTTCTGCACAGGGTTTCCCACAGGCGGCCTTCGTCGAAGCAGGCCGACAGCACCAGAAGAGCCGTCGTCGTGCCGCCCGAGTCGCCTCGCTCGCCACCGGTCAAGGCTTGCCGGCGTCGATCCACTCCTGGACTCGACCGTCACCGATGCGCCGAGCGTTCGGCATGTCGGCCCAGGCCCGGAACCGGTCCTTCTCCTCCGCGTCGAGTTGGGAGAACAGTGTCGTGCTGGCTGAACGAGCTGACCCAGGCCTCGCCCGGCGCCCTCGCCCGGCTGCGCGCCCGGCTGCGCGCCCGGCTCCACGCCCGGCTCCTCGCCCCGTGAGACGCGCGGCCTCCAGGTACGGCAGCAGTGCCTTGCGCAACGCAGCAGCATTGCGCTTGCTCAGATCGATCTCATAGCTCTTGCCATCCAAACCAAAAGACACAGTCTCTTCTGCTGTGCTCCCGTCTAGGTCGTCGGTCAATTTCACGCTCACTGTCTTTGCCATGCCAGTCATGCTAGCGCATTGCATCGAGGTGTGGACCGTATTCTCTGAAAGACATGTATTTCGAAGGCCCGTCTTCGTAGCACGCTATGCGCCCAATGCCGGCTCCGCGACAAGTGGCCCGTTTTCCGGCACTGCCGCAGGCAGCCAGCTCGTTCAGCTCCCCGGCGAGCACACCGCTGGGGTTGCTGCATTGCAGGCGCAGCGCCGGATTGCCAGCCGATCCGAGAGCCCGCTTTGGACAGCCTGACCCAGATGGCTGGCGCTCCAGCCGCCGGCGTGGTGGTGGTGCTCCATTTGCGGTCAGGAGATCCTGTCCATCTCGCCAAGACGGTGTCGCCAAGACGGTGTCGCCAAGACGGTGCCGCCAAGACGGTGCCGCCAAGACGG
>JAKAQW010000257.1 GCA_021819525.1 Actinomycetes bacterium
TCGAGATCCACGCCGCTTGGCCAGGTGACCGTCCGGCTCTCGGAGTCAACCCGCACCTGAGCGAAGTACTCAGGGTCGTCGAGCGGCGCAAAGACCGTCCCATGGTTCGATCCGGGCAAGAGCTCGAGCTCTCCGATGATCCTGGCCGACACGTCGGCATGGGTCGAGTACGACCGGGCAACGGGGAGCCCGGTAGACGACCGAGTGTCCGAGCTCATCGCTGATGACGGCCCACTTGCGACTACGGAGCTGCTGATGACGGAGGTCATGGCAGCGGCGAAGACAGAGGGCCGGGAAGAGGACCTGCGCCGACTGCTCTTGCGGTTCCATCTGCTCCCGTTCGACGCGGCGGCGGACTTGGAGGCAGCGGCGCGCATCTACCGCCTGTGCCGGCGAGCCGGAGTCACGCCGCGAGGCCTGATCGACTGCATGATCGCGTCGGTCGCGCGCCGGAACCATGCCACGTTGCTCGCCCACGACGCTGACCTCACCCGAGTGGGAAGGGTCGTCGGGATCGCGATGGACCCCGCTTCTCTCACGCTCGGAATCTGACCTCGTCCCGTCGATCGGGGATGTTCTGGTGAGGGGGCATTGGGTCGCTCGATCGGAACGACGTGACTTCTCCGAGGCTGAAGCCGCCAGTCCCCCCGGGGCGATGCTGATGGGATGCGCGCTCCGGCCGCCTCGTGAAGCGCCGACCTGCCGTGAGGTCCCGATCTCATCCGTATGACTTGATACCATTAGCGTACGACAACCATGGTGAGCTTTCGGGTGGACGACGACGATGTTCGCCGGGTCGATGAGTGGGCGAACCGCCTTCACGTGGACCGCACCACTCTTCTCCGAGACGCCCTTACGGCTTACCTCGCCCGCCTCGCCGGAGAGCACGACGCAGCGGCGTACCAGCGTCAGCCGTTCACTGACGAGGAACTGGCGCTCGCGGCCGCGGAGGACTGGGGGCCGGCCGAGGACTGGTCGGACCTCGCCGCCTGGCTGGACGAGCGTGATGCAACGAGGTCGTGATGCAACGCGGTCGTGATGCAACGAGGTCGTGATGCAAGAAGAGCGTGATGCAAGAAGAGCGTGATGCAAGAAGAGCGTGATGCAAAGAGGTGAGGTCTGGTTCGCGGCTGTCCCCGGCGGCGGAGACCGGCCGGTCCTGATCCTCACCCGTGACCCCGTCGCAGACCGAACCGGCCATCTTGTCGTAGCCACCCTGACCCGCACTCGGCGGAACCTGGCATCGGAATTGCCACTCGGTCCCGAAGACGGGATGCCGGTCGAATCCGTCGTGAGCTTCGACAACCTGCGCACCCTGCCACGCGAATCCTTCCGCAGAAGAGTGACGACCCTGAGCGACCAGAAGATGGCGGCCGCCTGCCGAACCTTGCGCGTCGCGCTCGGATGGGGCTCTTGTGACATCGTCGGTTTGGATGACCATGGAGCCCGTGCCGCGGGGCAGCTCCTGGGTGTCGCGGGCGCCAACGACGTGATCGACGCCACGGTGGTCCTCTGTGCCCGATCCCGCGGCCATCGGATCGCGACGAGCGACCCTGGTGGCATGCACCGTCTCGACCCACACGCCGAGCTCGTGATCGTGTGATCGGAGCTGACCGAACCTCCACGGCCATGGATCACGAGACGATCGGTCCGTAGCGCCGCGACCCGGCGCCCTGGGACGCGTCGACCGAGGACTTCTGGGACGGATCGAGCAGATCTTCGGGGGTACATCTGAGCGCGCCCCCGCGGCAAGGCTCGCCGTCTGGATATACGAGGCGGCACTCGTATATACTACAGGCATGTCGAAGCATCTGGTGGACATCGACGAGAACGCTCTCACTGCAGCCCGAGCCGAGCTGGGCACCGCAAGCATGAAAGAGACGGTCAATGAGGCCTTGAAGCGGGCCGGCGCCGCCAGAGACGCCAAGGTCCGCGAGGCCCTCGACCGCCTCGGACGCCGCAAGCTGCCCCCTCGCGAGGAAGCGTGGCAGTAACCCACCTGGTCGATACCAGCGTGATCACTCGCCTCGGCGAGCCGGCCGTGCGCGCCGTCGTTGACCCGCTCACCCACGCGGGCCTGATCGGCCGAGCTGGGATCACCGACCTCGAAGTTGGCTACGGAAGCCGCAACACCCGGGAATGGGACCAGGACATGGCCGACCTCTCGGTGTTCATGCTGGTCGAGACCACCGCCGAGCATGTCCAGCGCGCTCGGCAAGTGCAGCGACTGCTGGCCTCGCGAAGCCAACGGGGTCGAAAGGTACCTGACCTGCTCATCGCCGCCGCGGCGGAGCAGGATCGTCTCGTGCTACTCCACTACGACTCGGACTTCGACCTGATCGCGAAGGTGACGGGTCAGCAGTGCCAGTGGGTGGTACCAGCCGGCACCATCGATTGAGCTGCGTGTCACCAGGCCGGCGCCAGCAACGCATCTCCGGGCGCGTTCTGGGGGTCTGATTTGCCGGCAAGCCCCAGTTCAGCGGTGATTCTCGCGATTGAGCGTCGACCCGGACATGCGTTGGCGGGGCCGGCGTTGTGCCCGCACCGTGGCGATCCGGCGAGACGATGTCCTGGGACGGTCGGCTGCGGTGCTCGGTGGCGCTTGGTGCTCGTCCCACGGTGCCCGTGAGGGGACCCCTCACTCGGACGGCTTCAGCCAGATCCGCCCCTGCGTGCTCGCTTGGCTCCTCATGTCGACTGGCATCGCCGTGGCCTTCGCCGCGCAGCGCCATGGTGACAGCCGGGCTCGCCTGGGAGCTCGCGGAGACCGCCATCGCAGAGGACCCGAAGCTGCTCAGCCGCTCGGGGGAGGTGGCTCGGGCGCTGCGCGCTGCGTGAGCCACCAAGGCCGTTCGAAGTTCCCTGGCGCAACTACGGCAGAGGTGCCGGCCGTCGGCGAGCCGGGGACCTGGCCGGGACTCGGCGGGCTACTGCTGAGTGCCTCCGGGGGCGCCGGGACCGGGCCTAACCGTACGAAACAGCTGAGTGCCTCCGGGGGCGCCGGGACCGGGCCTAACCGTGCGAAACAGCGAGGAGCCAGAAGAAGCTGCGGACCCCACAGCTCGCATCCCCCGGAGCGTTATTGGAGAGGGCCAACCCAACGCTCGCTTCCTGCCAGGCCTTCAGGGTGGTCTTTCAGGATCTTTTCGATAGCTGTGGCCAGCGTTGCGACGGCAGCTCGTGTTCGCGTCCGCTTCGAAGGAACCAAGATCAGACCAGCGTGCGTTCGTCCCTGGGCCAGCCGTTCAGCTGCAAGAGGCCGAAAGTCCTTGACGTTGTTGGTGATCACTGCACGGTCCTCAGCCGACGCTGCTCCAAGGACAACCCTGTCGCTGCTTCCGACCAGGTCACCCCGTTCTGTCACGGCAATGACGTCGTAGCCGGACTCGCGCAACCGGGATGCGATCAGCGACGACAGTTGCTCGTCGACGAGCGCCTTCACACCTCCAGCGCCCGCCGGCCAGCCACCGCTGCAGCCTGGCCCCGTTCGTACTCTGCCTCGTTGTCTTCGATCTGCTCGTCGATCTCCTCGCGGAACTCGCCGTAATAGGCCACCGCGGCCTCAACCAGCCCGGCCGGCACCTGGAGGTAGTCGGCTGCATCGGCAATCGAGCCGTCGTGGTCTCGCACCGTGGCGATGACTTCCCACACGTCGAGCCCCCGTCCGACCAGGCTCGCCCGACGACCACTGGGACCATCCAGGAACTGGATCAGCGGATGAACGTCGTGACGCAGGCCTTCTTCGACATACCGCTGAGCCAGCGTGCGCTCCGCGACGCCGACACGCCGAGCCCTGTCGGCAAGTCGACGCTTGGTACCCTCCGCCAGTCGCAAGGTGTAGTGGTCGGCCATCGGCTCATCGTACCACGCGGTGTCACATAGTGCCACCACCTCGATGTGCCTTCTCCTGGTGGGCTCCCATAGCCATAGCCATAGCCATAGCCATAGCCATAGCCATGAGCATAGGCATGACATGCGAGCAGGGAGCTGCCTGGAGCGGCTGACGTCGCTTGTCTCGGTCGTACGGGGCCGCAGGACCAGGACCACGAGGTCTGTGTCGAGGACCGGGTCAAGCGCGCCTACGACTTCGACTTCGACTTCGACTTCGCCAACTCGGCGCTCGGCCTCATCATGCCCACCCTCGGACCATCGAGCACGTCCTGCCGCATGAACGGCGCCAGGGCCCAGATCCCTGGATCGACCCACGTGCATGCCGGGAGGCCCGTGAAGTGGTTCCACAGCGAAGGCGAGTCCCAGCTCGCCGAAGCTCGTGCGCTACGCGAGGCGACGCGACGAGGTGACGTCGAAGCTCGGGT
>JAKAQW010000258.1 GCA_021819525.1 Actinomycetes bacterium
CTCCAACAGCTCGGCATCCGAGACGGTACGCACCGTGGCAGTGCGCGGCCCTCCGTCGAGCAGGGACAGCTCCCCGACCACGTCACCCGCCCACAGCCGGGCGACTCGCCGGCCTGCCCTGAGGACCTCGCAGCTTCCCGCCACGATGACATAGGCCAAGCCCCCGGCGTGCCCTTCTCGCGTCAAGACGGTACCAGCAGGCACCGAGGACGCCACCCCCACGTCGGCCACCTGGCCCAGCTCGCGCCGGGAACAGCTCGCGAACAGCCGCACGCCGCGCAACGCCTCGACCTTGCGGGCTCTTGCCCAACGCAACGAAGCCACAGCTACCCTCCTGGTCAGGACGAGGGTAGCAACATGCCACGTCGGGATGGGCGAAGGCCTAATGTCGTCCCAGGGACAGACGACAGGCACCCGAGGTCGGTGCGTGTTCCCCCGCAGCCGGCGGGTAGACCCACGAAGGAGACGAGATGGAGCTGCGGTTCGAGGTGGTCGTGCACGGCGACCTGCCGGTACTGGCAGTAGGTGGCGAGATCGACGTGTACAGCGCACCCGAGCTCCGCCAGAAGCTGCTGGACCTCTCCCACGGGGACCACACCACCGCAGTGGTCGACCTGAGCGACGTGTCGTTCGTCGACTCGACGGGCCTCGGCGTGCTCGTGAGCGGCTTGAAGCGGTTTCGCGAAGCCGGCGGTGACCTCCCACTGGTGGTGACCCAGCCGCAGATCCTGAAGGTGCTGGAGATCACCGGACTGTCCACCGTGTTCGCCGTCCACCCGACCTTGGCCGCCGCGCTCGCAAGCTGAACCCACCGCTACCTCCTGGTGCCCACCTGTAGGAACCCGGAGCACCATCCGGACCACGCTGCCTGCTGAGGAGCCTGCCACATGCCAGACGTCGTCGAGCTCTCGATCCCGGCCAAGCCCGAGCTGCTGTCCCTAGCCCGTCTGGCCGTCGCCGCCGTGGCCGCCAGGGCCGACTTCGATCTCGAGGAGATCGAAGATCTGCGTCTGGCGCTCGACGAGCTGTGCTCTCCGCTGCTTGCGAGCGGCGCCACCGGCACGTTGCACCTCTGCTACGAGTGGTCCCTCGGCGCCTTACGGGTGGAGTGCACCTTGTCGGGCACCAAACCGGTACCCGTCGACGACACCGAGCACGAGCTGTCGAACCGGATCCTCGACGCGCTCGTCGACGACCATGGTTCGGAGCACGACGACGCCATGGCCACTGCCTGGCTGGCCAAGCGTCGACGTGGTCCCGACGGGGCATGAGCCCGGCGAGCGGCAGCGGCGGCTCGCTCGATCGCTTCGCCGAGCTCGCCCGCACCGGCGACCCGACCATCCGTGGCGAGCTGGTCGAGGCTCATCTGGGGCTCGCTCGGCATCTCGCCGGCCGCTTCGCCCAGCGAGGCGAGAGCTACGACGATCTCGTCCAAGTGGCCTCGATGGCTCTGGTCCATGCCGTCGACCGGTTCGACCCGACGCTCGGAGCCGCCTTCTCGACGTTTGCCACGCGCACCATTCTCGGCGAGCTGAAGCGGCACTTCAGGGACAAGACCTGGGCGGTGCGCGCGCCGAGGAGGATCCAGGAGCTGTACATCCAGCTGAACAACATCGTCGGCCAGCTGTCCCAGGAGCTCGGGCGCTCGCCGACCATCACCGAACTGGCCACCGAAGCCGGCACCACCGACGAGTCGGTGCTCGAAGCGCTCGAAGCCGGCAGGTCGTACCGGGCAGCCTCGCTCGACGCCCCGGTCGCCGGCGACGAGGAAGAGACCCTCGGTGACCGGATCGGCTCCGACGACGGGGCATTTGCCGACGCCGAACGCCGAGCACAGCTCGGCCCGCTGCTCCTGCGCCTCCCCGAACGCGAGCAGCACATCGTCACCTTGCGCTTCGCTGCTGGCATGACCCAGTCGGAGATCGCGGCGAAGCTCGGCATCAGCCAGATGCACGTCTCGCGACTGCTGGCTCGTAGCCTGGCCCAGCTTCGAAGCCAGATCGGCCACCAGGCACGCGCCGACGGGGACCCTACCGCATAGAAGCCCGCTGGCGGCGCGTTTGTCTCGCGAACGGACTGGGTAGGACTACGGCATCGGGAGCAGCACCACATCGGTGCCGCAGGAAGGGGCCGTCATGCGTTCTGGGCTCTCCGACGGAGGCCGGGTAGTAGCCGAGCGGCTGGTCACCTGGCGGCGGCCGGTCGAGACCGAGCCAGCGGGGCGAGAGTGCGCCGACCCGGGCTGTTCGACCCTGTTGTCGATCTACAACTCCTCTGATCGCTGTGCCCTGCACCGGCGGTTCGTGACCATCATCCCGCGGAGCACCTCGGCCATGGCCGGCGTCGGCGCAGACCGACCCGAAGGGGACCGAGCAAGTGCGCGAGGTCGCGCTGGGGGGTAGCCGCTTCGCCGGATGGGGGCATCCACTTCGCTGGCCTTGCCCACGTCATCCTCGGCCTTACCGTGCTGTTGGCAGCGGCTTCGCCCGCCAGGGCCACCCGCCGTGCGGGCTCAGCGCAGCCAGTCGCCCAGCAGGTGACGATAGGCACGTTCGTAGGCGTCGTAGCGCCCGCGGAGATCACGACCAGGCCAGTGGTCGTCGAGAAGGGCATCAGGAAGCAGCGGATCGGCCATGATGTGGCGCACGGCGGCGGCGGCCACCGTGAAGCACGGGGCCAGCGCCTCGACTCGCCCGCCTATCAGCTCTGGGAGGGTGGCGTCGAGATCCGCGACCAGGCGGCGGGCCTCGGCCGCCCAGGTTGGCAGATCCCACAGCTCGGCGACGAGCGTGGCGTCGTCGGGGGCGTCGATGTCGGTGGCCATCCGGGCACGAAGCCAGATGCAGTGGCCGGCAACCGGCTCGCCCAAGGAGGCCACGGTGTCGACCAGTCCTCGCAGGTTGTCGGGACGCATCCACAGGCCCGGGCGCAGCTCGGCCAGGTGACTTCGGGCGAGGTCGTGGCGGAGCACGGCCCGCTCGGCTGCCGAGCGTCGCTCGGCCACCACCACGGCTGCGACCCAGCTGCCCGACCACTCCACGAGCTGCGGCCGTCGGGCCGACGCCTGCTGATCGTGACGGATCATCAGCCGTCCGGCGAGACGGTAGGTGCCAGCGGCGGCTTCGAGCTCCCCGGCCGCCACCATCCGGCTCAACGCTACGCGGGTGGTGCCCTCGGCGATCCCGAACAGCTCGCAGCAGCGCACCAGTGCCTGTACCGGCAGGGCCGGGCGCTCGAGTGGCAGGAGGATGCTGGCCACCACCGAACGGGCGGACATGGCCCCTCCGGCCGAAGCGGTGGTCCCGACAGGGCTGGCCGGCACCGGCTCAGGCGACGAGCGCATCGCAGGACAGTGACGAGCGCATCGCAGGACAATACTGTCGACCAGATGCCGGAGGCCAGGGGTCCTCGGTGCACCGGCGCAGGCCAGGGGTCCCCGGTGGACCGGCGCGGGCCAGGGGTCCCCGGTGGACCAGCTGCAGCCGGACGTGCCATGGTCGGCTCATGACAACGACGACTGGCATGCTGTCATGACGGTGCACGCCGAGCGCCACGACCGGGTGCTGGTGGTGAGCATCGACCGGCCCGAATCGCGAAACGCCGTCGACGGGGCGACCGCCCAGTCCCTCCACGACACGTTCGCCGCGTTCGACGAGGACGACGGGCTCGATGGCGCCGTGCTCACCGGCGCCGGCGGTACGTTCTGCTCGGGCGCCGACCTGAAAGCGGTGGGGTCGGGGCGGGGCAACCGCATCGAGCAGGACATGACCCGACCTGGGCCACTCGGCTGCACCCGGCTGCAGCTGTCGAAGCCGGTGGTGGCGGCCGTGGAAGGCCACGCGGTGGCAGGGGGCTTGGAGTTGGCGCTGTGGTGCGACCTGCGGGTGGCGTCGACCAGCGCCGTCTTCGGGGTGTTCTGCCGACGTTGGGGCGTGCCGCTCGTCGACGGTGGCACGGTACGCCTTCCTCGGATCGTGGGACAGGGGCGAGCACTCGACATGATCCTCACCGGTCGGGCTGTGTCGGGTCCAGAGGCGCTCTCGTGGGGGCTGGTGAACCGGATCTGCGAGCCCGGCCAGGCGTTGGAGGTTGCCGTGGAGCTGGCAACGTCGCTGACCAGCTTTCCTCAGCTGTGCCTGCGATCGGACCGGGCCTCGGTGCACGAGCAGTGGGGCCTGCAACTGCCGGCGGCCATGGCGAACGAGGTGGCCCACGGCCTGGTGCCGGTGCGGGCAGGTGAGACCGTGGCCGGAGCTGCCCGCTTCGCGGCGGGCGCGGG
>JAKAQW010000259.1 GCA_021819525.1 Actinomycetes bacterium
CGAGAAATTGCGCGCGGCCCAAGCAGCCCGCGCCGGCAGGTGGCCCGACGGCCAGCTCGCCGATCCTGCCGGCGAGGGTGAAGCGGCCGAAGCCGGCTTCACCCTCATCGAGCTCATGGTGGTGCTCCTCATCATGGGCATCCTGATGGCGATCGCCATCCCCACGTTCCTGGGCGTGACCGGCGGCGCCAACGCCAGGGCAGCGCAGAGCGACCTCACCAACGCGCTCACCACCGCCCAGTCGTACTACGCCAACGGCTCGACCTACTCCGGGTTCGACGTCACGGCTGCGAGTAGCGCCGAGCCCTCGCTGAACTGGACTTCCGGCGCCGTCGGCACCACCAAGAACGCGGTCAGCCTCTCCGTTGGCTCGACCGGGAACACGGTAGTGCTCGCCGCGTATGCCGCCGCCGGCAACGGCTGCTGGTACGTGCTGGACACGACGGACTCGAGTACGCCCTCCATGACAACCGCTACTGGCATCAGCCATGCTGGCACCTGGTACGGCGCCAGTGTGTCGAAAGCAGGGGCAACGTGCACGGCAGCGACGCCCAACCCCACCACCAATTGGTCCACCAGCTACCCGTCTGCTCCATGACAGTCGCGGTGCTCTGATCCATCCCCTCGGGGTACTGGCAGCCAAGCACCCCCGAGACTGCCAAGACGTCGGCGCCCCGCCCACTGGGCGGGGCGCTCCCGTCTCTCCGCCCGCTGGCCGACAGGTCCGGTGTCGAAGCGGAGCGCTGGTCCCTGCCGGTCAAGCTCAACTTCCGCCCACTCCTGGTCGATAGGGACGACATGGCCCGTTCGTGGTCCTCTCTGCACAGCGACGAGCGTCCTGGCCATCAGGGCGCGGAGCCAGCCGGAGGTAGGCTACGCTCCCAACCACAGCCCGCACGACGCCCGAACAGGCTCACCGTCTCCGGCCGAACCCTGCAGGCCGCTCGGCCTGGCGCAAGGGGCCGATCCGTCCGGCCCACCGAAGACGGGTTCGGCCTGCTGGAGGTGGTCATCGCCGGCGTCCTGCTCATGCTGGTGCTCATACCGGCGGCCGGCGTCCTCTACACGTCGGAGACAGCGCTTGCCACCAATCGCTCCAAGGTCGTGGCGGCCAACTTGGCGAACGGTGTCCTCGAAACGGACCGGGCCATCGCCGACCAGGAGACCTGGAGCGGGTCGGCTCCCTCGTTGCCGGTCCCCGCTTCGCATGTCACTGCCAGCAGGGTCTCGTACACGGTCGACCAGAGCGCTGGCTGGTGCGCCGAGTCCACGACCGGGAGCACCGCGAGCTGGGGAACCTACTCCTCCACCTCCACCACGGCCGGCCAACCGGCCTACGCCGTCCAGGTCACCGTCAGCTGGGGCGACAAGCAGGCGCCATCCACCGTGGCATTCGGCGAGCTGCTCACCACGCCACCGGGCGTCACCCCCCCGGCGAGC
Organism: Actinomycetes bacterium; assembly: GCA_021819525.1. Classification (GTDB taxonomy): domain Bacteria; phylum Actinomycetota; class Acidimicrobiia; order Acidimicrobiales; family UBA8190; genus JAKAQW01. The sequence goes on from JAKAQW010000259.1 coordinate 1,441, forward strand.
CCCCCGGGCTGCCCGCTATGAGCCGACTCGACGTGCCGTCACCGCCTGCACCACGGCGCCGCTCCGAAGAAGGGCTCACCCTCGTCGAGGTACTGGTCGCCGCGACGATCGGGCTGGGCGTCCTGCTCATGGTGTCGCTGGTGGTCGCCAACATGACGAGCACGGCCCAGGGCGCGTTGGCCCGGGGCAAGACGACCGGCAAGGCCTTCGTCGCCGCCGAGGAAGTACAGCAAGTCCTGGCCGGGGCGTGGAGTCCGTTCCCTGGCACCTCGAAAAGCGTCGCAATCGGCGGCACCGAAGTCACGCTCTACGCCGCCCCCGGTGCCACTTCGATCACCGGCTGCACGCAAGGAGCTCCCTGCTCACTTCGGGGCGCGATAGCGGTCGCCACGTCCGCTGGCGCAAACGACACCACGACAGTCGTCCTGGAGCACTCGAACGGCTCGCCGTGCTCCACCACCAGCGAATGCACCTTCGATGGCACCTCGACCGTCGACTACCCGCCCGGGGCTACCGGGTCGCTGATCGTCCAGGGTGCAAGCCCGGCCGCCACCGTGCTCGACGCGGCAGGCGCCACGGGCTCCACGTTCGCGGTGCAAAGCGGGACCGTGGCGCTCCAAAGTGTGACCGTGACCGGTGGTAGCTCCGCGCTCGGCGGCGGTGGCGTGCTCAACAGCGGCAAGGGCACCGTGCAGATCACCGACTCGACCGTCACTGCGAACACCGCGAGCCTGATCGGCGGCGGTGGCGTGCTCAACAGCGACAGCGGCACCGTGCACATCGTCGACTCGACCGTCAGTGGGAACACGAGCCTCGTCGGCGGCGGCGGGATCCTCAACGCCACCATCCTCGGCGGCTCCGCCACCACCACTGTGGTCGACTCGACCGTCAGCGGGAACACCGCGAACCTCGTCGGCGGTGGCGGGATCCTCAACTCGAACACCGTCCTCGGCGCCGCCACCACCACCGTCGTCGACTCGACCGTCAGCGGGAACACGAGCCTCGTCGGCGGCGGCGGGATCTTCAACTCGAACACCATCCTCGGCGGCGCCACCACCACCTTGGCCGGCACCATCGTCGCCACGCAGGCGTCGGGCGGCAACTGCGCCGGCTCGATAGCAGACGCCGGCTACAACCTCTCCAGCGGCACCTCGTGTGCGTTCGGGACCGCCCATCCTGCACCCCCCGGAAGCGAGGACTCGGTCTCCACCCTCGACCTCGGTCCCCTCGCCGACAACGGCGGGCCCACCCAGACGATGGCCCTCGGATCGGCCAGCGCCGCCAGTGCGGCGATCACCAGCCCTGCTACGGTCACCGTCGGCACCAGCTCCGTGGAGCTGTGCTCGGGCTCGTACTCCGGAGCCAGCCTGGCCGCCGACCAGCGCGGCGTCGCACGCCCGTCTGTCGGATGCAGCGCCGGTGCATACCAGGTGTCCAGCTCCAGCACCCCGGCAGTGATCTCCGAGTGTGCCGGAGGCAAAGCCGGGCAGCCCTTCTTGCCCGGGAACGGGCCGTTCGTCCCGACGGCCACGCCGGCGAGCCATATCGAGCTGTGCAGCCTCCTGCGCGGCTCCACGACGGCTTACACCTACAGCCTTCGCCTGACCGGCTGCGACGGCCAGGGCCTCTGCACGCTCCAGGTGGACCGGCTCGGCGCCCTCGGATGCTCCCCGCCCACCGGCACGACGACGTGCACTGAGACCCGGATGCTCACCGTGGCCGGGGTGTCGGAGGGCGACCCGGGCGCCGCCTCGTGCACGACGCGGTCCTCTGGATCCCCGCTCTTCAGCCTCTGTGACACATCCGGCGGGGTGCTGGCGACAACCACCAGCTGGGGCCAGGTCCGAGCGGTGGCCGTCGAGCTGAACGTCCCGGTCAGCGTTCACAACGGCGTAGCGGTGAGCGGCACGGCCATCTGGCGGGCCGTGCTCCTACCCAACACCCTCGCCGGAGGAAGCTGAAGATGATGGCCCTGCTCCGCTCACCATCCCGGAACGACGCCGCGGAGGCCGGCCAGGCCATGATCGCGGTCATCGGCCTACTCGCCGTCCTCGTGCTGGTCCCACTGACCGTCGTGCTGCTCGCCACCGGCCAGATGCCGCTGAGCCAGCAGGCGGCCTACCAGCAGGAGGCACTCGCCGCCACTCGATCCGGACTGAGCGACTACGTCAACCTCGTGGCCGCCAACATGGGCTTCGCCCCCCCGCCTTCGCCGCCGAGCCCACCGTGGGTCGCGGTGGAGGCAAGTCCCTCATCGACACAGGAAACCTTCACATACCGGGCGGACACCTCGAACTGGTCGTCCCCCGACTCGATCGGCCCGAGCGGTGGCGGGTTCAAGTCCATCTCCTGCACCTCGTCGAGCTTCTGCGTGGCCGTGAAGTCCAACGGCAACGCCTACACGTTCAACGGCGGCTCGTGGAGCGGGCCCGCGACCAGCGCCGGTGGCAGCTCGGTCTCGGTGTCGTGCACCTCGCCGAGCTTCTGTGTGGCCGTCACCTCCACCGGCGGCGCCTACACGTACGACGGCGCCTCGTGGAGCGGGCCCGCGAGCACCGGTGCCGGCGGAAGCTTGGTCTCGGTTTCGTGCACCTCGTCGAGCTTCTGTCTCGCCATCGACTCCTCTGGTGGCGCCTTCACCTACAACAGCACCTCGTGGACACCGGCCCAGTCCATCGGCTCCACCGGAGCGCTCGAGTCGGTGTCGTGCACCTCGTCGGGGTTCTGTGTCGCCATCACGTCCGACGGCGGCGCCTTCACCTACAACGGCACCTCGTGGACACCGGCCCAGTCCATCGATCCCTCCGGAGCGTTCAAGTCGGTGTCGTGCACCTCGTCG
>JAKAQW010000058.1 GCA_021819525.1 Actinomycetes bacterium
CGATCTCCCCCGTGCCCCCGTGCCCCCGTGCCCCCGTGCCCCGGTCGCTCGGTGGGGCTGGCCGCGCCGGCCGCGAGCCGCTGGGGGCTGTGACCGGGTCTGTTCTGGGACCGGGTCTGTCCTGGCCAAGTGTTCTACATAGCGGAACACGCCCTTGCGGGCACGGAGATGCCTGACCTAAGGTGCCGCCACGATATGGACGACTCCGAGCGGACCAAGGCCGCCGATGCCTTGATGACGGCGAGCGCAGACAGGGTAGCCATAGCTCCCCTGACCGAGACCCTGGGTGGCTTCGACATCGACGAGGCCTACGAAATTCAGCTTGTCCAGATTGCCAGGCGCGTAAGGGCAGGAGCGAAGATCAAGGGGCACAAGGTCGGCCTCACCTCTGCGGCGATGCAAGCACAGTTCGGCGTCGACCAGCCCGACTTCGGCCACCTTCTCGACGACATGTTCTTCGCGGAGCATGAGGCCGTTCCGTTTGCTCGCTTCCTCCAGCCTCGGGTGGAGCCCGAGATCGCCTTGGTGCTCCGCTCGGACTTGGCAGGCCCCGGGGTCAACATGGCCGATGCAGCATCTGCTGTGAGCTTCGTGGTTCCCGCCCTCGAGCTCATCGACAGCCGCATCCGCGACTGGAGGATCACCATCTCGGACACCATCGCCGACAATGCTTCGTCTGCGGGGGTGGTCCTCGGGAGCCGGATCCGTCGCTTGGAGGACTGTGACCTGCGCCTGACAGGAGTGACCCTGCACCGCAACGGCGAACTGGTGGGAACCGGCGCCGGCGGAGCGGTTATGGGCAACCCCCTTGCCGCGCTCGTGTGGCTCGCGAACGTGCTCGGTGCCCGGGGCAGCGGCCTGCGAGCCGGGCAGGTCGTGCTTCCCGGGTCGATGACCGCTTCGGTGCCGGCATCCGCGGGCGACACGCTGTGCGCGACCTACGCAGGGCTCGGCTCGGTGAGCGTCCACTTTTCAGCAGCAGCAGCAGAAGGAGGGGCATGACTTCCAAGATGGTGGCCGCCATCGTGGGCTCGGGGAACATAGGCACGGACTTGATGGCGAAGCTGCTGCGAAGCGAGCGCGTGGAGCTTCGCTACATGGTGGGGATCGATCCGGGCTCCGAGGGTTTGGCGACCGCCCGCGCCAAGGGGATCGAAGCGTCGCACGAGGGCGTAGAGTGGCTCGTCGGACGTCCCGAGCTGCCCGATGTCGTCTTCGAGGCGACCTCTGCGAGGGCGCACGAGGTGAACGCGAAGCGCTACGCCGCTGCAGGTATCCAAGCGGTGGACCTCACCCCCGCTGCGCTCGGCCCCTATGTCTGCCCGCCGGTCAACCTCCGTGAGCACCTCGGGGCTCCGAACCTGAACATGATCACCTGTGGTGGCCAGGCCACCATCCCAGTGGTGCACGCGGTGAGCAGGGTCGCGCCCGTCTCCTATGCCGAGATCGTGGCGTCGATCGCGTCGCGCTCTGCGGGCCCGGGCACCCGCGCGAACATCGACGAGTTCACCGTGACCACCGCCCGCGCCATCGAGAAGGTCGGCGGCGCGGCACGGGGCAAGGCGATCATCGTGCTCAACCCCGTGGAGCCGCCCATGATCATGCGCGACACGGTGTTCTGCGCGGTTCCCCCCGACGTCGACGAGGCGGCCGTGGCCGGGTCGGTCGAGGCGATGGTCGCCGAGGTGCAGACCTACGTGCCCGGGTACACCCTTCGCGCCGAGCCTCAGTTCGACGAGCCCCGCGACTCCTGGGGTGGGCAGGGGAGGGTGGCGATCTTCTTGGAGGTCAAGGGCAACGGCGACTACCTCCCCGCCTTCGCCGGCAACCTCGACATCATGACCGCTGCCGCGGCGCGCGTCGGCGAGCTGCTGGCCGACGAGAGGGAGAAGGTGGTCGCATGAGCACCCCCATGACTGCTACGACCACCCGAGGAGCCGGTGCCGCCCTCGAGGGTGCGGGGGGCCCAGCGCTGCGCATCACCGACTCGACGCTTCGAGACGGGAGCCATGCCATGGCCCACCAGTTCAGTGAGGACCAGGTCCGCTCCACCGTCGCAGCCCTGGACGGCGCCGGCGTGGAGGTGATCGAGGTCACCCACGGAGACGGCCTCGGCGGATCCTCGTTCAACTACGGGTTCTCCCGTGAAGACGAGATCAAGCTGATCGCCGCAGCTCGAGACGAGGCACGCCGTGCACGCATCGCGGTGCTCCTGCTTCCAGGCGTTGGCACGATCGAAGACCTGAAGCAGGCGCACGGCGCCGGCGCGGAGGTGGCCCGGATCGCCACGCACTGCACCGAGGCCGACGTGTCGATTCAGCACTTCGGCGCAGCGCGCGAGCTCGGCATGGAGACCGTCGGGTTCTTGATGCTGGCGCATCGCAGCGAGCCCGCCGAGCTCGCCCACCAGGCGCGCATCATGGTCGATGCCGGCGCGCAGTGCGTCTATGTCGTCGACTCCGCTGGCGCCTTGGTGCTCGGCGACGCACGTGACAGGGTCGCCGCGCTCGTCGCCGAGATCGGCACGGAAGCCCAGGTCGGCTTCCACGGCCACCAGAACCTCTCCTTGGGCATCGCCAACTCGGTGATGGCCTTCGACGCCGGTGCCCGTCAGATCGACGGGGCGCTGTGCGCCCTCGGTGCCGGGGCCGGTAACGCTCCCACCGAGATCCTCGCGTCGGTGTTCGACCACCTCGGCGTGCGGACGGGCCTCGACGTGAACAGGGCCCTGGCGGCGGCCGAGGAGGTCGTGCGCCCCTTCATCCCCCGCCTCCCCTGGACCGACCGTGCCTCGATCGTGCAGGGCTACGCGGGCGTCTACTCGTCGTTCCTGCTCCACGCGGAGCGCGCAGCGCAGCGCTACGGTGTGCCGGTGCACGAGATCCTTCAGCGCGTCGGCGAGGCCGGCTACGTCGGCGGCCAGGAGGACATGATCATCGATGTCGCCCTCCAGCTTCGAGCAGGGCTCGATGGCGCGGGAGCGCCGCAGTGAGCTGGGATGTCCAGAGCGCGGCGAGCGCGCTCCTCGACGCCGAGCGCGCTCGCCGGGAGATCGCACCGCTGAGCGACGAGTGGCCCGCCATGGACATGGCGACGGGTTACGCGGTGCAAGACGAGGTGATCCGCCGCCGAGAGGGCTCAGGTGAGCGCATCGTGGGTGTGAAGCTCGGCTTGACGTCGAAGGCCAAGCAGCGACGCATGAAGGTGGACATCCCTGTGATCGGCCATCTGACCGATGCGATGATCCTGGCCTCGGGGGAGCCGGTGCCGCTGGGCGAGCTGATCCACCCGAGGGTGGAGCCCGAGATCGTCTTCGTGCTCGGAAGGCCCCTCGCGGGGCCGGGCGTGACCGCGGCGCAGGCGCTCGGCGCGGTGAGCGCCGTGTGCGCAGGGGTGGAGGTGATAGACAGCCGCTACGAGGCATTCCGGTTCCTGGGTCCCGATGTGGTCGCGGACAACACCTCGGCAGCGCGCTTCGTGGTCGGCCCGCTGTCCGTGTCTCCCGAGCGCCTCGACCTGTCGCTCGAGGCGTGCTTGGTGTCGGTCGAGGGGAGGGTGACCGACAGCGCGGCAGGTGCAGCGGTGCTCGGGCATCCGGCCGAGGCTCTGGCGCTGGCTGCGAACGAGCTCGGCTCGCGGGGCACGGTCCTCGAGGCAGGCTGGGTGGTGCTCACCGGAGGGATGACCGACGCCGTGGCGATGCAGGGCACGCCCGGGGGCATCAGCTTCGAGTGGACCAGCCTGGGGTCGATCTCGCTGAGGGCGGCATAGGTGCCCTTGATCGAGGCGACCTTGGTGGAGGGGAGGAGCCCGGAGAAGATCCGGGCGCTCATCGCGGCGCTGCACCGCGCGGTGCAGGAGTCGGTGGGCGCCGACCCCGACACCATCCGCGTGGTGGTGCGCGAGGTCCCCGCCACTCACTGGGCCGCCGGCGACGTCACCATCGCCGAGCGAAGGGGCACCTGAGCGTGGTGGCCGCGTACGACACCTGCTACGGGCTCGACGCGACGGCGTTCAGCGAGGATATCCACCGGGTGCACCGAGCCGCCCGATCGCTGCGGGCCGGGACGCTATGGGTCGACTGCTTCTTCGTGCGAGATCTGCGAGCACCCGTCGGGGGAAGGGGGCTCCGGCGTCGGCCGGCGGGTGGTAGCTCCTCGCGCGAGCGCTTCACCGAGCCCAGGGCGGCGGTGGTGCAGAGCAGATAGGTCGACATCCTCGGGCCTGAGGCTCCGGGGGCTCTTCCGGGAGCAGGAGCAGCCAATGAGCACCAGCCACGGCTCCTCCGAGGAGTGGTGGGACACCGCACCGTACCCAGGATGCGTGCCCGGTGCCGCCACGGCCTTCGGGGCTACAGAGGCGCCGCGGCAGCTGGGCCCGGACGACCGCGGGAGCCTGTGGCAGCTGGACTTCCACTGCCCGCGTGGGTTGCCCCCTCTCAGCCTGTCGCTGCTGGGTGACCTCTGCGCCGGGGCCCAACGTGCGGCCAGGGACTTGCGCGTTGCAGGCAGTGGAGGCCTGGTGGCGAGGCTCGTTGGGCCCCGCGTCTACCTGGGCGCTCTTCCGGCCGGAGCCGGCCCGCATGGTTCGCCACGAGACGCGGGGGCATCTGACGAGGCTTGGAACGGTTTTGCCGACGAGTGGTCAGCTGCTGCCGACGAGCTGGTCGGGACCTACGAGCGCCTCGGCGAGGCGCTCGGGCGCGTGGGGCCCGGGTCCCTCGGGGTGCCCACGGGGAAGCAGGTACCCGGGCACGCTGTCCCTCGGGAGCTGGCCCAGGAGCAATCCGCCCTGCGGGAGGTGGAGCCCCGGACGCTGCTGGGCTGCCTGGCCGAGGCTCGGGAGGTCCACGCGAAGGCCTGGCAAGTCCACTTCTCGTTCATGTACCGCCTCCTGGCTCCACTACCGGAGCTTCGCCACGGCCTGCGGCGAGCTGGGCATCGGCGAGGACCTGGTGCCCGTGCTGCTCCAGGGCGAGGACACCTCGGTGCTCGCAGCCGACCGGCAGCTGTGGGAGCTGGCCCGCGCAGCGCGCGCCGCTGGGCTCGAGCCGGTGTTCCGGTCCTGTCGCGCCGAGGAGATGCTCGGGGTTCTTGCCTCGAGTCCAGAGGGTGCCGAATGGGCTTCCCAGCTGGGCCGGGTGCTCCAGAGGCACGGCGAGCGCAGCGCTGTGATGCTCGATGTCACTTCTGCCTCGTGGGCCGAGGACCCCGTCGGCGTGCTGCGCTTGGTAGCGGGGCACCTGGCAGGCGCAGATCCAGCGCCGTCGCGCTCGGCGGAGCGGCGCGAGAAGCTCACGGCTCGCACAGCAGCGCGGATGGCGACACCGGAGAGGCGGCGCTTCGAGGAGCTCCTGAGCAAGGCTCGAACGGCCAACTTCGTGTGGTGGAACGAGGAGCACAACACCGTCACCGACCTGCGAGCTCATCTGCCGCTTCGCCGTGTCGCCCTCGCGCTCGGCCGGATTGGTGGCGCGCGCGACCCGAGCGACGCCTTCTGCTTGACCTTCGAGGAGCTCGAAGCGGTGGCACGAGGAGACGGGACGCTCGCTTCGATGTCGGATCTCGTAGCGGCTCGCCGGGAGTACCACGGCAGCTGGCTCGAGCGGCGCGCCGAGATGCCTTCGGTCCTCGGGGAGGGTGCGGTGATCTCCGATCCGGTTCTCGTCGAGATCCTCGGAGCGGGCCACAAGCCGCCTGCGCCGGCTGCGTTGCCCGACGCGGGGGCCGATGCGCGGGCTCGGGGTCTCCGCCGGCATCGCGCGGGGTCGGATCCGTGTGGTGCGCGAGCCGGCAGACCTGCCTGAGCTGCGCCGGGGCGAGGTCATGGTGTGCCAGGCGACGTCGCCCAGCTGGACTCCCATCTTCTCCCGAGTCGGGGCATGCGTGTGTGAAGACGGGGGGATGCTCACCCACGCCGCCATAGTCAGTCGCGAGTACGGGGTCCCCTGTGTGTGCAGCGTGGAGGACGCCATGCGAGTGCTGCGCGATGGGGACGTCGTCGAGGTCGACGGCGCCGAGGGCATCGTCACGATCCTGGTCCCGGCGCCTCGAGATGGGACGGTGGGTGCTCGATCTGGACGATCCCGCAGCGGCAGACCCGGCGGTGGCAGGAGCCAAGCTCGCCACGCTGCACCGCCTGCGTCGTGAGGGGCTGGCGGTGCCCCGGGCCTTCGTGGTGCGTGCCTCGGCATCTGCTCCGCTCTTGGAGGCAGCCATGGCGACCGAGAGCGGGCTCGGAGCGCAACGAGACCGCCAGGTGCTGCCGGCGCCCGCGTTGGCCGGGGAGATCGCCGCCTTCTCCCTCGAGCTCGGGAGAGCAGAGGGCCGCGGCGAGGCCCAGGTGGCGGTCCGCAGCTCGGCGCTCGGCGAGGATCTCCCTGGTGCCAGCGCCGCGGGCCAGTACCACAGCGCGCTCGGCGTGAGCGGAGAGCGCGCGGTGATCGAAGCGGTGACCACCTGCTGGGCGAGCGCGGCGTCACCCCGGCCCGTCGCTACCAGGAGGACCGGGGCCGGCCGTCCGTGCCCCTGATGGCGGTCGGCGTCCAGACGCTGGTGCGTGCGCGCGTCGCCGGGGTCGCCTTCTCGGCTCACCCGCTCGACGCCGACCGGGACTGTATCGTCGTCGAGGCCGTCCTGGGCCTCGGGGTCCCGGCTGTGTCAGGTGCGGTGAGGCCCGAGCATATCGAGCTGACTCGGGCACGCCAGATCTCCAGGAGGAGCCCGGCACGCCAGGAGCGGCTCCATGTCGCCGACGCTCGAGGTGTGCGGGAGGAGCCGGTGCGCTGCCAGGTCGGCGCTACCGAGGGAGCTGTCCTCGACGACGTCGAGCTCGACAGCGTCGTCGACATGGTCCTGGCCGTCGAGACCGTCGTCGGGTTTCCCGTCGACGTGGAGTGGGCGGTCGCCAGCGCCCCGGGGGAGCCCGTGGTGGTGAGCCTGCTCCAGGCCAGGCCCATAGCTCCCGCGCCGAACCGGCGTCCCGGGTGGCCGAGCGGGCAGCGCTCGGCGTTCCGGAGCGCAGAACGTTTCGTGCCGGCTCGCGCCAAAGGGTCCTAGCCTTTCCACACGGCTCACCTACGCCTGATGCTCGGGAAAGGACGACACGAGATGCCGAAGCTCGCTCGCTCGCAATGGTACGACCTGACGCGCGACATGAACTGGGACCTGCGCTATGTCAGCGAGGAGGAGGCCTTTCCCACGGACATGAGCGACGCCCGGGGGGTGCCAGCGCAAGAGTGGTGGCGTTGGGACGAGCCTTACAAGATCAGCTACGGGGAGTACGTCCACAACCAGGCCGACAAGGATGCGAGCGTCTACTCGGTCAACTCGGCGATCGGCCGCTCCCACATCTTCGAGGATCTGGACGCGGGCTGGCGGTCAGCCATCGTGGCCCACTACGGCGCCATCGCTGTGCCCGAGTACGTGGCGGGCATCGGCGAATCGCGCATGGCCCGCTTCGGTAGAGCCGCCGCGTGGCGCAACATGGCGACGTACGGGACCCTCGACGAGACTCGCCACGGTCAGATCCAGGCGTACTTCGCTCACAGCCTGCTGGACAAGGAGCCCCGCGCCGACTGGGCGCACAAGGCCTTGCACACCAACGAGTGGGGTGCGATCGCGGCCCGCTCGCTGTTCGACGACATGTTCACAGGCAACGACGCGGTGTCCACCGCGCTACAGCTCACCTTCACTTTCGAGACGGGGTTCACGAACCTGCAGTTCCTCGGGATGGCTGCCGACGCCCTGAAGGTCGGAGACGTCGACTTCGGCGCGCTGATCTCGAGCATCCAGACCGACGAGGCGCGCCACGCCCAGCAGGGTGAGCCGACGTTGCGGATCCTTGTCGCAAACGGCCAGAAGCAGGAGGCGCAGCGTCTGATCGAGCACATGTTCTGGCGCTCGTGGCACGTGTTCGCCCTGTTGACTGGTCTGTCGATGGACTACTACACACCCCTCGAGCAGCGGAACCACTCCTTCAAGGAATTCATGAACGAGTGGATCGTCAAGCAGTTCATGGACCAGTTCAGGGACTTCGGGATGGACCTCCCCTGGTACTGGGAGGAGCATTTTCTGAGCGAGCTGGACTGGTACCACCACGCCCTGCACCTGGGAGTGTGGTTCTGGCGACCGACCGTGTGGTGGAACCCCGACGCTGGAGTGTCGCCTGACGAGCGCGACTGGTTCGAGGACAAGTACCCGGGATGGAACGACTCCTTCGGGCGCTGGTGGGACGTTATCGGCGAGAACGCCAGGCGCGGCGAGATCGCACAGACATTGCCGGAGACCTTTCCCATGGTGTGCAACATGTGCCAGATCCCGGTGGTCACCCCTGCGGGCTACGCGGCAGGGTACCTCTCCAGCACGGTACCTCACGTCCTCGACTACAACGGCCGGCGCTACACGTTCTGCTCGGTGCCCTGCAAATGGATATTCGAGTCGTCCCCCGAGCGCTTCGCCGGGCACACCACCATCGTGGACCGGCTCCTCGGAGGAGAGATCCAGCCTCCGACGGTCGAAGGGGCGCTTCGGTACATGGGGCTCTCTCCCGAGGAGTGCGGTGACGACGCCACAGGTTATGCGTGGGCGCACGCCACGCGCTCAGCACCTTCCGCGGCGGGTGTCGCGTGAGCGGCATCGTGGCGCGGCGCTCCCACCGGAAAGTGAACGGAGGCTGATATGGCGGCTCTTCCGATCCAAGGCATCGTGCGCGGCGACTTCGTCGTGCACCTCGTAGCAGTCGACGACACCGACAGCGTGGCGACCGTGGCCGACAAGGTCGCGCAGCACGTCGTGGGCCGGCGCCTTCCTCCCCATGAGGGCGAGCGATCCGTCCTGGTCGCCGGCGAGGTCGTCGATGCCGACCAGACGATCGCCCAAGCCGGCGTCGGGCCCCTGGATGTGGTCGAAGTTGTCCTCGGCTGAGGGAGACGCCACATCCTGCGCCCGCGTCGAGCGCTGGGTGGAGGTGTCTACCCTGGACGACCTGTGGGAGGGGGACCTTGCCGAGGTGCAGCTCGACGGCGAGGCCGTGCTGCTGGTGCACCTCGAGGGCGGTGGGATCCGTGCCTACCAGGGGGTCTGCCCCCACCAGGAGCAATCGCTGGCCGATGGCGACCTCGACGGTGACGTGCTGACCTGTCCAGGCCATCGCTGGGAGTTCGACGCACGTCACGGCAGAGGTATCAACCCCGAGGGCTGTGTCCTGTTCAGCTACCCGGTGCGCGTCGTCGAGGAGCGGATCCTCCTCGGCGTCCCGCCGGCAGGAACGAGCCGCTACTACCACTTCACTGCAACCTTGGAGGCCTTGTGACAACTGTGCAGGCACGGCTCGTCGGACCCGTGATCCGCGGCGTGGACCGGCGCATCGCCGATGCGGTGGTGGACGCGGTCATCGCCGACAATCCCGAGGCCGAGGTGAGCGTCGAGGACCATGGCGGCTACGTGCGCATCAGCTGCCCGAGCAGGTGCCGGCTCACCCGGGCCAGCTTGGAGGAGGCGCTCGACGAGCCCTTTCCCTTGCCCCAGCTGGAGCCGGCGCTGAGCGCTTTCGCCGGGCGCATGAGATATATCGGTGACGACGAGGTCGAGTGGTACCTGGAACGAGAGGACTGAGCATGACGACCGCACCGCCCACGAGCAGCGCTGCCCACACAGATCCGACGGGCATGGTCACCCCCGCCTCGGCGGGGCCGGGGCGGCGCCGCCCTCGCACGTGGAGCCTGCTCGGCGACGTGCGGCGGAAGCCCACGCCTTACGAGATCGTGACCAGCCGGTTCCACTACCACTTCCGCCGCCAGCCCGCCCCCTTCGAGATGAGCCCGGACACCCCGCTCAACTTGTGGTACCTGAAGCACCGGGAGGGCTCGCCGCTACAGGTGGAGGACTGGGAGGCTTTCAGGGACCCCGACAAGCTCACCTACCAGAGCTACGTGGCGCGCCAGGCCGACAGCGAGGTGGTCATCGATGGCATCGTCGACCAGTACGAGGCGCGGGACCATGACGCATCGCTCGATCCGCGATGGGTGGCCGCTCTCGCGAAGATCTACGTCCCATCGCGCTTCGCGTTGCACGTCATGCAGATGTCGGCGCTGTACCTGGGCCAGATGGCACCCTCGGCATTCATCACGAACGCCGCCCACTTCCAGGCCGGCGACGAGCTGCGCCGCATCCAGTGGGTCGCTTACCGCAGCAAGTCGCTGTCGCTGTGCCACGGAGGGAACCTGGGCGAGAGCAAGCCCGCCAGGGAGGTATGGGAGCAGCACGTGGCGTGGCAGCCCGCCCGCGAGGTGCTCGAGCGGCTGCTGGTCGCCTACGACTGGGGAGAGTCCTTCGTGGCGCTCAACCTGGCGGTGAAGCCAGCGTTGGATCTGGTGCTCACGGACACGCTCGCCGAGGTGGCCGAGGCCAACGGTGACGGGCTGCTCGCCGCCATAGGGCGAGAGCTGAGCCTCGATGGCTCCCGCAGCAAGCGCTGGAGCGCGGCGCTGGCACGCTTCGCGCTCGAGGCCGATCCGCAGGTGCGCCCGCTGCTGGAGGGCTGGGTGCAGCGCTGGAGCGAGCCCGCAGCCCGAGGCGCTGAGGCTCTGGCGGGCCTCCTCTCCGACGCCCCGCGCCCCGGGCCTGCTGCAGCTGAGGTCGCCACCAAGGTTCGTGATCAGCACCAGGCGCTCCTCGCTGAGTGCGGGCTCTAGGCTGAGCTCGTCTCGCTGCCGTCGGACATGAGGCCGGGGGACATGGCCCGAAGCGAGACCAGGTGAGAAGGGCGTCCACCGTCGTGGTCGGAGCGGGCGTGGCTGGGGTGTGGACCGCCGAGCAGTTGCGTCGGGCGGGCTACGACGGATCCGTCGTTCTCGTCGGGGGCGAGGCACACCTGCCGTACGACAGGCCGCCTCTCAGCAAGGAGTACCTGACCGAGCCGGGGGCCGCCGCACCCCTGCTGGCACCCGAGGAGCACTACAAGGCCCAAGACATCGAGCTGGAGCTCGGTGTGCCGGTCGCGGACCTCGACCTCGACAGGCAGCGGCTGACCTTTGCCGACGGCAGGTTGCTGTCCTACGACGATCTCGTGTTGGCGACAGGCTCGCGGGCGCGCTCGCTTGCCTGTGTGCCCCCGGCCGACAACGTGTTCTACCTGCGCAGCCTCGACGACGCGACCGGCCTGCGCTCGATCCTCCAAGACCGGCCCCGCGTGGTGATCGCGGGAGGCGGGTTCATCGGGCTCGAGGTGGCAGCTGCGAGCCGTTGCATGGGAGCTGAGGTCACCGTCGTCGAGGGGGCTGACGCGCCCTTGGAGCTCGTGGTTGGCAGGCATCTCGGCGAGTGCGTGGCGAGACTTCACGAAGCTCACGGCGTCGAGGTCGTGACCGGTGAGACGGTCGAGCGGGTCATCGGCGACAGGCTTGTGACCCGCGTCGTCACAAGCGCTGGGAGGGTGCTCGATTGCGACGCCCTTGTCGTGGGTGTCGGAGCAGTGCCCGCAGATGAGCTTGCCCTGGCGGCCGGGGTACCCGTGGAGGGGGGAGTCCTCGTCGACTCATGCTGCCGTGCCGGCGCCCCCCACGTCTGGGCGGTGGGCGATGTCGCCCGGCTCTGTCACCCGGTTCTCGGCGAGGCTGTCCGGGTCGAGCACTGGGACACTGCTCGGCGCCACGCCGCTGTCGCAGCGGCATCGATCACGGGGAGGCAAGAGCCCTGCACGAGGCTGCCATGGTTCTGGTCCGACCAGTACGACGTCAACTTCCAATATGTCGGCTATGCGCTCAGGTGGGACGAGTTGCTCGTGCGTGGAGCACCCGACGACATGGACTTCACGGCTCTGTACCTCCAGGGGGGGCGGGTGCGAGCGGCTCTGAGCGCGGGGCGTCCCCGTGACGTGCGCGCTGTCGAGCGGATCATCGCCTCGGGCAGGCTCGTGGAGCGTTCGGTCCTGGCGGACCCCTCCACCGACCTCCGTCGCCTCGGGCGCTCCGGCGACGACTGAGCGCGCTCCTGCTCGCCGGCTCGCGGGTCCGATCGATCACCTGGCTACCAGGCGCAGCTTCCGAGCAGGCGAGTAGGGTCGCATCGCGTACCGACGTGTGTCCGCAAGGGAGGTGGCAGTGACACCGTTCATGGATGCTGTCGTTCGCTGTGTCGACGAGGGCGGTCCCGTGCCCGAGGTCATGCGGCAGACGAGTCGCTCGTGGCCGACCGCCACCGGTACGCAGCGCCACGCCGAGCTGCGCCTGCTGGCCGAGCAGCTGGTGTGTGAAGCCAATGCCGTGCTACCAGGGGACAGCCACATCAGCTTGGTCGATGTGACGTCGCCGTCGGCTCTCGAGTTCGAGCTCGCCTGCCAGGACCGGGCGGTGCGCGTGACGACTCGCTTCGCCGGGTCTTACGCCACTACCGAGCTCGGAGAAGGTCTTTTCGGGGAGAGGGGCACCGAGCTGTGCGGCCCCGAGCAGCTCGAGATGGTGCTGCTGCGCCTGGTGGTGAGCTCGATCCAGACCTGAAGGCTTGCTTGCCGCACCACGGGGGGCACGCGGCGTCAGAGCGCGCAACGACCGTGCTCCGCCCATCACCTCGAGTGTCGTGCCACACAGGTGCGTGGCCAAGGGCCTGGAGCGCGTGGCCGCAATGTACCGTTCCGGTGGGCAGAACGATCAGGACGCGCCCGTGACGGGGTTCCTAGTGTTGACCAGTGCCAGGTAGAGGGCTGCGGCGAGCCGGGGCCAGTGCGGGGCACGTGCCGGACGAGCACCATGTGCGAGACAGAGGGGGACCGAACTTGCAGTACGAGCTGCGCCAGCAGGTCATCGAGGCGAGGCGCCAGACCTTCGACCACCTGATCGAGAGGTTGGGCGACCGCCCTGCCACCCGCTACGAGGAGGGCACGATCGCCGTCCAGGCGGAGGAGCACTTCCACTACCGGCCGCTGTGGGCGCCGGACCGGGAGCTCTACGACCGGCGGTACTCCGAGCTCCGCCTGACCGATCCCTACAGCTTCCTTGACCCCCGTCAGTACTACTACTACCCGTACGTTTCGGCACGGGCGACGCTTCACGCTGAGCTCTCAGCGACGCTCGCGTACCTCGAGCAGCGCGACCTCCTGGCAAAGATGCCCGAGGCGTGGCGTACCGGCCTCCTCGAGGGAGTCCTGCCGTTGCGCCACTACGAAGCGGGCGCGGCCATGGCGTCAGAGGCGGCGTGCCGGTTCTCCTACGGGGCGTCTGTGGCGCAGTGCGCCGCGTTCGCCGGCTTCGATCGGATCGGTGCCGCTCAGATGCTCAGCCGGATCGGGCTATCGCTCGACGGATCCACAGCAGACTCGCTGCGCGCGGCGAAGCAGCACTGGTTGACCTCGTCCTCCTGGCAGCCGCTGCGGCGCTATGTAGAGGAGCTTCTCGTCATCGACGACTGGGCCGTAGGGCTCGTCGCTGTCGATCTGGTCGACTCCCTCACGTACCCTGTCGTGTGGCGCTCGCTCGACGAGGCGGCGCTGACGGGTGGCGCCGGGGCCTACAGCCTGCTCGGCCAGCACTTCACTGCGTGGTACGAGGACCAGCGAAAATGGCTCGACGCTCTGTACGCGGCCTGGCTGGCGGACCCCGAGCAGGGCAAGGCCAACGCATCGGTGCTCCTCGGGATCGTCGACGCGTGGCTGCCCCGAGCTCGTGAGGCTGTGAGCCTGTTCAGCGGGCCTTTGCGCCTGGCCGCAGGAGATGCACTGCTCGACGCGGTGATCGACGCGGCATATGCCGAGGTCACCGAGCGCCTGGCAACCCTTGGCCTCGAACCGGCGCATGTTGGGGCCGGGCGATGACCGCCGCCGCGGATCCGGTGACGCAGCCGCCGGACAACCCGTCGAACAACAACGTCGGTGTGGAGCTCCAAGACAGCGAGGAGTCCCGAAAGGTCATCGAGGCCATCGTCGCAGACAATCCGGCCGCGACGCTGAGCCACCGGCCCGGGTTGGTGCGCGTCTCCGTCCCCGGACGGCTCGTCGTGCGGCGAGAGACCGTTGAGGGCCTGCTCGGTCGACCGTGGGAGACCCACGAGTTCCAGATGTGCATCGTCACCTACTACGGCCATATAGGCGAATGGGACGAGGACGAGATCGTCATCGCCTGGGACCACTCGAGCTGAGGAGAACGCAATGCCCAAGCTGTCCATGAAGCAGCGCTACTCGGTGCTCACCCGGGACCTCGACTGGGAGCCCTCCTACGTCGACGAGGAGGAGCTCTTCCCCCATGCCACCTTCGAGGGGATAAAGATCCACGACTGGTCCAAGTGGGAGGACCCTTTCAGGCTGACAGTCGACAGCTACTACAAGTACCAGGCAGAGAAGGACCGCCGCCTCTACGCGGTGCTGGACAGCTTCGCCCAGAGCCAGGGGCACTTGAGCCTGAGCGACGCGAGCTACCTGAACGCGATGAAGCTGTTCCTCCAGGGAGTGACTCCCCTGGAGTACCAGGCGCACCGACACTTCGCGTATCTCGGTCGTCATCTCAAAGGTGGAGGTCCGCGCTTCGCTGCGATCTGCCAGTCGATCGACGAGCTGCGCCACGCCCAGACCGAGATCCATACTCTCAGTGGCTACAACAAGCACTACAGCGGGTTCCACGGCTTCTCTCGCATGCACGACCGGGTGTGGTACCTCTCGGTACCCAAGTCGTTCTTCGACGACGCAGTCTCGGCCGGACCGTTCGAGTTCCTCACGGCCATCTCGTTCAGCTTCGAGTACCTGCTCACGAACCTTCTCTTCGTGCCATTCATGAGCGGGGCGAGCTTCAACGGCGACCTGCCGACCATGACATTCGGCTTCTCGGCGCAGAGCGACGAGAGCCGGCACATGACCCTCGGCCTCGAGTCGATCAAGTTCATGCTCGAGCAGGACGAGGGCAATGTGCCCATTGTCCAGGATTGGATAGACAAGTGGTTTTGGCGCTCCTACAGAGTCACTGCCCTCGTGGCTTCCATGATGGACTACCAGCTACCCCGGCGGGTGATGAGCTGGAAGGAAGCTTTCGAGCTCTACTTCGAGCAGCAGATGCTCGAAGGCCTCTTCCCTGATCTGTCGTACTACGGGATCAACCCCCCCCGCCATGTGCAGCAGGCCGTGGACGAGAAGGATCTACTCAGCCACCAGGTGTACTGGACGCTCTTCTCGTTCGGTTTTGCCGCGGGGTTCACCACGTCGATCCCCCATGACGACCACTTGGAGTGGCTCTCTGCCAACTACCCGGACACCTTCGACAACCTCTACCGCCCGCAGTGGGAAAAGGCACGGCGCATCAGAGAGGGCGGTGGCCGCTTCTTCTTCCAAGGGCTCCCACAGCTGTGCCAGACCTGCCAGATACCCATGATCTTTACCGAGCCCGGCTCCCCTACGGTGATAGCGCAACGTTGGAGCGAGCACCGCGGGGAGAAGTTCAACTTCTGCTCTGACGGCTGCAAGTGGATCTTCGACCGGGAGCCGGAGAAGTACGTCCAGGCTTGGATGCCTGTGCACCAGATCTACCAAGGCAACTGCGGCGGTCCCACGGTGCCCGAGGTGCTGGCGTGGTACGGGCTGGAGGAGGGCGATGGCGGTGAGTACGAGGGCTCGGTGGACCAGCGCAACTGGCAGCACTGGCACGAAGCGCAGCTGAGCGAGGTGGCGTCGCGATGAGCGTTCGAGCGATAGCCCCTTACGACTTCCCCTCCAGCTCCCGCCAGGAGCTCTACGGCGACGACCAGCTCGTCCACGTGCTGTGGGAGGGGAACATGATGTTCTGTTCGGCCGCCACCTTCCGGGCGCCGCGTGAGATGTCTTGGGGGGACTTCAAGGCCCAAATGGTGGACCCATGGGCGGCATCAGACCCGGACTACGACCCCCGGTGCCCGGGTGGATGGCGTGTCGATGGCGTGGAGGTGTCCCCCCGTCCCGACCAGACCCTTGGCGGCCTGGGCGTCGGTCACAAGAGCCTCATCACTTTTCGGATCTGACATGGTGGTGGTCACGGTCCAGCCTGACGGCGTCACGGTGGATCTGCGCGAGGGCGAGACCTTGTTGGCAGGCCTGCAACGGCTCGGTTACCTGTACCGATGGGGATGCCGGCGGGGGGGCTGTGGGGTGTGCAAGGTGGACGTGGTGGCAGGGGCAGTGGGCTACAGCGGCGTGATCTCGGACACCGTGCTCAGCCTCGAGGAGCGAGAAGGCGGCACAGCGCTCAGCTGCCAGGCTGTGCCCGCAGGCGAGCTGACCGTCGCGCTGCGCAACGATCGGCTCACGGCAGCGGCCCCGTGGCTGCTGAAGCAGGCGATATCCATCACCACACAGCGGAGCGACATACGACAAGGAGAGATAACCAAATGAGTGTCATGAGACTGGGCTACGTGCATCTCCGAGTGACGGACCTCGACAGCGCCAAGGGGCACTACGGCACCACCTTGGGCATGACCGAGACCGCGAGCGAGCAGGGGAAGGTGTTCTACAAGGGCTGGGACGAGTACGACCACCACTCCGTGGTGCTCGAGGAGGGCGGTGTCGGCCTCGTAAAGCTCGGCTACAAGTGCGAGACCTCAGAGGATATAGCGCGCTACGAGAGCCGTGCTCAGCGCTTCGGAGCGTCGGTGGCGCGGATGAGCAAGGGCGATAACATGGCTGTGGGCGACGGCATCCGGATCACCCTTCCCTCGGAGCACACCGTCGAGCTCTACAGCGACATGGAGCACCTCGGGACCGAGCCCGGCGTCCTCAACCCCGAGTCCTGGCCGCGCTTCGGGCGCGGCGTGAGCGTTCCGCGCATCGACCACGCACTCCTCACGTGTGAGGACCCGGCGATGGTGGAGCGCTTCTTCATGGAGTGCCTCGACTTCCGTCCCTCCGAGCGCGTCGTGACCGACCCGGCCGACCCCGAGCTGATCGGGACGTGGCTCTTCTGTACGAACACGCCCCACGACATCGCGTTCATCAAGGGCGGCAACGGCAAGTTCCACCACTTCGCGTACTTCTTGGAAGACACGAGCGCGATCCTGCGCGCCGGGGACATCTTCGCCATGGACGACGTCCCGGTGGACGTGGGGCCCACGCGCCATGGCATCACGCGTGGCCATACCATCTATTTCTTCGATCCTGCCGGCAATCGTAACGAGGTGTTCGCCAACGGCTACATCACCTACCCGGACTTCCCGACGATCACCTGGACCGCCGACCAGCTGTCAAAGGGGATCTTCTACATCGGCCGGGAGCTCAACGAGCGTTTCACGTCGGTGGTGACGTGATCGGACGGCCTCGGCCAGCCAGGTCGAAGTGAGGTGACGGTGTACGGCGCTATGGAGGGACGTTCGCGGTGGTAGAGCAGGTGCATCGTGTCCGCGTCGAGCCAAGTGGCCTGGAGGTGGACTGCCGCGGGGACCAGAGCATCCTCGACGCGTGCCTCCGTTCGGGGATATGGCTGCCCCACGCTTGTACGCACGGGACGTGCGGCACCTGCAAGGCGGAACTGCTCGAAGGCAGCATCGACTTCGGCGATGCGTCGGGCTTCGCTCTCATGGACTTCGAGCGCGATGAGGGGAAGGCATTGCTGTGCTGTGCCCGTCCCCTCTCGGACGTGGTGGTCGAAGCGGAGGTGGACGTCGAGGAGGGGGTCGAGCTCCATCCGGTGCGCGACCACCGTGCCACGGTCGTCGAGATCGAGGACTGTGCCCGCGGCACACGGAGGCTGCGCTTGGCGCTCGAGGGCGACCTGTCGTTCAATCCGGGCCAGTACGTCCAGATCCAGGTGCCAGGAACGAAGGTGAAGAGGTCGTACTCGCTTGCGAACCCGCCCTGCCAGCAGCGCTCGCTCGAGCTCCACGTCCGGCGCACCCCTGGAGGCCTGGCTTCGGAGCAGTGGGTGTTCGGGTCGCTCCAGGTAGGCGACGAGATCGATCTTTCGGGGCCGTTCGGGCGCTTCTTCCTCCACCCGCTCCGCGAAGAGCCGATCATCATGGTGGCGGGTGGTACTGGCCTCGCGCCGATCGAGTCCATGGTGCGTCACATGCTGGTCTCTGGTCTCGATCGCCAGATCACGCTGTACCAGGGAGCGCGAGGCCTCGAGCACATCTACGATACTGACGTGCTCGCAGCCCTCCAGGAGGAGCACCCGGATCGTTTCTGCTACCGCCCCTGTCTCGACGCCGAGACCGTGGTCGGTTTCGAGCGGGGCCTCGTCACCGACGTGATCGAGCGAGACCACCCGGGCAGTCTGGAGGGGCACGTGGCCTACGTGTGCGGACCGCCGCCGATGGTCGACGCGACACTGCGGACGTTGATGAAAAAGCGTCTCTTCGGAGGATCGATCTTCCGAGAGGACTTCTACGACGAATCGGACAAGGCCCGGGGTGTGCTGCGCAGTCCGCTGCTCAAGCGCTGATCCCGGCTCGGCGGGTAGACCACCCGGCGGCTGAGCGCGCTGGCCACCGCTTGCACCGCTATCCCCACGTGGTCGAGAGAGACCATGCCGGACCTCCCCGTGACCGACAGGGCGCCCACGACGTCGCCGTTGCGGGCGCGGATCGGTGACGCCGCGCAAAGGATCCCCGGTCCCGACTCTTCCTTGTCGAAGGCGATGCCGGTGCTGCGAACCTCTGCCAAGTTGGCCAGCAGCCGGTCGCTGTCGGTGATCGTGTGCTCCGTGCGCGGGACAAGGCCGGCGTTCATGGACGCGGTGACGACTTCGGGATCCGAGAATGCGAGAATGGCCTTGCCCACGCCGGTGCAGTAGGCAGGCATGCGCCCCCCGACCCGCGAGGGAAGATCGGTGCCGCGGTTGCCGAGTATCTCCACGTAGACGACCTCGTTCCCGTCGCGTACGGCGAGGTGGACCGTCTGGCGGGTGGCTTGCTGGAGGTCCTCCATGAAGGGAAGAGCGATGTCGCGCAGGTTGCGTTGGCGGGGGACGAGCTGGCCGAGCTCGAACAGTGCCAGCCCGAGCATCACGCTACCGTTCGCGCTCCGCTCGAGGTAGCCGAGCTCGACGAGCTCGGCTACGAGGCGATGGGTGGTGGAGGGTGGCAAACTGCTGCGCCGGGCGATCTCGCGTATCCCGAGCTCGGGGTCCGACGGCCCGAAGCAGTCGAGCACCTGGGCTACCCGGCGAGCAATCGACATCGCCGGCGCCATCCAACATTGTTCCGTGGAATGGAACACATGCTCGCATCTTAGCGGGTCACAAGTTACAGTTCCCGCGAGAAGGGGAGGGTCGCCGAGTGCGACGAGCTTCGGCACAGGGGGAATCTGGTGGCAGCCGGCCGGGTGCAAGACAGTGAGCGAGGCGAGGCTGCGGGCCTCCAGTCGGTGACAGCTGCTGCCCGGCTGCTCGAGTGTCTCCGCTACCATGACGAGCTCGGGGTGTGCGACCTGGCTCGTCGCCTGGGCGTCGCCAAGAGCACCGCGCACCGTCTCGCCACGACGCTTGTGGGCTGCGGTTTCTTGGCCCAGGACGAGGTGAGCCGCCGCTACAGCTTGGGGCCGAGCCTCGCTGAGCTTGGCCAGGTCGCCGCCGACCGCATGCCTCTGCGCCGAGCGGCGCTTCCGGTGCTGGAGCAGCTGCGCCAGCGCACAGACTGCACCGCTCATCTGGCTCTGCTCGATGGCCTCGACGTCGTCTACATCGAACGCCTCGTTGCCAGCTCTTGCAACCCGCTGTTCTCCCATGTCCCGCGACGCTTTCCCCTGCACGTCACGAGCTCCGGCACCGCGACAGCGGCGTTCTCCCCGGACCTGGCCGAACGGCGGTTGTCAGCCGGTCTTGTGCACTTCACCGCTGGCACCGTCCGTGACGAGGAGGTCTTCCGCCGGAGGCTCGAGCTGACACGCCAGCGCGGCTATGCCTGCACGGTGGAAGGGGCGGCGAAGGGGGTGGCCTCTGTGGCCGTGCCGATGCTCGACGGCGGGGGGAACCCGGTGGCGGCGCTTTCGGTGGCCGGGCCGGTCAAGCGGGTCCTGGCAGATACCGACAGCCTCGGCCGCCTGGTGGGGTCCGCGGTGCAGTGGCTCAGGCGGACGAGGTGACGCACCGGGCGCGGGCTCATGACGAGGTCGCGGTGACCCTGGAGCGAGAGCGATCACGGCGAGCGGAGGATGGCGCGCCTGGCAATCCCGAGATCGGCACGTGGCTCGACGCCGGA
>JAKAQW010000059.1 GCA_021819525.1 Actinomycetes bacterium
GCCTGCCCGACGCCGAGGTGCGCGAGGCGAGAGACCGGGTGCGCGCCGCGTTGCTCACGAGCGGGTTCAGCTGGCCCCAGTGCCGGGTGACGGTGAACCTCGCGCCCTCAGGTGTCCCGAAGGGCGGACCCGGGCTCGACCTGCCGATCGCTATAGGGCTGCTGGTGGCCCAAGGAGAGGTTCCCGCCAAGGCCATCGTCGACACGGCGTTCGTCGGCGAGCTCGGTCTCGACGGCTCGGTGCGCGCGGTTCCCGGGCTCGTGTGCATGGTGGGCTGTGTCGAGTCCGAGCAGGTGGTGGTGGCGGCTGCTGGCGCGGCGGAGGCCAGGCTGGTGCTCGGCTCCTCGGCACGCTGTGTGGGGAGCTTGGGGGAGCTCGTCGCGGTGCTGCGAGGAGAGCTGTCGTGGCCGGCGCCGCCGGTCGCCACGGTGGCGGTGGGTGCCCCGAGCCCGGCTGGGGATCTATCCGACGTCCGGGGCCAGGAGCTCGGACGACGAGCTGTCGAGGTCGCAGCTGCCGGTGGGCACCACCTGCTGCTCGTGGGTGCACCGGGATGTGGCAAGACCATGCTGGCACAGCGCCTGCCTGGTCTGCTGCCGCCACTTACGCGTGCGGACGCGCTGGCGGTGGCCCGGGTGCAATCGGCAGCCGGTCTGGCGGTGTCCGACGGCGGGTTCCCGCGCCGCCCGCCGTTCCGGGCGCCGCACCACGGTGCGACCGTGGCGTCGCTCACCGGGGGCGGCTCGTGGCTGCGACCCGGCGAGATCAGCTTGGCTCACGCCAGCCTTCAGAAATGTTACCAGAGCACAGGCCATGGACAGACACGTCGCCGGCAAGGCACGCGCGCGCGTATGTCCTGGACAGTGGCCCAAACCCACGACATGGACCCCGAGAGCAAGGCGCTCGATGGTCTTGTGAGCCACCTGCGCCGAGCCGAGCGTCGTGCTCCTCGACACCGCGTCGAACACGTCTGGGCCTGTGGTCCACGGCGAGGACGAACCGCGCGAGCTGGGCACAGGGCCGGCCGCCCGGGCACGGCCCCAGTAGCCGGCTGCGGGCCCTGGCCGTTCGGGCAAACACATGCCTCGAGGAAGTGGGCCGCGGTGCTGCGGGAGTGAGCGTGCTCGATCGGTCAACGAGCCCCGAGCTCGGCCGCCATCTTGCCGAACCCGATCCGAAGCGTCGGCTCGGTCCCTGCGCTCTCGTAGACCGACAGGCGATCCTTCAGGTCCTCCAGCTCTTCGAGGAGCGCGTCGTAGCGCTCGGCGCCGACGAGCACCGCGGCCAGGCGGCCATGGCGGGCGACGACCACATCTTCGTCCGTCGCCTCGCGGATCAGCTCGCCCGCGAGGCGCTTGAAGCGCGGCTCGCCGTCTGAACCGCTGCAGGCACACGTCGCGGTGCGCGGTCTGGGAACGGTGTGAACGGTGTCCAGAGGTGCCGGCACCCGCTGGCCTCTGGACAGAGCGCGGCACCTTCTACAGGCGGCTGCGGTGGGCTAGGAAAGACAAGGCCGGGATCGCTGAACGGCTCGAGGCGGCAACCCCGCAGCCACCGGCACAAGGACCGGTGGCGCTCTTGGACAGAACGACCACAGCAGGGCGTGATCGGCAAGATATGGCTGCTCGTCCCACACCCATTCCCGGTGACGCCTTGTTCACCGAGGCCGATAGGCGGTCGACCGGTGCTCGATGTCGAGGACGATCACCACGCGCTTGTCCTCGTCGATCTCGTACAAGATGCGCCACTCACGTCCAAGTCGGGCGCTGTAGATGCCGGCCAGCGCGCCGTGAAGCGGCTTGCCCACCCTGCGTGGGTTGTCGAGGAGTGGCCCGGTGACGAATTCAGAGGCCGCGACCGCAACGTCAGGGGACAACCGATTGGCTAACGCACGACGTGCCGGTGGTGCGGTTCCCAGCTCGTAGCGTTGGCTCACGAAGCCTGGCGTCCTCGCACCAGGCTTCGTACAGCGTCTGCTCCGTAGACGATGTCGCCGTCTGCGACCGCCTGGCGGGCTTCGGCCAAGGCTCGCAGCGCCTCGGGGTCGGCCACTACCTCGGCGGTCTCGCGCAGCGCCAGGAACGTCTCGATGGCGAGTACCACGGTCTGGTGGACGCTGCGGCGGTCCTCTTCGGCAGCGGCGCGCAACTCGGCGTCGAGGTCAGGGTCGAGACGCAGGGTCATCGCCATAGCGCGATGATAGCATCTGGTATCGAAATGGTGCAGGCGCAGCGATGTCGGCAATGGCGGCGCGCGATGCGTGCCGGGCCGCCTGGTCGGCCGCTACACGGGCCAGCGCCTGATCGCCATTACGTCCAAGTAGCGGCCCCTGCTGTCTGCATCGGGACCATCTCCGATGGGCTGCGAGCGACCGAGATGCAACGGGACCACAGTCCGTGATCTGCACAGCCTGGGGCCGCACGGCGCCAGGCACAGATCGACGCCGGCATGCTGCACGCGTACCGGGCAGGACTACCTGCGACCTGTGCGATTGAGCGGCGCGAACGGCCACAGAAGCCCACGGTTTCGGCGTTCCCTCGGACGTACTTGACGTACGTGGCGTACTCCCCTATGGTGGATGCGTGGCCGTTCTCACCTTCGAGTCCTACAGCCAGGCGCGTGATCACCTCAAGGAGGTGCTCGACACCGCCGACCGCGGGGAGCCGGTCGTGGTCCGCCGCCAGGGCCACGATGCGGCAGTTGTGAGCGCCGAGCGGTTGCGCGACCTGCTCCTGCACCGCTGTCCGCCAGATGCACGCGTGGTTCCAGAGGCAGGGAGGTGGTCGGTCTTTCTGCCCGGGCTGCCGATCGCCGCCGACGGATCCACGCTCGACGAGGCGCTCGACGAGATGGTGCTGGCGCTCCGAGAGTACGCGGAGGACTGGCGCGATCACCTGAAAGACGTGCCGAACCACCGCGAGAACTGGGGCCTTGTGCAGCTGGTCAGTCTCAGCGACGATGCGCAGATCAAGGAGTGGTTGGCCGGCCAGGCGCCGTGACCACCTGGCCGCAGCCCACCCGGGCAGACCACGACGCCTTCTGCCGACGCGAGGGGTGGACTCGAGTTCGAGACTCCCGGGGCTCTACCGGCACGCACCACATCACCTACGAGCTGGCCCTTCCAGATGGCCAGGTGCTGCGCACACGGGTGTCGCATCCTCCCGATCAGAGAGACTACGGCGCGTCGATGTGGAGCCACATCGTGTGGGACCAGTTGCGGGTCAACGAGGAGGAGTTCTGGGCATGCGTACGCACCGCCACGATGCCAGAGCGAGGCGGCGTCCAGGCACCCGCCGAGGCCCTCCCGGCCGAGCTGGCATACCTGCTCGTGCGCCGAGTTGGGCTGGCCGAGCACGAGGTGGCAAGCCTGACCCGGGCTCAGGCGATCGAACGACTCCAGCAGTATTGGACCAGTCCGCCCGGCCAGTGACCTCTCTCACGGCTGAAGCCCCCAGCTTCTTTTCAGGTAGCGCAGGCATCGCCCGAGAGCTGAGGTGGCACGATCTCACCATGACGGCCCATCTACTGGTAACGATCACATCGATCGCCACCGAGGAGACGATCCCATCTGGCGAGGAGACGTTCGCCGGGCGCATCGCCCTGTCTGTGGCAGAGGCCGCCGCCGCGCTCGGGGTGTCGCGTGCCCTGGTGAACCAGGAGTGCGCGTCGGGGCGGCTGCACGCGGTCAAGATCGGCCAGCGACCGCTCATCCCGGTCGCGTCGCTCCAGGCGTGGCTGGGCATCGGTCACGGCGGTGGCAAACCGTCACACGACCCGTCGTGACGCCGTTGGGCGTGCTCCATCTCCTGTCTGACTTCGCGAAGGATGTCCATGGCCCGCACGAACATCCGCTCAGCAGACGCTAGGCGCTGTCCAAGTGACAGCGGCGTGTCTGGCGGACCGAAGAGGTCTCCTGATGCTCGCTCCACCACCGGTGTGATCGAGCCGACAGGGACGCGAAGTGCTTCTTCTAGGTCCGCTTGGGGCTGTTGACAAGGAGCTCGACGCGACGGTCGACGAGTGGACGGCGCGCCTCGTAGCAGGACCGCCGCTGGCGCTCTCGATGACCAAGTGCCTGCTCGAGGACGGGACCGACGTGCCCATGGTCCAGGCCCTGCACAGCGAGGCGTGGGCCCAGGCCGTCAACTTCCACGGCGAGGACACCGCCGAGGCCATGGGGGTCTTCGCCGAGCGCCGTCCCCCCACCTCCTACGCCCGAAGCTCCGGCGGCGAAGTGGTAGCCGGACAATCCGCGCGGGTGCTGTCGTCGTCGAGCGCGTGAGCTGGCGCTGTCGCCGCCGGGCCTGTGACCGGCAGGGTCTCTACCTGACGCCGGGGGCGCTGGTGGACGTGGCGCGCACCTCGGAGTCACAGCCGCCGTCTACCCTTCGAAGCGTATCGAGCAGCAAGCGCTCCTGGCCGCTCCTCCCACCCGACTGTCGAGGTCGCTCCGCGTGTCGGGGCACCTGTGGATCTCAGGGGGACACGATGCTTGCTCGAGTTCGCTCCGCGTCGCTGCGAGGAGTGGAGGGCCGTCCGGTAGACGTGGAGGTCCACGTATCTGGCGGCTTCCCCGGCTTCACCATGGTCGGCCTGCCCGACGCCGAGGTGCGCGAGGCGAGAGACCGGGTGCGCGCCGCGTTGCTCACGAGCGGGTTCAGCTGGCCCCAGTGCCGGGTGACGGTGAACCTCGCGCCCTCAGGTGTCCCGAAGGGCGGGCCGGGGCTCGACCTGCCGATCGCTATAGGGCTGCTGGTGGCCCAAGGAGAGGTTCCCGCCAAGGCCATCGTCGACACGGCGTTCGTCGGCGAGGGCTGCTCGTGGGCGCACCGGGATGTGGCAAGACCATGCTGGCACAGCGCCTGCCGGGGCTGCTGCCGCCGCTTACGCGTGCGGACGCGCTGGCGGTGGCCCGGGTGCAGTCGGCAGCTGGTCTGGCGGTGTCAGACGGCGGGTTCCCGCGCCGCCCGCCGTTTCGGGCGCCGCACCACGGTGCGACCGTGGCGTCGCTCACCGGGGGCGGCTCGTGGCTGCGGCCCGGCGAGATCAGCTTGGCCCACGCCAGCCTTCAGAAATGTTACTAGAGCGCAGGCCATGGACAGACACGTCGCCGGTAGGGAGCTCGCGCGCGTATGTCCTGGACAGTGGCCCGAACCCGCGACCTGGACCCCGAGAGCAGCGACGACCGAGGGCGTCCACCGCCACCAGGTGAGTGAGTCGGTGTCGGCCGGCAAGGCGGCGATGGATGAGATGTTCTGCGGTGACGACGCGTCCGGCGCACGCTGACCCCGCTCCGTGGGATCGCAAAGCGGTATTCTCGTGGTGTGGAGCCAGTGGAGGTGAGTGAAGCACGAGCGCAGGCCCCCGGCTTGCACCGCGGGGAGGCAGTGAACAGCGCGAGGGTGCGACCCTCTGAAATCTTGGTGACCCGGCGCGACGAGGTGCTCGCCGTGCTCGAGGCGTTCGGGGCGACAAACGTCAGGGTGTTCGGATCCATCGCTCGCGGTGAGGACGACGAGAGCTCCGATGTGGACCTTCTTGCCGAGATGCCGGCAGGGGTCGGACTGTTCGAGCGGGTCGAGCTCGAGCTGGATCTTGCGGATCTCCTCGAACGGAACGTCGATGTGGTGAGCCCCGTCGAAGTACCGGCAAGGTCGAGAGTTAGGATCCTGGCAGAAGCCAGGCCCCTGTGACGCGCACAGACGACGACCGCGTTGCCCACATCCTTGAAGCCATCGACAGCATCGAGCGGTGGACGGCGACGCGCGACCACGACGAGTTGTACCGGTCGGGTGTACTCCACCAGTTGGAGATCATCGGCGAAGCTTCGAGCCATCTGAGCGACCGGTTCAAAGATGCCCATCCTTCGATCCCCTGGAGGGGGATCATCGGGTTCCGCATCCGAGCCGCACACCGGTACTGGGATACCGAGTGGAGCCAAGTCGAACGAACCATCGCCGAGGATCTGCCGACCCTTCGCGATGCTCTGGCGACTTCGGCACGGCAGATCGTTGTCGAGGGCGACGAGGGAATGAGTCTCGGACACTGAAGGTCGGCGACTGCGGACCTGACGCACACCCGCGTCACCGGGACGACGAGACGTTCTCTGACCAGATGCCGGTCGCCACTCTCGAAGGCTCACGCCGAGCACCATGCGGATCGGGTCGTTGGTGCTTCGGGTGGCGGAGGTCTCTCTACGAGAGCGCCATGCCAGCGACAGCCTGGTGGCACGGTCACCATGCCAGACCACCTGCACCCGATCACCGATCGCCACCGAGGAGGCGAACCCATCTGGCGAGCAGACGTTTCTTGGTCCGCCCGGCCAGATGCAAAGATGTCCTACCGGCGCACCCGCGCCACGCCTGACGCCGAGGACCTTCATGCTGCTCACGATCTCGACCGACCACCGCCCGGCCACCGATCTCGGGTACTTGCTGCACAAGAACCCTTCTGCCCACCACCGCGCCGAGCTCGGCTTCGGCCGAGCCCACGTCGTCTACCCCGAGGCGAGCAACGAGCGCTGCACCGCGGCGGTCGTGGTCGACGTCGACCCGGTCGGACTGGTCCGTCGTCGCGCTCCGAGAGGCCACGACTTCTCCCTTGGCCAGTACGTGAACGATCGCCCGTACGCGACCTCGTCGTTCATGTCGGTGGCCCTGGGCAAGGTGTTCTCCACTGCGATGGCAGGGAGGAGCAAGGAGCGCCCCGAGCTGGTCGAACAGGCCATCGCCTTGGAGGTCTCTCTACCAGTGACGCCCTGTCGTGGCGGCGAGGACGTCGCGCACCGGCTCTTCGAGCCCCTGGGCTACGAGGTCACGGCACAGGCCATCCCGCTCGACCCGCGGTTTCCGCAATGGGGGGACAGCCAGTACGTAGACCTCACCTTGACGGCAACCGTGACCCTGAAAGGGCTCCTGGAGCACCTCGTCGTCCTTCTGCCCGTGCTCGACGACGACAAGCACTACTGGGTGGGGCCGGACGAGATCGACAAGCTGCTGAGAAGAGGCGGCGACTGGCTCTCGAGGCACCCAGAACGGGAACTGATCACGCGCCGCTACCTGCGTCATGACCGTCGGCTCACCCGGGAGGCCCTGGGCCGGCTCATGGAGGAGGATCTGGAAGATCCCGACGAGGCAGAGACCCGGTACGACGCTCGAGAGCACGCGGTCGAAAGACCGATCCACCTGAACGAGCGACGACTCGAGGCCGTCCTCCGAGCTGTCCGCGCCAGTGGCGCCCGCCGAGTGCTGGATCTCGGCTGCGGCGAGGGGAAGCTGATCGGCGAGCTGCTCCGTGTGCGGGGCATCGAGCAGGTCGTAGGAGTAGACGTCTCGTCTCGGATGCTCGACGTCGCTGCCCAGCGTCTCCACCTCGACACCATGGCGCCGAGCCAGCGTGCCCGGGTCGATCTCCTCCACGGATCCCTCACCTATCGCGACGCTCGCCTCGTCGGCTTCGACGCGGCTGCAGTCGCTGAGGTCATCGAACACCTCGATCCTTCTCGGCTGGGGAGCTTCGAGCGCGCGGTGTTCGCCCACGCCCGACCGTCGACGGTGATCGTCACGACGCCCAACATCGAGTACAACGTCCGCTTCGAGTCACTGCCAGCCGGTGCACTGCGTCATCGTGACCATCGTTTCGAGTGGACGAGGGCGGAGCTCGCGAACTGGTGCGCACAGATTACGACCCGGCATGGGTACACGGTGGCCCTGTCCGGTATTGGGCCCGAGGATGCCACGGTCGGTCCTCCCACCCAGATGGCGGTGTTCAGCCGGTGACCGTCCTCGAGATCCCAGAGCTCTGCGTCGTGGCGCTCGTCGGGGTGACCGGCTCGGGCAAGTCGACCTTCGCAGCCCGCCACTTCCTGCCGACCGAGATCCTGTCTTCCGACTTCTGTAGAGGTCTGGTCGCCGACGAGGAGAACGACCAGTCGGCCACGGACGCCGCGTTCGACGTGCTCTACTACATCGCCTCCAAGCGTCTCGAAGCAGGGCGACTGACCGTGGTGGACGCCACCAATGTGCAGGTGCAAGCCCGGCGATCCGTCGTCAACCTGGCCAAGGCGAACAACGTGCTGGCGGTAGCGATCGTGCTCGACGTGCCCGAAGACGTGTGCGCTGCTCGCAATGCGTCGCGCTCTGACCGCCAGTTCGGACCGCACGTGCTGCGCAGCCAGCGCAGCCAGCTTCGCCGCTCGATACGGGGACTTCGCCGTGAAGGGTTCCACCGCGTGTACCACCTGAAGGACGAAGAAGAGATCGCCGCGGCCAGCGTCGAGGGTGAGCCGCTCTGGAACGACCGCCGGAGCGATCGCGGGCCTTTCGACATCGTCGGTGACGTCCACGGATGTTACGAAGAGCTCGAGGCCCTCCTGACCGCTCTCGGCTACGAGATCGACCCCGAGCGGTCGTCGGCCCGTCACCCCCATGGCCGTCGGGCAGTGTTCCTCGGCGACCTGGTCGACCGAGGACCGGCGACGCCGGCCGTGCTGCGGTTGGTGATGGGCATGACCGGCGAGGGGAGCGCCTTGTGCATCTCCGGCAACCACGAGGTGAAGCTGCTCCGAGCGCTGAACGGCCGCAATGTGAGCACCGGTCACGGCCTCGCCCAGAGCCTCGAGCAGCTCGCAGCGCAGCCGCCGGAGCTCTCCAAGCAGGTGGCCTCGTTCCTCGACGGTCTGATCAGCCACTTCGTGCTGGACGAGGGGCGACTCGTGGTAGCGCACGCTGGGCTGCCGGCCACCATGCAGGGGCGCGCCTCGGCGACGGTGCGCTCGTTCGCCCTCTACGGCGACACGACCGGAGAGACCGACGAGTACGGCCAGCCGGTGCGCTACCCGTGGGCAGAGGACTATCGAGGAGAAGCCACGGTCGTCTACGGCCACACGCCGGTACCCGAGGCTGTCTGGTTGAACCGGACGATCTGCATCGATACCGGCTGCGTCTTCGGAGGCCGGCTCACGGCCCTGCGCTACCCCGAACGCGAGCTCGTCTCGGTTCCGGCGAACGAGGTCTACTACGAGCCGGTCAGACCGCTCGCGCCTGCCGCCGCCGACGAGGCACGCGAGCCTACCGACTTGGACCTCGACGACGTCCTCGGCAAGCGGAGGATCGAGACCCGATTGGCCGGCACGGTCACCATCCGCGAGGAGAACGCCGCGGCCGCGCTCGAGGTCATGAGCCGGTTCGCCGTCGACCCGCGGTGGCTCGTGTACCTCCCTCCGACCATGTCCCCAACGGCGACCTCGGAGCGCGAAGGGCTGCTCGAACATCCCCACGAGGCCTTCGCTGCCTTTCGCTCCGTCGGGGCTCGCACCGTGGTATGCGAGGAGAAGCACATGGGGTCCCGTGCCGTCGTGATCGCCTGCCGGGACGCCTCGGTCGCATCACGACGCTTCGGGATCGACGCGCCTTCGGCCGGCGTCGTCTTCACCCGGACCGGGCGTCTCTTCTTCGCCGATGCCGAGATGGAGGCCGCCTTGCTGGGAAAGGTGCGCGCCGCGGTGTCCGTGACGGGTCTCTGGGAGGAGCTCGCGAGTGATTGGCTCGTGCTCGACTGCGAGCTACTTCCCTGGTCCGCCAAGGCGGAGGATCTCTTGCGCCAGCAGTACGCAGCAGTGGGCGCCGCCGCGAGTCGGGCGGTGCGCGCCGAGGACGCAGTCGTCCAAGCGGTAGCCGCACGGGGGGTCGACGTCGCCGACCTCACCGCCGAGATGGGTCAGCGCGCCGCCATGGTGGATGGGTTCGTTGCCGCGTATGGGCACTACTGCTGGCCAGTGGAGTCAGTTGATGATCTCGAGCTTGCCCCATTCCAGGTCCTCGCCGGCGAAGGATCGGTCCACGCCCTCCGGGGCCACCCGTGGCACCTAGAACTGCTCCGGCGCCTCGCAGATGCCGACCCGACGACGTTCCGGGCCACCAACGCCATCACCGTCGAGGTCGAAGACGAGGCCTCGTGCGAGGCCGGAACCCAGTGGTGGGAGGAGATGACCAGCCGGGGAGGCGAGGGCATGGTCGTGAAGCCGCTCGACACCGTTCACCATGGCCCCAAGGGCTTGGCGCAACCCGGCATCAAAGTACGCGGTCGGGAGTATCTCAGGATCATCTACGGACCCGAGTACACAGCCGAACGACACCTGTCGCGCCTTCGCGGCCGTGGCCTCGGGCACAAGCGCTCGCTCGCCGTGCGCGAGCTCTCCCTGGGCATCGAGGCGCTGGACCGGTTCGTCGCCGGAGAACCGCTCTACCGTGTGCATGAGTGCGTGTTCGGAGTGCTCGCCTTGGAGAGCGAACCAACAGACCCACGGCTATAGCTCGCCTTCTGCCGCAGGCCCCCTGATCGGTCAGCAATGCCGAGCAAGCTGGTCAAGCTGCTCCCGCATGGCTTGGACCACCCTGTCTCTCAGCGTGCCGTCGGGGCCAGTAGGTACCGATGTCGAGTTACGTGGGGTGGCTGCGCCGGGATGTCACTCTGTCGCGGTCGCGTTCGTCGCAGCTGAAGGACAGATCGGGGCTGAGGGGGTGTCTGCGCCGGTCGAGTCGGACGGCAGGTGGTCGGCGCGGTTCGTGATCCCGGCGTACGACGAAGGTGCCGCCACCAGAGGGGCGGCGCCGGTGACACCGGGACGCTGGCTGTTCGAGGTGCCGAGGTTGTGTGAGATCGGCCCGAGCTCGAGGCCGGATCTGTTGAAGGTGCCGTTCGAGGTGTCCAGCACAGCCTTTCTCCCAGACCGCTTCCAGGCCATAGCAGCCACCCCTGACGGGCACGGCTACTGGCTGGCGCAGGCAAGCGGCGGCGTCTACAGCTTCGGCGGTGCCCACTTCTACGGCTCGCTGCCGGGCATCGGGGTGGAACCTGCGGGCCCGGTGGTCGGTATGGCAGCGACCCCCGATGGCAAGGGCTACTGGCTCGTTTCTGCGGGCGGCGGCGTCTACGTGTTCGGAGACGCCGGGTTCTACGGCTCAGCGGCATAGGTGGCGCCAGCGATGCTGGCAGGGAACCGGGCCGGCTGCTCGTGCGTCGTAGAGATGTGAGCGATGTGGAGGGTAGTCCAGGTGAGATGCGCCCGTCGGAGGCTGAGCGGGAGACGGGAGTGGTGCCTCGCCGCCTCGCGCTGCGCCTGGGGCTCGGGGCCGCTGCAGCGGCGCTGGTGGCAGTGGTGGGAGACGACATGGTGGGCTCGGCGCACGAGGACGCTCTTCGTCGCATGGTGAGGCGTCCGTTGGTGCGAAGCAGAGCGAGGACGGCCCCGAGATCGACATCCCCTGCGCTGACATCCCCCGCAGCGATATCTCCAGCACCGACATCTCCCACAGCGACATCTCCCACAGCGACATCTCCCACAGCGACATCTCCAGCACAGAGCCACGCTTCGGCGTCGAGCACCCCGACGGGCTCGACAGCGCGATCGGGTGTGCCGCCTGGTTCAGGTGCGTCCTCGACATCCCCGTCCACACCAGCTGTGTCATCGCCACCAGCTGTGGCGCCGACGTCGCCGGCCACAGTGGCTGGAGGTGATGGGCCTGCGCCTGCGTCCGCGCTGCGGTTCTTCGGGCCCACTGACACCGATGCGGTGTACCTCACGATCGACGACGGCTGGTACCCGAACGAGAAGGTGCTCGAGGTCATGCGATCCGAGCACCTTGCGATCACGACGTTCTTGATCTCCCAGGCTGGAGACGACGACAAAGAGCACTTCGCGTTCTGGAAGCGCTTCGTGGCAGCAGGCGGGGTGGTCCAGAACCACACGGTGTCGCATCCGTGGCTCACCAAGGTGCCTGCCGGGGAGATCGAGGCGCAGTGGGAAGGAGCAAGCGCCGCGTTCGCCAAGTGGTTCGGGTCCCGCCCGACACTGGGCCGTCCGCCGTACGGGGCGGTCGACGACGCGGTGTGGCGGGCAGCTACGAACTGCGGGTTGGAGGAGCTGGTGATGTGGAGCGCCGTGGACAACGGCCACGGGCTCGAGACCTGGGACAAGGGCCCGCTCGCTCCGGGAGCGATCGTGCTCATGCACTGGGATCCCGGCCTCTACGGCGAGCTGCGCCAGGTGCTCGCAGCGTGCGAGGCCCAAGGGCTCACGCCGAGACCCCTGCCTACCACCACCTGGGCGGCGACATGAACCGGGTGCCTCGCTGCTCGCGGTGCCCGCGCCGTGTGCACCAGCGCGACACGCATCGACAGGTCTCGCTCCCCTGTGGAGCTACTGACTCGCGTCGACGACCCCTTGGCGCGACGGCGGCCGGTGTTGAGCGCCGGCCGAGGAGGAAATGTCCGTCGGCGACGCAGGCCGTAGGCCGCCGTGGCGAGGGCGCCAGCTGCGGCCGCACCCGGAGTCCGGTTCTGTCGGTGGCACCTCGGGAGCGTCGGGGGCGCGAGCATGCGTAGCATCTGCGGATGGCCGCCAAGCGAGGTTCACGGAGCACACAGGCACGACGAGCCCGACCCCGGAGCCCTCGGCCGAGGGACGCGGGCCTCGATGTGGCCGCTGAGCTCGAGGCGGTGATCGACATCCCCCTGGCCGAGCTGCTGCCCACCGACGAGGAGCGGGCCGTGGCGGAGCAGCTCTCGGACCAGGCTCTGGGCACCGGGGCCCTGGCCCGCCTGGCGCAGGTGGTCGCCTTCGTCGGCCGGGGGCGCCCGGCCACCCAGGCGGGCAACCTGAAGGTCGCCGACGCCTTGGCCCTGGCCGCCCACCTCGGCCTCGACCAGCCCCTGCCCGCCCGGGTCGGCTCCATCGACGACCTGCCCGACACGGCCCACGCCTTTCGCTGGGCAGCAGCAGCCGAGCTCTTGGAGTGGCGGGGCACCAAGATCCTGCCCGCCGCCCGGGCGGTCGAGCTCGACCGGGATCCGCTCGCGGCGTGGCTGAAGGCCGCTGTCACCCTCTTGGAGCACGGGCTGCTGGACGGGTTCCGGCGGGGATGGCGCAAGGCCTACGTGGAGATGCTGGACGCCAGCGTCGGCTCCCTGCTCGCGGGCATGGTCCAAGCCGGCGGAACCGTCGCCCTGCCCGCTATCGAGGCAGCCGCCTGGGAGGAGGTGGCCGTCGCATACGGCTTCGAGCCCGACGACCAGGCCGAGCGAGCCCACTTCGTCCGCCTCATCGGTGCCATGGTGGCCCAGCTCGTCGACGTGGGCGTGGTGACCCAGGTAGAAGATCGTGTCGTGCTCACCGACCTGGGCCGCCTCGTCGCTGTCATGGCCGACATC
Organism: Actinomycetes bacterium; assembly: GCA_021819525.1. Classification (GTDB taxonomy): domain Bacteria; phylum Actinomycetota; class Acidimicrobiia; order Acidimicrobiales; family UBA8190; genus JAKAQW01. The sequence goes on from JAKAQW010000059.1 coordinate 13,210, forward strand.
TCCAGTGAGCTCGACGACGACGAGGTGGACCTGGTGGACACCGACGCCCTGTCGCTGCTCATGGTGTGCGTCGAGGACGAGAAGATGACCCCCGAGGAGGCCCGAGCGCACCTCGAGGCCTGGGTCGACGGCCGGCCCGACCAGGAGGCGGCCGCCGAGCTGTGCGAGGCGATGCTCGAAGACGACGACCCGCGACTGTGGGCCCTGGGCCTCGAGGCTCTGGGCAGGCTCGACCCAGCGGTGGCGACACCAGCCGTGGCCCGTCTTTGCTCCCATGGTGAGCTGGGGGTGCTGGCTGCTGACTGGCTCACCCGTCACCCCGGTCGCGCCCGACGGTCCCCGCGCCGGTGACTGCGTTCGTCGACACCAGCGTCTTGGTCCGACATCTCACGGGTGATCCTCCGGCCATGGCTGCGGCATCGACGGGGTACCTACGCACCGAGACCGAACTGCTGCTCACCGATGTCGTGGCTGCAGAGACCGTCTACGTGCTCGAGTCCTTCTACGAGGCACCGCGCGCTCAGGTCGCCGGAGCGCTTCGTTCGCTCGTGGCCTTCGACTCGGTCGTCTGCGTGGACCCTGCCCTGGTACTGCGGGCTGCCGAGGTGTACGAGACTCACAGGGTCGACTTCGCCGAGGCCTACCTGGTCGCGTGCGCGGAGAGCACGGGTGTCCGGCGAGTCGCGTCGTTCGACCGCTCACTGGACCGCGTGGAGACGATCGAACGGATCGAGCCAGTTCGTACGTGACCCACGGCCGGCGCGAGGGGACGCGATGGTCCCTATCCCCAACGGTGCCAAGATCACACAGCCGAACCGGGGTCGCTCGACGGTCTATTCGATCCGGCTGAACCTCGACGAGGTCGCCGCGCTCGAGACCATCGCCGACGCAGCCGGTGTCCCGGGATCGACCCTCGCTCGGTCTTGGATCGTAGAACGAATGCAAGAAGAACAGGTCGGGCTCAGCGACGCCGAAGCCGAACTGCGCGCCGCCCAGCGGCACCTCGTCTACTTGCAGCGGCACCTCCGCCAACAGCGCGTAGCAGGTGCTCTCGGTGCCGAGGTAGAGCTCCGCTGCTGCCCCGGGAGCGAGCTTCATCGGGATCCGGTTGCCGAAGTAGGTGCCGTAGGTGGCGGCGAGCGGGTTCCTCGGTGTCGCTTCATGCATGGGAGACGCTCGAGGCACCCGCCGGGTTCCAGGCGCCTGTCGCTGATGCGGAACCCTCTGATCCTCAATACCATGTGCGAGCCCGCCGCGCATCGAAGCCTTCTCCGTCGAGGTAGCGTCCCATGTGGAGGTTGACCGATGCCCGGTAGTCGAGGCATAGCCACACATGGTCCGGCACAACGAAAACGTGCGACGAGGCTGCGGGTGCACGACCGCCGCACCGTGTGGCTGGTGGGTTCTGTCGTCCTCGGTGTCGCTGCGCTCACGACGTGGGCGGTCGTGCCGGCGGGCGCTTCGAACCGACCGGGCGTCGAGGCCGCATCAGTCTGTTCCTCACTGCCCCAAGCGCAGCGCCAGGCGTGCATGGGGCAACCGGTGACGAGCCCGGTACCCCTGCCTGCACCGGTCGCCAACCTCCAGCAGTCTCCGTGGGCTGCGTACGGCCCTGAGGATGCCATTCCCAACCCACCACTGGTATTCGTAAGTGGGGTTCCCCCGCTTAGCCGGACACTGATTTATGCTGCTTGATTGGTGTTCCAGGCCCCCTCGAACTCTCTCGGTGAGACATATCCGAGAGAGCTGTGGAGACGCTCATGATTATACCAGATGATCCACTCGAATATAGCCCGGCGGGCCTCTTCTTTCGTACTGAAATGGGTGTTGTCGACGAGCTCACGCTTCAACGACGACCAGAAACTCTCGGCCATCGCATTGTCGTAACTGTCACCGACCGTGCCCATCGATTGTGTGATCTTCGCTCGCCGACAAAAGCGCCGGAACTCGTCACTCGTGTACTGGCAGCCGTGATCGGAGTGGAACACGGTGCCCGGTGTGATCTTCTTGCCTCGGGCGCCGAGCGCGGCCTGCAAGGCGTCGGTGCACAGCTCGGTGCGCAGATGGTCCGTGATCGACCAGCCCAGCAGCGACCGAGAGAACACATCGAGCACCGACGCTACGAACACGAACCCCTCGTCGGTCGGTACGTAGGTTATGTCGCCGACCCAACGCTCATCGGGACGCTCGGCGGTGAAGTCCCGCTCCAACAGGTCTGGAGAGACGGTAGCGGCCGGGTCGCGCCGGGTCGTGCGCAGCTTGCGCCGTCCTGATGCGCCGGCGATCCCGATCTCGCTCATGAGCCGTGCGACTCGCTTCTCGCTCACCGTGACACCGGCCCGCCACAGCGCCTGGGTCACCCTCGGGGAGCCGTAGACCCTGCGGTTCGACGCCCAGATGTCGAAGATCCGGTCAGCCAGGCTTGCCTCCTCGAAGACCGTGTCGGCTACTTCGGCGCCCTGCGCCCGCCACGCGTAGTACGCCGAGCGGCTCACTTCGGCCACCTCGCAGAGCACCGCCACGGGGAACTCGGCTGCGTTCGCCTCGACGAAGCGGTAGACCCGCTCGCGCTCTGGGCCGCCTGCTGGAAGCGCGGCCAAGCGACGCAGGATCGTCCCTTCTGCCTCCAGGCGGGCGACTCGGGCCTCGAGGCGGGCGACCGGCCCCGAGCTCACTGCTGTCCTTCGCTGCGCACCCAGTAGGCCGTGAAGCGCTTCAAGATCTCGATCTCCTGTTCTAACTCTCGTACCCGCTTGCGTAGCCGGGCGACGTCCTTCGCTTCCTGCGCCGCTGCGGCCACCTGCTCGGGAGTGTCATTTCTAGCCGCGTCGCGAGCCCAGCTGCCAAGCGAGGTGTCGGTGATGCCCAACTCCCGGGCAACCTCGGCGATCGGCCGGCCCGACCTGCGCAACAACGCGACCGCGTCAGCCTTGAACTCGTCGCTGTAGCGCTTGTTCGTCGTCCGTTTCGCTGCCATCACACACCTCCCGCCTGTGGGAAAGTAGCGATTTTACGGCCGGCGCGCGACGCCTGTGGATAACTTAGTTGTGTGTGCGGAAACACACGCGTCACGCGAGGTACCAGAACGCCTCGCGTGGCTATCAAGACAATGGGCTCAACTGCCAACAACGGATCGGACCTCCACTCCCAGCCAGCGCTGGTCTTGAGTGTCCGGTCAGCCGGGGAGGTTCACCATGGTCAGCTGTGGTGCAAGCGGCAGCACCTGGGAAGCGGTGGCTCCCACCAATCCGCAGGGAAGTGGAGGTGGCTTGGTCATTGCCCAGCGGGGACCGACAACCCCGTGGGCTACTACTACCTCGGCCTACTCCTCCCATCCCCAGCAGCGGCCTCGGATCGTAGGCACCACGAAGGGCGGTACCTCCTTCCCGATCCGAGGTGTGTCCTGGTTGCCCATCTCCGGAGCCGATCACCCGATCGTCGTCTCCACGGGGGGCGGTGGTGGGCCGCCTCAGGGCATCTACGTCCAGATCGCAGCCGGTCGCTATCAGGCAGCCACCGGGACCGGACCCCTGTTCGGTGGAACAGGCCCGGCCACGATCGTCTATCACGGGATCGCATTCGGTTCGGGTGGATCAGGCTGGCTCTACGCCGACGTTGTCCCCGTTCCAACCTCCGCCTTCGCACCCAGTTCGATGCCGTCATCGCCCGCGTCGTACCAAGTTGTAGTGTGCCACACGACGGACGGTGGAGCGACCTGGTCGACCGTCACCTGTCACCCGCCACCATCATGGGACCACCCTTCCGCCACGAGCATGGGACCACCTCGTCCCCGTTCGTGCCGGCCGACACTGATGCTGCCGGATCGGATCGTCGACGTCAAGCAGCCTGCGTGCGCGACGGAGGAACGGGCCGTCGCGATCGGACGCCGGGCGGGTGCAAGCGAGGCTCTCCTGCCGCTCAGGGATGACCGGGCTCGGGCGCCTTGACGAGGTCGATGAGCTGTTCGGCCAGACGCTCCGCGCCGGCGAGCATCAAGATCTCCCGGTCCTCCTCAACGAGGCTTGCAAGCACGCGAGCGGCCTCGAGACCCGATTCGTCCAGCGGGTCGCTCTGGCAAAGCGCCCCGCGCATCTCGCTCGCCAAGCGCTCGACCAGCACAGCTGCGCGCGCTTGGCGTCGTCGGTGGTTGGCCAAGACGTTTCGAGCAGTGGCGTAGAGCCACAGGACTGCGGCGTCGCCTTCGGGAATCGACTCCAAGCGCTGCCAGGCAAGGAGGAACGTTTCCGCCAAGATGTCGGCAGTGTCCTCTGACGAGCTAGTGCGGCGGAGTGCGTAGGCACCCAGGCGGGAACGCCCCGCCTCGAACAGCGCTCTAAAGCGTGCTTCGCGGTCGTCCGTCACCCGGCTCCCGTTCGTCGCCCCATGAAAGGTATATGCCAGTGGGACCCCTAGTATTTCACGATTTGCAGTGTTTCAAGATTTGCTGTCCTCCGCGCTAGGCCGTATCACCCGCTACCGGAGGGGCGGCAAGGCCCGCCAAGCCGACCGGCACCGCAGTTCTCAACGCTTAGAGGCTGTCGCGTATGTTTATGCAGCGCGATCACTGTTTATTCGTAGTGGTCAGTCGGCGTAGTAGAAGCCGGCTATGTGCAGCCCAAACAAACCCAGCGGCTACAACAGGAAGGCGTTCATAGTCGACCTGCAAGCGACGATTGTTCATCAGCCATGACCAGGTTCGTTCAACGACCCAACGACGCGGAAGGACTTCGAAGATACCAGAGTGTATTCGTTTCACTATTTCGGCTTCTACATTATGTGATGCACAATGCTCAATGAATGTGGTTTTGAATCCCCCATCGCAGAACAGTTTCGACAGTCGAGATGACTTGGTGACTGCCTTGTCGACCACGGCGATCCCTCCGACGTTGTCGCTGGTAGATGCGATGACGATCACCACGGCAACCAGGAGCCCAAGGGTGTCGACAATCCCGAAGGTCTTCCGACCTGAGATCTTCTTCCCCGCGTCGTATCCCCTGGTAGATGACGTCACGGTCGCTGCCCCTCGCACGCTTCGAGCGTCGATCACCCCTGCTGAGGGTTCCGGGTCACGACCATCTGCCTCGCGAACCATCTCTCGGAGCCGGTCACAGACCGCCTCCCACACCCCGTTTCTCGACCATCGAACGTGATAGCGGTGCACGGTGCTCCACGGTGGATAGCACTCAGGCAGCGCACGCCACTGACACCCCGTAGCCGCCACATACAAAATGGCGTTGACAATGTCTCGCTTCTCATGAACGATAGGGCGGCCCATGCGCCCCCCACCTGAATACGTTGGAACGAGATCACATATCAGTGCCCACTCCTGATCGGTTAAGTCTCCATGAACGGTTCGCCAAGAACCGCTTGTTGTGTCATCGTTACCGGCCATGCATAGATCTTAGCATTTGATAGCGGCAAAGTATAGCAAATATAGCGTTTTACTTGGAAAAACTTACGTGACAGCCTCTTAGGTCCTCCACCGACGCACTGCGACGAGAGCCAGGGCCAACAGCACGAGGGCGCCGGCAAGGAAGACGCCGGCCTCTGCAATCTGGAGGGTCCAGTAGTGGCTGGCGGGCTGCATCTCGACGACGTAGTGGAGCCTCAACAGCGACTCGCAATGCTGCACGCTGTAGGTCGCCTTGCCGCCGCCGGGATGCGTACAGCGGTTCAAGGCGGCGTTCTCGCTCCCCCAGGTGATCCCGTGCCCCGGGCTCGACTGGTGAAGGGGAAGGTACCCCTGGTTGAGGACCCAGTTGTTCGAAGGCGCCAGCTGGACGTTCGACGTTTCGACCGGAGGCACGAGGTTGGGACGCACGTAGGTGCGCTCCAGGAGCCGAAAAGCCGCAAACAGTGGGAGACCGAGGGCAAACGCCCAGCCCGTGCGCCGGACGAGTGCGCCCAGCAGGACGCCGAGCATGAAGGCGAAGATGCCGTATGCGATGGGTACCAAGCCCGAGACGTCGAAATTCGGCGGGACGATGCGGTCTCCGCGCTGCACGGCTCCGGTCCACCACTGGAAGACCGGCATCAGCGGGGCGAGGAGCAGTCCAGTCGCGAGCGCCCCGACCCCGAGCTTCCAAAGCAGCCATCGGGTGCGCGTGATCGACTGCGTCCACGCGAGACGGTTGGTGCCTTGCCCGATCTCCTTGGCGACGATCGGCGCGCCGAGGACCAGACCGAGCAGTCCTGGGAGCACAAAGCCGACCGCTACGCCGGTGCTGCTGAAGCGGCTCGCGCTGTAGTAGCTGTCCGCAGCCGACATGCAGCTCGAGCTCGATCCCGGTTGGCTGCAATGGAGGCTCGAGTAGGTCGTCCAGGCAGACGCCTGATGGATCCCGACGACGACGAGCAGGATGGCGATCGCTGCCAGGACGGTTCCAGCGACGACATACAACGATCGCTCCATGCGCCAGGTCGCCCAGATCATCTTAGGACCTGCTTGTGCGCCCTGCGACGTGGCGCTGTCTCGGGCCGGTCCGAAGACGGTGCCCCGCTCGCCTCGGACCGCCTGAGATAGGCGATGACGATCTCTTCGAGCGTCGGCTCTTCGACTTGCCACGACGCATCGCTGATGGGCTCCTCCAGGCGGACGAGGAGGTCCGTCTGACGTCCGCTATGGGTGGCGGCGATGACGTCGGCGCCGTCTGGCGGGCTCTGGTCGCGCGCCCCGACGAGCAGGCGACGGCTCGCGAGCACGAAGTCGAGCTCGTCGGCGACGCTCACCCGTGAGGCCGAGATGATGATGAGGTAGTCGCACACGGTCACGAGGTCTGCGATCGCGTGGGAGGATCGACGCGTCGATCTGGCATCCGATCTCCGTGTCCGCCACCGCCACCAACGCAGGTGGCTCGACGACGGTGACCGCCACAGCCACTCCCCGCTACGTCGAGTGGCAAGATCGGAA